>JBGUZS010000225.1:0-4087 GCA_045223835.1 Oscillospiraceae bacterium | reverse complement strand
TCAGTGGCGACAATACTTGGCTGGCGACGGCCCGGGAAGATAGCACGGCGCCAACACAAAGACAGCAGCTGCAGAAATGCGGCTGCTGTTTTTTTCAGCTGGAGCCAGCCAAGTCCGAAAAGCGGTTCCGTCACTGTATTTCTTTGGTTTAATGGATATTCACCCCCCGTACTCAAATCGAATCAATGATTCGATTTGAAAAGGAGGAATGACCGAACGTCTGCGCGTTATCGCGGCGCTTACGCAAACCGCGGTAACGCAGCCCGTGAGGTCTATTCCGACGCCGGCACGGCGCCAACGCAAAGACAACGGTTGCATTTGTGACCGTTGTCTTTGCTTTTGCTCAATGGGTGTATTATAATATTTCCGGTATTCAAGCATCAAGGGTGAGGAGAATAAGCCATGGGAAAAACAGAGGCGGCAGTATTTACCAATATGTGCATGGTCTGCGAAGGAGGTCGGGTGCTGGTGCAGGATCGGAATGATCCCGCCTGGCCGGGCATCACGTTCCCCGGCGGTCATGTGGAGGAGGGAGAATCCTTCGCGGAGGCGGTGATCCGAGAGGTATGGGAGGAAACCGGCCTGACCATTTCCGCGCCCCGGCTGGTGGGCGTCAAGGACTGGTACGCCGATGGGCAGCGCTATGTGGTGATGTTCTATCGCGCAGACCGGTTTTCCGGAACGCTTTGCTCTTCAGAAGAGGGCGAAGTATGGTGGGAGCCCTTGGAAAGTCTGCCTCACCGCAGGCTGGCAGAGGATATGGAGATTATGCTCCGGGTTTTTCAGGAGGAGGACCTGAGCGAGTTTTATTACCGTCAGGATGGGGACCGCTGGATCGTGGAGCTGAAATAAACCCGGCGCCGCAGAGCGGTCAAGCGGTTCCGGCCAAGGCGATGCTTCGCTTGAGGCAGAGGGACCACCTCCCGCAATCCGATCGGATTGACGGTTCGATGGGAAATGGAGGCAGGGCCCGGCATATCGGCAAATCTCTCTTGACAAACGGCGGCGCTCATGCTATTCTGCGACTCCGTTTCGACATAAACTGAGGGAGGGAGGAGCATACAATGGCCTGGTTTGACGGCGCTGAGGTCAGATTCTATGACCATGCGGATGACGCGGTGCTGCGCTTTGCGGTCATCATTGCAAGAACAGGGGGGAGCTGGGTTTTCTGCAAGCAAAAAGGGCGGGAGACTTATGAGCTTCCCGGCGGACACCGGGAGGCCGGCGAAGAGATCCTGGAGGCGGCAAGGCGGGAGCTGTACGAGGAGACGGGGGCGCTGAGCTACAGCATAGAGCCGGTCTGCGTTTACTCCATCACCGCGCCGGGAAACTTCAATGGGGAGGAGAGCTTCGGGATGCTCTATTCTGCGGAGATCCGGGAGTTTGAACCCGAGCTGCACAGCGAGATCGAAAGGATTTTGATCACGGATAAGCCGGTGGAAAACTGGACCTATCCGCCGATCCACCCCCGGATGATCGAAGAGGCCCGGCGCAGGGGGTTCATTGAATAACCGCGTCCCTCTGAAATAATCCATTCTCCGCCATTGAAATGGCGGAGAATTCCGTATATAATAGTTTAATACAAGGATTCTTCCTTTTCTCATTTTCATCGTGCAGAGGCAGTTATGCGAGAAAATATCAGCATCCACGGCGCGCGGACCAACAACCTGAAAAACATCGATCTGGAGTTCCCCAGGGATAAACTGGTGGTCTTCACCGGCTTATCCGGAAGCGGGAAATCCTCCTTGGCCTTCGATACCATTTTCGCCGAGGGTCAGCGTCGATATGTGGAATCCCTCTCCTCTTATGCCCGGCAGTTCCTGGGGCAGATGGATAAGCCGGATGTGGATTATATCGACGGCCTGTCCCCCGCCATCTCCATTGACCAGAAGACCACCTCCAGGAACCCCCGTTCCACGGTAGGCACCGTGACGGAGATTTACGACTATCTCCGTCTGCTCTGGTCCCGGATAGGCATCCCCCACTGCCCGAAATGCGGCAAGGAGATCCGCCAGCAGACGATAGACCAGATCGTTGACCAGCTCATGCGGCTGCCGGAGGGCACCCGCATCCAGGTAATGGCCCCGATCGTCCGGGGGCGAAAGGGCGAGTACGCCAAGGAATTTGAGGACGCCCGGAAGAGCGGCTATGTTCGCTGCCGGGTGGACGGCATCCAGTACGACCTCTCGGAAGAGATCAAGCTGAACAAGAACAAGAAGCACAATATCGAGATCGTGGTGGACCGGCTGGTGATCCGGGAGGATATCGCCCGCCGCCTGACAGATTCCGTGGAGTCCGCTTCCGGCCTGGCCGGGGGCATCGTTGTGGCAAACCTGCCGGATGAAGGAAGGGATCTGACCTTTTCCCAGAACTATGCCTGCGAGGACTGCGGGATCAGCATCGAGGACATGCCGCCCCGCATGTTCTCCTTCAACAACCCCTACGGTGCCTGCCCGGAGTGCGACGGTCTGGGTACACGGCTCCGGGTGGACCCGGACCGGATCATCCCCAATACCGCCCTCTCCATCGCGGACGGGGCCATCCTTGCCCCGGGCTGGGGCAATGCCAAGAGCGACGGCATCGCCCGGATGTACTATGAATCCCTGGGGCGGAAGTACCGCTTTAAGCTCACGACGCCCGTATGCGATATGTCCCAGGAGGCCCTGAACGCCATCCTCTACGGGACGGACGGGGAGAAGCTGGAGCTCCGGTATGAACGGGAGCGGGGCATCGGCACCTTCTATCAGCCCTTTGAGGGCATCGTGAACAACCTGAAGCGCAGGTATCAGGAGACGCAGAGCAGCTCCATGCGTGCGGAGCTGGAGGAATACATGTCCGAGTATGCCTGCCCGGTCTGCGGCGGAAAACGGCTGAAGGATACCGCCCTGGCGGTCACCGTGGGGGGCATCAGCATCGCGGATTTCACCGAGAAATCCGTCACCGAAGCCCTAGCCTTCCTGGATACGCTTCGGCTGGAGGGGCAGGACGCCATGATCGCTGACCGGATCCTGAAGGAGATCCGGGCGCGGCTGGGCTTCCTCCGGAATGTGGGACTGGACTATCTCACCCTTTCTCGCCAGGCCGGCACCCTCTCCGGCGGGGAGAGTCAGCGCATCCGACTTGCCACCCAGATCGGCAGCTACCTCATGGGCGTATTGTATATCCTGGACGAACCCAGTATCGGCCTGCATCAGCGGGACAACGCCAAGCTCCTGGAGACCCTGAAGCGCCTCAGGGATCTGGGGAATACCCTCATTGTGGTGGAGCACGATGAGGAGACCATGCGGGCGGCAGATTATATCGTGGATATCGGCCCGGGGGCCGGGAATTTCGGCGGGGAGGTCCTGTGCGCCGGAACCCTGGAGGACGTGATCGCCTGCGAAAGGTCCGTCACCGGCCAGTATCTCAGCGGGAAGAAACGGATCCCCGTGCCCCCCGCCCGAAGACCCGGAAACGGGCATTGGCTGGAGATCCTGGGCGCGCAGGAGAATAACCTGAAGGATATCGACGTGCGCATTCCTCTGGGGGCCTTCACCTGCGTCACCGGGGTGAGCGGCAGCGGGAAATCCTCCCTGGTGAACCAGATCCTCTACCGGGCCCTGGCGGCGAAGCTGAACCGGGTGCGCTGCCGTCCCGGGAAATACCGGGAGATCCGTGGGATCGAATACCTGGATAAGATCATCAGCATCGATCAGGCCCCCATCGGGCGGACCCCCCGGTCCAATCCCGCCACCTATACCGGCCTGTTCAACGATATCCGGGAGCTCTTCGCGGATACGCCGGATGCCCGGAGCCGCGGCTACGGGCCTGGGCGCTTCTCCTTCAACGTGCGGGGCGGCCGGTGCGAAGCCTGCAGCGGGGACGGGGTGCTGAAGATCGAGATGCATTTCCTGCCGGATATCTATGTACCCTGCGAGGTGTGCAAGGGCCGCCGGTATAACCGGGAGACCCTGGAGGTCCGCTTCAAGGGGAAGAACATCTATGAGGTTCTGGAAATGAAGGTCGACGAGGCCCTTCGTTTCTTTGAGAACCAGCCCAAGATCCAGCCCAAGATCCAGGCGCTCTGGGACGTGGGCCTGGATTATGT
>JBGUZS010000224.1:0-10846 GCA_045223835.1 Oscillospiraceae bacterium | reverse complement strand
CCGCCAGGTATTATTCAAGGTTTGAGGGGAAAAGACTGTGAACTGCCGCACCAGACAGCTTTCGAACACCGTCTCTGAAGCTGCCGGGACACATCCTCCCCGAAGATGTTCTGCCAGAATGGATTCAGTACTGCCACAACAGGAGAGACGCAGCGGATCCTGGCCGGCGGCGAGAGCCGCCGGCTTATCTTTGCCCTGCTTCCGGGGGACAAAAGGCGGGGAAAGCTTGACAGGACCGGGAAAAGAGGCTAAGATTGCATATATTCATTCAAATATTCATTCAATCAGCGATTCACCCATTTAGACAACGCGGACCGACGCTGTGCCTTTGGGGGAGCGATCTTTTCCCGGGAGCGGCGTTCATCATGCTTGCAGAAACGGAGTCATCGGCGTGACAAGGTACATCATCAAGCGGCTGCTCATGGCAGTCCTGACCATCTTTCTCGTGGCCACACTGACCTTCTTCCTCATGAACGCGGTGCCCGGCGGGCCCTATGAGGCGGAGAAGTCCATCAGTCCCCAGGCCAAGGCGGCCCTGGAGGCCAAGTTCGGCTTGGATCAGCCTCTGTTCAGGCAGTACCTCACCTACATGAAAAACATCCTCCATGGGGACTTCGGCCCCTCCCTGAAGCAGCGGGGCCGGGAGGTCATCGATATCATCATGACCAAGTTCCCCGTCTCCGCCAGGATCGGCGGCATCTCGGTGCTGGTGGCCCTCATTGTGGGCGTCCCCGTGGGCTGCATCGCCGCCCTGAACCGGGGCAAGGTATCGGACAGCGCCATCATCGTCATCGCCACCATCGGCATCGCGGTGCCCAGCTTCGTGGTCTGCTCCCTTTCCATGTATTTCTTCGGGGTGAAGCTGAACTGGTTCCCCACCGTGGGGCTGACCACCTGGAAGAACTACGTCATGCCCGTCTTTGCCCTGGCCTTCTACCCCACCGCCTACATCGTGCGGCTCATGCGTTCCTCCATGCTGGATGTGCTGGGGCAGGATTACATGCGCACCGCCAAGGCCAAGGGCGTTTCGGAGCTCGTCAGCCTCTTCAAGCATGCTCTGCGCAACGCCATCCTTCCCATCGTCACCTATGTGGGTCCCATGATGGCCTATACCCTCACGGGCTCCTTCATCATTGAAAAGGTCTTTACCATTCCCGGCCTGGGGGGCGAGTTCGTCAGCTCCATCACCAACCGGGACTATATGATGATCATGGGCACCACCATCTTCCTCGCCACCCTGATGGTCCTGATCAATTTCCTGGTGGATATCGTCTACAAGATCATCGACCCCAGGATCAATCTGAAGTAAGGGGGCGGAGGAATGAGCAAGAATCTGTTGTCGCTGCAGCTGAAGGCAGAGGATTTCCTGCCCGCCTCGGAGGAGGAAAAGCAGAGCCTCGTCATCATGCGGGACTCCGTGAGCTTCTGGAAGGACAGCCTGCGGCGGCTGGTGAAGAACAAGGTAGCCATGGTGAGCCTGGTGGTCATCATCGTGATCATGTTCTTTTCCTTCATCGTACCCAGCTTTTATCCCTATTCCTATGATCAGCAGCAGAAGGGGGCGGAGAATCTGCGCCCCATGACCTGGTCCCAGGCGGAGCAGGAGCGGATCGCGGCGGGGGAGAAGCTCACCCCCCATTACCTGGGAACGGATAAGCTGGGCCGGGATTACGCCGTGCGGATCATGGTGGGCAGCCGCATCTCCCTCACCGTCGGCCTGGTGGCCGCCGCCATCATCCTGATCATCGGCGCTTTGTACGGCTCCATCGCCGCCTTCTTCGGCGGCTGGGTGGATATCATCATGATGCGCATCGTGGATATCATCTATACCATCCCGGATGTGCTGCTTATCGTCCTGATCTCCTTTGCCCTGAAGGAGCCTCTGAAGGCGGTGTCCGAGCAGCCCGCCTTCCGCTGGATCGGCGTGGTAGGCCCGAACCTGGTGAGCATCTTCATCGTCTTTGCCCTGCTGTACTGGGTAGGCATGGCCCGCATCGTGCGCAGTCAGGTCCTGGTCCTGCGGGAGAGCGAATACGTCACCGCGGCCCGGGCTCTGGGCGCCGGCACCGGCCGGATCGTGCGGAAGCACCTCCTCACCAACTGCATCGGCACCCTGATCGTCACCACCACCCTCCAGATCCCCTCCTCCATCTTTACGGAGAGCTACCTTTCCTTCCTGGGTCTGGGCGTGGCGGTGCCTCTGCCCAGTCTGGGGAGCCTGGCCAGCACCGCCATCAACGGCATGAACACCTACCCCTATCTACTGATCGCTCCGGCTGTGCTCATCAGCCTCATCATACTGAGCTTCAACCTGTTCGGAGACGGCCTCCGGGACGCCTTCGACCCCAAGATGAAGAAGTAAGGAGGGAGCGGGATGAGCCAGCATCTGGTCGAGATCAGGAATGAACGGCTGAGCTTCTTCACCCCCGCGGGGGAAGTGAAGGCCCTGAACGACGTCTCTATGTACCTGGACGAGGGGGAGGTCCTGGGGATCGTGGGGGAATCCGGCTCCGGCAAGAGCGTCACCTCCTACAGCATCATGGGCATCACCCCCGTCCCCGGAAAGATCGTCGGGGGCACCGTCGAATTCAACGGCCACCATATCGAGCAGCTCACGGAAAAGGAGATGCGGAAGATCCGGGGCAAGGAAGTCTCCATGATCTTCCAGGATCCCATGACCTCCCTGAACCCCGTGTATACCATCGGGGATCAGATCATGGAGGCCATCCTGCTGCACACGGATAAGAGCAAAGCGGAGGCCCGGGAACGGGCTGTCGAGCTGCTGCGGCTGGTGGGCATCAATGAGCCGGAGAAGCGCATGAAGCAGTATCCCCATGAGCATTCCGGCGGCATGCGCCAGCGGGTGATGATCGCCATGGCCCTGGCCTGCGAGCCCAAGCTGCTCATTGCGGACGAACCCACCACCGCCCTGGACGTGACCATCCAGGCCCAGATCCTGGAGCTCATTATGGAGCTGAAGAACAAGCTGGGCATGGCGGTGATCCTCATCACCCATGACCTGGGCATCGTATCCTCCATGTGCGACCGCATCGCGGTGATGTATGCGGGGAAGGTGGTGGAGTGCGGCTCCACGGACGATATCTTCTACCGTCCCCGGCATGAGTACACCAAGGGCCTGCTGCGCAGCGTGCCCAATATCCGGGATAAGGAATCCAAGCGCCTGGTGGCCATAGAGGGCACCCCGGTGGATATGCTGAATCCTCCGGCGGGCTGCCCCTTCGCCCCCCGCTGTCCCCAGTGCATGAAGATCTGCCTCCGGGAGATGCCCCCTTACGCGTATTTCAGCGATATCCATTATGCTGCCTGCTGGATGCACGGCAAGGCCGAATTCCTGGGCGGCGGGAAGGAGATGGGCTAATGGGAGAAGCGGAAAAGCTGGTGGAGATCCAGAACCTGAAGCAGTATTTCCCTGTCTCCGGCAGCGGACTGTTCAAGAAGTCCTACGTGAAGGCCGTGGACGACGTCTCCTTCTATATCCGAAAGGGGGAGACCCTGGGCCTGGTGGGCGAATCCGGCTGCGGCAAAACCACCACCGGCCGGACCCTGCTCCGGCTCTATGAGCCCACCGCGGGGCGGATCATCTACGACGGCGAGACCATCTTCGATTCCGGCGACGTGCCCCTGCGGGATGAGAACGGGGACCCCGAGCTGGACAGCCGGGGAGACCCCGTATACGGGAAGCGGGTCAGCGCGAACATGCTGCCCTATCGGCGGAAGATGCAGATCGTCTTCCAGGATCCCTATGCCAGCCTGGATCCCCGCATGACCGTGGGGGATATCGTGGGGGAAGCCATCGACGTTCACCATCTGGCCTCCTCCCGGGAGGAACGGCGGGACAAGATCATCCGGATGCTGGAGCGGGTGGGACTGAATTCCGAGCATGCAAACCGCTATCCCCATGAGTTCTCCGGCGGTCAGCGCCAGCGGGTGGGCATCGCCCGCGCCCTGGCCGTGGATCCGGAGTTCATCGTCTGCGACGAGCCCATCTCCGCCCTGGACGTATCCATCCAGGCCCAGGTCATCAATATGCTGGAGGATCTGCAGCATGAATTCGGCCTGACCTACCTGTTCATCGCCCATGATCTCAGCGTGGTGAAGCATATCTCCCGCCGGATCGGCGTCATGTATCTGGGCAAGCTGGTGGAGCTGGGGGACAGCAATGAAATCGCCTTCCACAGCTGCCATCCCTATACCCGGAGCCTGATCTCCGCCATTCCCATCGCGGACCCGGAGACCTGCCGGAATTCCCAACGCATCGTCCTGCAGGGGGATATCCCCAGCCCTGTGGCTCCGCCCTCGGGCTGCCGCTTCCGCACCCGCTGCCCGTATGCGGACAAGCTCTGCGGCGAGCAGGAGCCGGAGTGGAAGAGCGTGGGCAGCGGACACTACTGCGCCTGCCATCATCTGGACAAGGTGCAGTGAGCCATCTTCGGATAAAGTCCGTTTTCCCCCTCGGGAAAGGAGAAGGCGGATTTTATATATCCATCGGAGGAATTTTTAGAGGAGGAAGAAAAATGAAAAAGTACGCATCTGTCATTGCGATCGTCCTCGTCATCTGCCTGGTGCTGTCCGCCTGCGGAGGCAACGGCGGCAAGCAGGAGAAGGCGGAGAAGATCCTGAGTGTGCAGGTGGGTCCCGACCCCGAGACGCTGGATCCGGCGCTGAACAGCGCCGTGGACGGCGGCAATATGCTGCTGCACACCTTTGAGTGCCTGCTCACCGTGGACCAGAACGGCGCCATCGCCCCCGGCTGCGCCGAGACCTGGGAGCACACGGAGGACGGCCTGACCTGGACCTTCCATCTGCGGAAGGGCCTGAAGTGGTCCGACGGTTCCGCCTTCAAGGCCTCTGACTTCGTGTACAGCTGGCAGCGCGTGGCGGATCCGGCCACCGCTGCCCCCTATGCCGACACGGTCCTGTGGCCTGTGGAGAACTTCGACGCCGTGTTCAACGGAGAGATGGAGCCCTCCGCTCTGGGCGTTTCCGCTCCGGACGACACCACCTTCGTGGTGAAGCTCAGCGCCGCCTGCCCCTATTTTGAGAGTCTGGCCGCCTTCGCCACCCTGAGCCCGGTGAATCCCGCCACCGTGGAGAAGAACGGCGACGGCTGGGCGGTCGACCCCAAGACCTATGTGTCCAACGGCCCCTTCATGATCACCGAGTGGGTGCCCGGCAGCCACATCCTCACCAAGGCGAACCCCAACTACTGGAACAAGAGCGCCATCAAGCTGGACGGCATCAAGTGGCTCCTCATTGAGGATTCCAACGCCTCCTACAGCGCCTACCAGACCGGCGAAGCCCTCTTCATCAAGGACGTGCCCACCGAGGAGATCCCCTCCCTGATGAACAACAAGGAGTTCCATATCGATCCCATCCTGGGCACCTACTACCTGAACCTGAACTGCACCAAGGAGCCCTTCGGCGACGCCCGGGTCCGCAAGGCCATGAGCCTCGCCATCGACCGGGAGTATGTGGCCGGCACCATCATGCAGGGCACCTATGTGGCGGCCTACAACTTCATGGGCCCCGGCTGGGCTGATCCCGCGGGCGGCGATTTCTATGATCATGCCAACGGCGGCAAGCCCTACATCAGCTCCGATTACAACGCGAACCTGGAAGAGGCCAAAAAGCTGATGCAGGAGGCCGGCTACAGCGGCAGCGCCGACAGCCTGGATCTGAAGATCACCTACTCCACCAATGATTCCGGCTACCACAAGGTGGTGGCGGAGTATCTGCAGGAGGCCTGGAAGCAGATCGGCATCGACCTCTCCGTGGAGATCGTGGAATGGGCGTCCTTCACCCCCATGCGCCGGGCCGGCGACTACATGGCCGCCCGCAACGGCTGGGTGGGCGACTACTCCGACCCCTCCAACATGATCGAGCTGCTGTACTCCTCCAACGGCAATAACGACGGCAAGTACAACAACCCCGATTTCGATGCGGCCATCGATATTTCCCGCTCCACCATGGATGTGAACGAGCGCTCCGCGGCCCTGCACCGGGCTGAGGATATCCTGATGGATACCGCCGGCTGCATCCCCGTGGCCTACTACACCGACTTCTATCTCCAGAGCGCCAAGATCACCGGCATGTGGCATTCCGCCTACGGCTACTGGTACTTCATGTTCGCGGACATCGCCGCGTAAGGGACAGAATCGGATCCCCTGCGGAATGCAGGGAAAGAACCCTGTTTCGGCCGGCAGCCTGAGCTGCCGGCCGATTTCTGCGGAAAGACCGGGGTCCCCGGAGCGAGTATTGCCCTTGACCCGGCGACATGGGCTTGATATAATGCACCCAACGAACAATGCCGCAGAGAAGCGATCAAAGAATGGAGAGGTAACTGATTATGCTGAGTCCGAAACAAAATTTCTATGAGGCGGCCAAGGGCCTGAATCCCGACCGCTACGCCAACCAGTACGAGGCCCTTCGCCTGGTGCTCCATCCCGCCATGTTCCACAGCACCTCCCCCAAGTACGGGGAGGAAAACGTGGTGAACGCCTGGGGCGTCACCAACTCCTACCCTCTGGGTACCCCCGGCGCCTTCCCGGTGCACACGCCGGATAAGATCGTCATCAAGGATATCGAGCATTGGCAGGATTATGTCCATGCCCCCGGCCTGGATTTTCCGGATGAAGAATGGGCTATGATCAAGGGAATTCTGGACAAGGTGGACAGCAACCTGGCCTGGAAGGCCCCCTTTATCGCCCCCGGCCTTTTCGAGCAGTGCCATCATCTGGGCGAGATCCAGAACACCATGATCAACCTCTACGAGTATCCGGATGAGATGCACGACCTGATCAAGTACCTCACAGATTATGAGCTGCGCCTGGCGGAGCTGATCTGCGCCAAGCTCCAGCCCGACGCCCTGTTCCATCATGACGACTGGGGCAGCCGCACCAGCACCTTCATGAGCCCCGCCATGTTCGAGGACTTCTTCGTGGAGCCCTATAAGGAGATCTACGGCTACTACAAGTCCCATGGCGTGGAGCTCGTCGTCCACCACAGCGACAGCTACGGCGCCACCCTGGTGCCCGCCATGATCGAAATGGGCATCGACGTCTGGCAGGGCTGCATGAGCTCCAACAACCTGCCGGAGCTCACCCGGAAGTACTGCGGGAAGATCGGCTTCATGGGCGGCTTCGACGGGGCGGACTTCGACTACGAGGGCTGGAATCCCGAGGAGACCAAGAAGAAGGTCTGGACCCTCCTGGATGCCTGCACCCCCAAGGCCTTCATCCCCTGCATCGCCCAGGGCGGCCCGGGCAGCGTTTACGACGGCGTGTATGACTGCATCATGGACGCCATCGACGAATACAATGCCAAGCATTTCGGCATCGACCGGAGCCAGATCGTCCGCAGCCCCCTCCAGTACGAGAAGCAGGGCTATATGTAATCTCGCGCTTTTCAGCCTGCCCGCCGCCTCCGGCATTTGCCGGAGGCGGTTTCCTTTTGCCTTGACGCGGCCACGGGGAGAGGCTATAATCTATCCTATACAGGAAACCAAAAAAACGAAATGAACGGAGGTCAAAAGCAGATGTTCTTTACCAAGTTCAACCCCCTGACGGATGAAGAGGTTGCCCGGAAGGTAGACGTCCAGCGCCGTCCCGCGGGCGGGGACTGCGGCATTCTGGCGGGAAAATCCTTCAAGGCCAGGCTGGAAGGGGAGTTTGCCCCCAAGCAGCTGGACTATGTCTTCAAGGATAAGGAGACCCTGGTCTGCACCGAGAACGGCGAAGAGTATACCGCGCCCTATTCCGCCATCACCCTGGACCATGTGACCGTGTTCAGCCATCTGGTGCCCGGCACCACCCGGGGCTGGCATACGGTGCTGGACTGGCGGACCAACGCCATCACCGTGTTCGAGACCTGGTTCGGCATCCGGGTGGCCGTGGGCGGCAGTTTGTTCGGCGACAAGGAGCCGGATTATTACCGGGATGTGCCCCGGGAGATCCAGCGGCAGTACTATTTCGGCTGGGCGGATTTCGGCGATAATGAGAAGCCCGCGCTGAACACCACCACCAACCGGATCGAAGGCCGCGGCCTGTACTGGAAGTTCTGCACGGGCTACGAGATGCTGACCTTCTTCCCCAGCGTGGTCTGCTGCACCCTGGTGGAGCTGGGGGACAAAATGGGCGGCATCACCATGGCGAACCCCGCGGACTACCTGAAGATCGACGATGAGAACTATATCTTCAGCCGGGGCGAGGTGGAATTCTCCGGCAAGTTCTGGCTGGAGGTCATGAACTTCTTCGAGGATAAGGCCATCGGTCTGGAGTTCGGCTTCGACGAGGATGACAATTTCGTTTACACCCTCCATACCGCCGATATCAAGATCACCGGCGACGCGGCGCATCTGGAGAGCATCTATACCTTCGGGGATAAGGAACCCCCCATGGCCCGCCTGGCGGGACGCAAGGGCGGCCGCTACGCCTACCGGCCCATGGATATCGATATTCCCATGTCCCATGAGGAGGCCCTGAAGCACGCCAATGAGGCCCACCGCATCTTCGAGGTGGACGGCCCCAACATCATGGCCAGTAAGAACACCCTGCCCTTCTCCAAGTTCCTGATCGGCAAGAAGTTCAAGGTCAAGCTGGATATGGAAAAGCACGCCATCGCCCCCTGGACCGGCGACCAGAGCACCGTGTACGAATACGATGTGTTCAGCGAGCGGTACCTGAAGTACCGGGAGAACGACGGGGAATGGAAGGAAGCCAAGTATATCTGCTTCGAGCCCGCCAAGGATATCTACTTCTTCTCCCATATGGTCACGGACGACCCCGATTGGGCCAACCTGACCCATGCCTGCGACTTCTCCACCGGCCTCACCACCACCGTCCGGGCCCAGATCGGCAACTGGCACAGCGAATGGGAGATCGGCTCCAAGGTCAACTTCGGCACCCTGGAGTACGGCAATATCAAGCCGCCCTTTGCCCGCCGGCACCACTTCACCACCGATCTGGTGGGCAAGTGCTTCTCCTGGGCGTACAGCGATAAGATGAGCTCCATCCATGTGTACAGCTCTCCCGAGAGCTCCAGCTGGACCATCTTCCAGGGGGATAACAGCGGCGGCGCCACCTGGTCCAGCCCCTGCTACTACATCAAGCTTCGGGACGACGCCTATATCTTCGAGTGGGTGGAGGAGAACTGCAACGGCATGCAGGGCCTGGTGGTCATCAACCCCAAGACCCTTCATGACGGCGGGTTCTTCTTCGGCGTGGGCCATAACGGCCTGAGCCTGAATATCACCGGCGCCTTCGGCCGGGAGCTGGGCACCTTCGATATCAAGAAGTACTTCGATAAGACCAGCGACAATATTTAAAAGCACTCAACGCAGACCCGCTTCGCTGGGCTCTGCGTTGATAGATTGCGCTTCGCTCCCCGCACTCGCTGCGCTCGCACAGTCCGCTCCGCGAGCAGGGTTTTCGAGCGGAAATGAATTCCGCCCGAAAACAGATTTCGATTGTCTTCGCGCTTGCGAGCGCGAACTCTGCGAGGCTTAAGGAAACCTTTGGGCATGGGAACTGTCCGTTCCCATGCCCTTGTCAGTGAATGGAGAAGAATCATGGCCTATAATGTTCTGGTGATGGGCGGCAGCTATTTTCTGGGGAGGATATTCTGCATCTTTGCCTCCCGGCGGGAGGACATGGAGCTGACTCTGGTGAACCGGGGCCGGTATGCCATGACCCATTATCCCCATCTGCGGGAGTATCGGAGCGACCGGCATGACCCCGCCGGCCTTTCCCGGCTGCCGGAGGGGGAGTATGATGCGGCGGTGGACCTGTGCGCCTATGCCCCGGGGGATATTTCCTTCCTCCTGGACCATCTTCCCGGCTCCGTGAAGCGGTATATCCTCATCAGCACGGCGGACGTCTACCGGCGGCAGCCGGGGGTGATCCCGGATGAGACCGCGCCTGTGCAGGACGCCTTGGGTACGGGTCCCGCGGCGGAGTATATCTGGAACAAGGTCCTGCTGGAGCGGGAGCTGAAGGAGGAATGCGCCAAGCGGGGCATCGAGCCCGTGATCCTGCGTCCCGCCTTCATCTACGGCCCCTATAACTATGCGCCAAGGGAATCCTGGTATATCCAGCGCATCGTGCAGGGGCAGGATATCCCCGTGCCCGGGGACGCCGCTTCCCGTTTCCAGTTCGTCTTTGTGAAGGATGCGGCGGAGGCCATCCTGGCCTGCATCGTCAGACCGGAGGCGGCGGGGAAGATCTATAATCTGGCCGCCCCGGAGACGCTGGATTACGGTTCCTATACGGATACCCTGGCGGCGGTGAGCGATATCCCCTTTGTCACCCGGCCGGTGACGGTGGAGGAGGTGCTGCGGGAGAATATCCCTGTGCCCTTCCCCCTGGCGGCGGAGGAGAGCGAGCTGTACCGGGGCGACCGGATCACCCGGGAGCTGGGCGTGACCTACACCCCCTTCCGGGAGGGGATGGAGAAGACCTACAAAGCGTTCAAGAGCGTGTATCAATAAACGAGCAGACAAAAGGGACGCGGGCAAACGCCCGCGTCCTCAGGCTATAGACAAAGTACCAGACCAACGAAAATGGTCATTGCGAAACCGGTGACCGATGTCACCGGTTGTGGCAATCCGCAACTCCCGTCCTTATGCTTTTAACCTGACCAAGGGGACGAGAGAACGGATCGCCACGTCGTTTGCTCCATTCCGCGCGCGAGGGCCCCTCGCAGGGACGTGCGCGTACTCCTCGCAATGACAAAACGTGGTTTGTCGACACATTGAGCGGCCCCGGCGAAAGCCGGAGCCGCTGTTCCTGTTCCATGCTGCCCCGCAGGGTGATTCAGGCGTTACGCCTGC
>JBGUZS010000223.1:0-13751 GCA_045223835.1 Oscillospiraceae bacterium | reverse complement strand
TACAAAAGCCCAGTTCAGTACAGGACCGAACTGGGCTTCTCTTAGCTTCTTCTTTTTGTTTGTCTACTTTTGCTTGACAGCTGCAATTTGTTGACCAAATCACTGCTTTCTTTTGCCTGTGTTGCACCAAAAGGTGTCCAGAGGAGGGTATTTGCACCAAAAGGTGTCCATCAATTGGATGTACTATTTGACCACACTTAACCGCCTTGCAACTGGTACAAATTTGTTGCATGCCAATGATTTATACCTTTTTCTCACAATTCTCTATCGCTTTGATAATTCCAGCTGGAAAACAAACCTTCATTTTTTATTTTGCCCACCAGCCGGGCTTGTAGCCGGTTTGCTTTCCCCCGTCTTCTTTGTACCGGAAAGAGATGCCAAGCTTTCGGCATTCCCTCACGATAGGATCAAGCTCGCGCCCGCCGATAATCCACAGTGAGCCGTTACTCTGCCGCTTGTCGACATACTTGATCTTTTTTTGCTTCAGAAGGTCGATCACATCCGACGCTTTCGGCTTCTTTTCCTCCATCCCGGGAATCACGGTCTGCTCGCCTGAAATGGATGTTTGTGTTTTGGACGGAACTCGCTCTGCCTTTGTCGGCTGCCGGTTTTTCTCGGGTCTTGCATAGATAGTTTCTACAACAACTTTTGGGCGCTTCTCCGGTTCGGGCTTGCTTATGACTGGGTCAGTTTTGACATTGGGAACAGCTTTCTTTTCGTCATTTACTGCTTCTGCGGACGGCTCTATAGAGTCCTTCTTGTTCTCCAGAGCCTGAGGCAGAGGTGAAGGCGTCTTGGGCAACTCCCTGATAACTGCCATTGGATCCAGAGCGCCTGCAATCGTATCTTCAATCGGCTCTATCTCTTCCCCGTCTTCCTTTAGCAATGTAAGCTCTGCCTGGCTCTTAACTCGTTGAAACAGTTCAGAAGTACGGCTTTCAATTGGTGTTGAAGTGCTCTCTTCCGGCTCGATACCGAAAGCGGATAATTCTCTGATAACCCGCTCCATGATTTTTTCGGGATTCCGGTAATACTCACTTCCGCGGATTCGAATGAAGCGCCATCCCAACCTTTCGAGAATCGTTTGGCGTTCCATGTCTTCACGAACCTTCGCCTCACCGCTGTGCCAGCGCTCACCATCACATTCGATGGCAACCGTTTTCTTTCCGCAAACCGCGACCATATCCAAACGATATGCGCCGACTTTCCACTGCTGTACCATGTGATAGCCTCTGTCGGTCAGTGTTTTGGCGACACCAGATTCAAAAGGCGATTCGGCCCGCGCTTCAACTTCTGCTCTCCGAACCTCTGCCGTCTGCGGATTGATGGAGTATTCGATCAGCGTTTTCCGGATGTCGCCGGGTTTCAGGTCACTTGCCGGATCGAGGGAATCCACAACCCAAAGCTGATCTCTGGCACGGCTGGCAGCAACGTTATACCGCTTTCTGATGGAATCATCCGGCCCAAAATTCTGCATGTGGATCGGCCCGTTCCCCTCGCCGCTGTCGACAACACTCAGGAAGATGACGTCGCGCTCATCGCCCTGGAAGTTCGCCGAATTGCCGCACAGAATGTTCCTGCGGACGGCTTCTTTGGGATCTATCTTCTGCTCAATCAGTTGCTGGATCACTTTGACTTGTTCGTCGCCCAGCAGGGAGATGACGCCCATGCTCTTTCCGGCATATTCCGGCTGATCAATACACGCCTGCATCAATGCTACGATCGCATTTGCCTCTTTGGGATTGGTTTTTCCTTCGCGATGCCCGTTGGCCACCCGGTAATTGACAACCGCAGGGAGCAGAACGATGTTGCTGGCATCCCGCAGGGGCTTGATCTTGTAATCATAAGAGAGCATGTTGCTGAAGCCGATGATCTCCGGCACACACCGAAAATGCTCCCGGAGCATCAGCGGCTGGAAGGTCGTAGCCGCAATATCGTAAATGGACGTCTTGGCATTGTACAGATGGGAATTGGGGATCTTATCCTTTATGTACATCTGCTCCAGGGCGCTCACTTTGTCTGCTTCCACGCCGATCGCCATGGGGCTGACCTGCTTGTCATCACCGACGATGATAAGCTTTCTGCCCATATACAGGATGGCCAGTGATGAGACATCCGATTGGCTGGCTTCATCGATGATAATGATATCAAAACGGTTAGACTTGGGGTTCAGACTGTCCAGAGCGCGATTGATCGGCATGATCCATCCGGGAACTGCGCTCTGGCATTTTGTCATCAGCTCTCTGGCCTTTGCCTTCAGAGCAGGTGCGGTCTTTCCAGTTCCCTTGCCGATCCGCTTGACCGTCTGTTTCCACCCCTGCAGTGCCTGTTTCATATCGATGTCTGCTTCTGTGCGGCGAAGCAGGTGATACCACCCGCTCTTTTCAGCGTATCTTGCAGTGGTATCCCGATACTCTTTGCTGAGTCGAAGGCTCTCTGCCTGAAGCGCCTCAAAAGGCTGCTCGGTGATTTCGGCAACGATTCCCGACAGTTGCTTCCATTTCCAAGCGTCCTCTATCGTTTCCGGAACGATCGCCTGACCATGGATCCCAGCCCGGGCGCGGATAGCCTCTGCCCACTGCGGGGCAAAGGGCTCAAGTGCGCGCAGCAGTTCTCCGCGGCTGCGTTGCAGAGCATTCTTTTCATACAGGCTTTCCAACGCCGCAAACGCGTCAGCATAACCGGAAACATCTCCGCCATCCATCATATCAACGACTCTGCGGCAGGTTTGACTGCTCGCCCTCTGGCCGGAGAGTAAGACCTGCTTTGATGCAGCGAGGAGCGCAGACTTTTCCCGGATCCTGAGTGCGGCGCCATATACGTCACAAACAGACGGAATGATGTGGTCAACAGCATCTAGTATCTTTCCGGTAGCTACCAGATCGGAATCCAGCGCATCTTTAATAAACAGGGTATCCGACGACAGGCCGGCATCTTCCAGAAGATCGACCAGACGCTGATAATCCGTCTGGTACCAATCGAGATACCGCTCGATATGCGGCAGCATGTTGGCCGCAATCGCCTCCGGCCTTCTCGCATCCAGCGCAGAAAACTCAGGCAAGCCATTGGGTGTGAGCAATTCATCCCAGTAGAGAGCGCACTGCTTCCGCATAGAGTTCAGTTCCATGCAATGCAGGATTATATCGCACTCCCCAGCATTTTGAACGGGATGCCCGTCTATACTGGATTTGGTCAAGGTGGGCTCGATATCTTTATTTACAAACAGATCCCATTTTGACAGTTTCCCCTTGTAGGCCAGGATACCACGGATCTTTTCATATATGCTGCGCAGTGTATCATCGGCATCCGGCGCAAGCTCAATCGTCTTGCCGAACTGCTCGGTGACGACGGACTCCGCATACTCACAGGTCTTCCGGATCTGATCCATCAAGATGATCCAGCGCTGACGATACGCCCCACTGTTTTTCCCATCGACGGCAACACACTTCATCCACTGCTCGATCCGCCCGAAAGAGGCGTTATAATCCTTCAGCGCTTGCAGGGTTTCATCGTCTGTAAGCCGGAAGGTGAGCTTGCCGAACTCGCCGGTCAGATCGATCCAATCGATGGCTTCATCAAGATGAACCCGCCAGTTTTTCTTCTGCTCTGTGGATGCAATTTCTCCCTTTGCCGCCTGGAGTGCTGTCCATGCCTGCTCAAAATCTGTGGGAGACAGGATCCCGGCAGGATCAGGGATGCCGCATTTAAGCTCTTCTTCGTCTGCTTCAGAGATCCCTTCGTTGCTCCGATACAGATCTCTCAGCTGCTCAAAGGTCAGGGGCAGCGGTGCGCGAAGGCGAACACTGCCCGGAATGTATGACAGATCCTCCGCGTGTTCACTTACAAAAGCCGCCGCTTTGGACGGAGAGATTGCCTCCCCGTTCAGCACGATACTGCCGCATTCCTGCTGGATGATCGCAAATATGTTCCGCCGCACTCTGGCAAGCTGGTCGATGATATCCCGCCGCTCAGCAGCCAGCGCGTCCATTTCCTTTTTCAGTTCAAACGAGGTCGTTCTGGACATGTAGTCCGTGATCCCGTCGACCGACCTCTCCATATCCACGTTGGAATCATCCAGAATGGAGACGCACAGATTCCGCAGCCCGGGCGCGACCTTTTCCTTCAGGACGCTCAGCGCTTTCTTGGTGTGGCTTGTCACCAGGACGCTCTTGCCCTGGGCCAGGAAATGGCCCATCAGATTGGCGATGGTGTGTGTTTTACCGGTTCCCGGAGGGCCCTGCACAAGCACGGCGTTATATCGCTCGATCCGGCGGGCGATCTCCAACTGCTCCTTATTTGCTTCCTTGGAGAGGAGAATATCCACGCTTTCTCCGCCGACGGCGGCCAACTGATCCTCGATGGTCTCCTCGCCCAGATCTTCCGGGATCTCAATGGTGCCGCCGCTGACGATATCATGGATGGGAGCAGGCACTTCGCCGGTCTCCTGTACGTTCTCGATGATCTGCTCAATGGCCTTCAGCGTACCGTCCAGCCGCTTGCGGACAATGAAGCACGGCTCCATGGAGAGCAGCAGGCGGCCTTCGGCATACCATCTTTCGGGTGCCGCGCCCTCACAGAAAATGCTCTCGGAAGAGAGCTGGTGCACCAGCACCTTCAGATAGCCGGGCGTGTCGTTGCGATCCAGCGGATGATAATCGTTTTCCTGCAGATCCGCGTTCAGCTGGTTGATGGCGGAAAGATTGATGTCCTCCATCATCTGGAACACGACGGAATACAGCTCGGACGAAGCGTCCGTGTCCTCGATAGAAGCGACGTTGCGGTCGGGATCGTAGTCCAGCTTCACACGGTGTGTGAGCACCGGATGGCGGATATCCTTATTCGAGCGGTCGAAGAGCATGCCGTTGGCGACGATGATCTCCTCCGTCTCGGATTCCTTTTGCAGTTCGAAATACAGCCGATAGAGATCCGCAAACAGATTCCGGGTCTGCGCTGTTACTCGCTGCTTTTCCACCCAGGCGGCGCGCTTTTCCTGCCATTCCTCAAAGGCTTTGACCCGCTCCTCGCTGTCGCTGAAGTGCTCCGGCTCGGCTTCTTCGCGCTCTTTGTCTCCGAACAGGCTGAGAAGAGGCTTGTCCTCCTCGGCCGTCTCTCTTGTCTCCCGGACGGCGGCACTCTGCTTATAGCTGTCCCAGCCCGGCTCCAGCCATTCGCGGAAGATCGGATCCGGCTCCGGGCATTTTTTGAATTCCGGCTTTCGGACGGAAAGCAGCGTCGCGCTGACGCCCGGCTCCTCGTTTTCCACCCGGTCTCGATATTGGAGCGTGATGTTTTCCGGATCATCCGGCAGCCGGGAGAGCGCGTAGAACCAGGGGTAGTCCTTGACGTTCGGGACTGCCTTCTGCTTCAGCTTGTTCAACTCTTGAATAAAGCGGAACAGGGATACGACCTTGTTCTGGTCAGTCAGCTCGGATTCTTTTGTCACAGACAGTTCGGGCATTGCATTCGCCTCCGCCGGTCATTTTCTATACTCGTAGGATCGATTACTGCAGTTCTTTTTCCAAAAGGGCCAGAAGAGCCTCAGCTTCTTCTGCCGTCATAGTAAGTCCTTTTCCCATTTTCTCATGGTCTGGCGCCCAGTCGCGAAGGTCGTATTTGGGCTCGCCGCCGTTCCACGAGATCAGGTTCAGCTCTTTTCGCCAACCGGAGGCCGCCTCAGACAGCGCGCCGACCTCTTTGATGATGTCAAATGAAGTGTTAGCCATATGAACTCTCCTTATTCTGATCCTTATGATACTCGACCAGTTCATCATCAGGCTTGGCATACACCAACTTCAGATACTCTACATCTGAAAAAACTCTGTTGAGTACTTTTTCCCGGATGACTGAATGATCTCTGGAATGCGATCGCGGACAAGCTTTTTGTAGGTGATAGTCATCAGATCAACCTTCTTTTTCAACACTACTGACCGTTATTTTACCATTTATCTGCTTCACTGTAAATATTAGTCTTTTTCTGCCGCTGTCAACTTTTATGCGTGTTTGAAGTTCGAAGCCTTCTGCCTTAACCTTTAAGCGAGACTTTAGCACTACCCATTTGCACCAAAGGCGACTAAAAACCTGAAGAATTTAGCCATAATAAGAGCTCCCACACGATCTTTTGGACCATGCGGGAGCTACTTTTCGATGAAATAAAAGGAAAATCGGGGATTTTCGTCCCAAAAACGAAATAAATGCCGGATTTGCTTGGTAGACAAATCCGGCATTTATCTTGGCAGCGGGAGAAGGATTTGAACCCTCACATACGGAGTCAGAGTCCGCTGTGCTACCCTTACACAATCCCGCTAGACACGTTTGTCATTATACCCGCTTTTGCGGATTTGTCAAGGGAAAAGGGAAAATAATTTTTGACTGGGAAAAGCGGCCAATTCCTCAGCGGTCGGAATTGCTGCGGGCTTCCTCCCGGCGCTGTTTCCGGCGCATTTTCCGATACCTTGCCCGGATCACATTGTAGCGGATCACCAAAACGGCATAGATGACAATGATCCCGATGATCCCCCAGATGACATACTTCCAGAAGGGTCTGGAGAAGGTCTCCTTCAGCTTATGCTGGAGCACGGAAAAGCGGGACACGGTGATGCTGGTATTGGCGACGAGCTTGAACGGGCCATAAACCTTGCCCGCATCATCCGTGACGGTCATTTCTCCCAGAACCTGGCCCCGCTCCACCGGAGCCTGCAGGGGTTCCGCCCCGGGCTGCTCGCTGTAAATTTTGATATTCCGTTTGTAATGCTCTTCAATGACCAGATCATTGGGGAGGAAGAGGGACAGATTCCCCTCCGCACAGACCACAACCGTGTCGGATCCTTCGCCCAATTCGACCTTGACCTCATGGATCGGAGCCATGGGATTGACGATCTCCCGCAGCCCGTAGTTCTGCCCAAACCACTGGAACAGAGCACGGGTCTGCACAAAGCTCTGGATATCCATAAAGCCGCTTTCCGACTCTTTGGAAACGCAGCCCAGCACAATGGATACCACATAGGAGTCGTCTGTTTTCACGGCAGAGGCCAGGCAGAAGCCCGCTTCATCCGTATAACTGCTCTTGATGCCGCTGGCATAGGAGTAGTAGTACCGGGTATAATCCGACCGGAGGATATAGTTGCCGTTATTGAGATGGCGAACTCCGGAAATATTGGTCGCCGGGATATCGATGGAAATGGTGTTGACGATATTCATAAGCTCTTCGTGCTTCACGAAGGCGGCGGCGATGCGGGCCATATCCCGGGCAGTCGTTTGCTGTCCGGCGTGGGGAAGACCGTGGGTGTTGCCGAACCGGGTGTTTTTGCAGCCCAGCTCCCCGGCTCTGGCGTTCATCCGGTCCACAAAATGGGATAAGCTGCCTTCCCCCACATAGGTGCCGATGACGTTGCAGGCGTCGCTGCCGGAACCGATGAGGGCGCAGTACAGCAGGTGCAGAAGGCTCATGCTTTCCCCGGGCTCAATACCCTGGATCGCGGCGTCCTCGGAGATATCCGTTCTAACGGAATCCGTAGCTTCGACAAGATCTGCGTAGTCGATATCCCCGGCTTCCACGGCCTCCGCAGCCAGCAGCGCGGTCATCATCACCGTCAGCCCGGCGGCATAGACCGGATCATCCGGCTGCAGGGAATAGAGAAGGTCGCCGCTTTCCGCATCCATCAGCACCGCGGCCCGGGCGTCGATCTCCGGGGGAGCGGTCGCTGCGGAGGCGGGCATGGGAAGAATAAGCTGCAGAAGCAGTACCGCAGCCAACAGCGCAGGGAGCAGGGAAAAACGCTTTGTCTTGTTCATGGCAATCACCAAAAAAATATGTTCATCTAATGTAAATATAGCAAAGATGAGACTTGAATTGCAAGAGAAAATATGAGATATTATTATATATGAGTGGGAAAGTGACCCGAAGGAGAGCGTGTACCGATGCAAAAGGGCAAAATTGCCTGGATCCTGAAGCATTTTTGCCTGGTGGCTCTGGTTGGCATCCTGTGTCTGGGCATCGGATTATTCCTCGGCCGTATGCTCCTGCGGCAGAGAACAGGTACCCTGGCCATTGAGGTCGGACGATCGACGATCATCGAAGTGACGCCGTCGCCTGCTCCGAAGGATTGCCTGAACCTGAATACGGCATCGGCAAAGGAACTGGCCGGGCTGCCGGGTATCGGTCCCGTCCTGGCTGACCGGATCGTGGAATACCGGAGGACGGTTGGCCGTTTCCGCTACCCTTATGAGATCACCGAGGTATCCGGCATTGACGAGAAGATATACGCTGCGCTGCGGGACAGGATCACCGCAGACTGAGAAAAGAGAAAAGGAAGGTAATTGATGCGAGTTTTGGTTGTGGATGACGAGAAGCTTCTGGTCAAGGGAATCAAATTCAACCTGGAAAACGAAGGGTATGAGGTGGAGACCGCTTACGACGGCGTCGAAGCGGTGGAGAAGGTGCGCAACCAAAATATCGACCTGGTCATCATGGACCTCATGATGCCGAGGATGAACGGACTGGATGCCTGCATGGAGATCCGGACCTTCTCCAAGGTGCCGGTCATCATGCTCACCGCCCGCAGCGAAGATACGGACAAGATCATCGGCTTCGAATACGGCGCGGATGACTATGTGACAAAACCGTTCAATATCCTGGAATTGAAAGCCCGGGTCAGGGCCCTTCTGCGGCGGCGGGGGACAAGGGACGAGGAGAGCAAAGGCGGTATCCTGGAAAGCGGCACCGTCCGTATCGATCCCGAGTGCCGGGTGGCGTTCCGGGATGGGCAGGAGGTCGAGCTCACCGCCAAGGAATTCGACCTGGTGGAGCTGCTCATGCGGAACCCCGGGAAGGTCTACAGCCGGGAAAACCTCCTGAAGCTCATCTGGGGCGCGGAGTACCAGGGCGATATCCGAACGGTTGACGTGCACATTCGCAGATTGAGAGAAAAAATGGAAATGGAGCCTGCCTCTCCCAAGAAGATCATGACCAAGTGGGGTGTCGGCTATTACTTTAAGGACTAAGTGGGAAAAAATGATGCTGCAATATGGCTTACAGCTGAAATACGCTGTAAGCTATTTTGCAGTTATCCTCCTCTGTCTGACCTTCATTAATGTGATCCCGGTGATACGCTACCGCGACCTGCTCTTCGAGAGCAAGTGCAGCACCATGCAGAACCAGGCCTCCCTGATCGCCTCCTCCCTCTCTTCGCTGAATACCCTCCATTCGGACGAGGTACAGAAGGTCATGGAGCTGCTGGATGAGGCCGGGGTCGCCCGGGTGATCGTCACGGACGAGGAGGCTCGAATCGTCTATGACTCGGTGGACGGCCCGTCGAGCCGGGGGCGTTTTGTGCTGTTTTCCGAAGTGATTCTTGCCCTGGAGGGGAAAAATGTCTTCTCCGCGAGGCTGCGGGACGGCGCGCTCACCGGAAAGGCCTGTGTTCCTGTGGTGACGCGGGGCAGCATCATCGGAACGGTATACCTGTACGAATATGATGCAGAGCAGGCGGCGCTGGTGACCGATCTGCAGAATACGCTGGAGCGCATATCCGGCGCGGTGATCGCGGCGGCGCTTTTGCTGGCGGTGATCCTCTCCATGCTCATGACCGGACGGATACGCACGATCCTGAGCGCAATGCGCAGCTTGGGGGAAGGGGATTACCGGGCCCGGGCGAACGTGCGAGGCAAGGATGCGCTGGAGCAACTGAGCCGGGAAATCAACGTGCTGGCAGACCGCCTTCAGCAGACTGAAACGATGCGTCAACGCTTTGTTTCCGATGCTTCCCACGAGCTGAAAACCCCCCTGGCAGCCATTACGCTGCTGGCAGACAGCATCGTGCAGACGGACGATATGCCTATGCCTACGGTGCGGGAGTTTGTTTACGATATCGGCCGGGAAGCGGAGCGCCTTCGTCGGGTGACCCAGCGCCTTCTGGAGCTGACCCGGCTGCATAACCCCTCAGAAGTCAAACAGGAGCGGGTGGATCTGCAGCGGGTGACGGAGGAAGCGCTGAAAATGCTCCGGCCTCTTGCCCAGGAAAGGGATGTGAAGCTGGAGAGTCGGTTGGATCCGGGCTGCGTGGTCATGGCGGACGCTGACGACCTGCATCAGGTGATCTTCAATCTGGTGGAAAACGCCATCAAATACAATGTGGCGGGAGGCCAGGTGCTTGTGCTGCTGTTCCCTATGGAAGAGGAAGCCTACCTTCTGGTAGATGATACGGGCATCGGGATCCCGGAGGAGAAGCTGCCCCATATTTTCGACCGGTTTTACCGGGTGGATGAGTCCCGGACCGGCGGGGACGAGGGAAGCAGCGGCCTGGGACTGAGCATCGTAAAGGAAACGGTGGAAAAGCATGGAGGCCGGGTCAGTGCGCAGCGAAGGGAAAACGGAGGCATGCGTTTTTCCGTCTGTCTGCCCATGATCAAGCCCAAAAAGCGTGGAGAACGGATATGAAACGGTGGATTTCTATTTTGCTGTTCCTGCTCTTCCTTGCCGGCTGCGCTCCCGTCGAAAACGCCGAGGACGTACCCAGTGTCGACGTATACTATCTGGCTCCGTCCGAAGGGTATGACAGCGGCAGCGCCGTCGGCAGAGTCACCTATACTGCGGCGCACAGGGAAGACCTGCTCCACGAGGCCCTGGTACGCCTGGCGGAGGAGCCGGAAGAGAAAACAAAAATGCACTCTGCCTTTCCGCAGGAGCTGCATATCAATACATACAGCCTGGAGGGCAGGGAGATCACCGTAGATCTGACCGCCTCCTATCTGAACCTGCCCCCGGTACGGAAGACCCTGGTGCGCTGCTGCCTGGTGATGACCCTGTGCAGCCTGGAGGAAGTGGATCGGGTGACCATTTCCGTGGAGGGGAAAACGGTGGAGCCGGAGCTCACGCAGGACATCCTCCTGTGGGAGAGCGCATCGGAGAGCGATTATCAGGCGGAGCTGGAGCTCTGGTTCCCGGCCGCGGATGGAAGCTGCCTCCTGTCGGAGCGCAGACAGCTGACCATCGCCCAGGATAAACCCTTGGCTGAGTACGCAGCGGAGGAGCTGATCCGCGGTCCCCAGAGAAGCGATGCGGCTGCAGCCGTTCCGGAAGGCACAAGTCTGCTGAGTCTGCATATCTCCGGCGGGATCTGCACCGTTGACCTCTCGGAAGCGTTTTACCGGGGAAGACCCTCCTCCCCCAGAGAGGAACGCCTGATGATCTATTCGCTGGTGAATACCATGACCTCCCTGCCTGGGGTGGACATGGTGCAGATCACGGTTGAGGGAAGGCGTCTGGAAGAGTATACCTATATTTTCCTCTCTCAACCGCTTCCTCAAGCCGAGGAATTCACCTATCCTGTCCTCATGAAGTGGGGCTGGTTCGTGGTGGACCTGTATCTGGAGGCGGCTAACGGCAAACTGGTTGCCGTCCCGGTTCCCACGGACGACCATGAGTATCCCGATACGCTTTCCATGACCGGCCGTGCCATTGAACTGCTTCTCTCCCTGGATTGGACCTGGGGATACCGCAGCCCGATCCCGGAGGGTACCAGGCTGCTGGGGGTGGAGGCACAGGAGCGAGTCTGCACCATACAGGTGAGTCGGGAATTCCTGGCCGGGAGTTCCGATCAGCGTACGTTGGCCGCGGAAGCGCTGGCCGCCACAGCCATCGGCGTGGGGAATTATCTGGGCATCCAGATCAAGGTGGAGAATGAACTCTATGCAGACGGAACGCTGTTCTATCGGGAAGGAGAATGGTTCGTTGATGGCTGACAAGAATTATCTGCAGCCAGTCATGTCAAAAGCCCAGGTGAACGCCATGAGCAGTCTTGCTTTGGCCCATGTGGGGGACGCGGTGTTTGAACTGCTGGTGAGGCTGTATCTGGCGGAAAAGGGGAACGAGACCTCTGCAGGGCTGCATAATGCCTCGGTGGCTATGGTGAACGCGGGGGCGCAGTCCCGGGATGTGCGGCAGATCCTTCCCGCGCTGACGGAAGAGGAATTGGCGGTTTTCCACCGGGGAAGAAATACCCGGGTGAATTCAATGCCCAGGCATGCGAAGACCGGGGAATACCATGAAGCCACCGGTCTGGAGGCCCTGATGGGCTACCTGTATCTCATGGGCAGAACGGAGCGGGTCAGCACGCTGTTTCGGATGATTCTGGAGGGGTGTTATGCCGATTGACTCCCTGTTTCTCTCCGCCGCGGCGGCAGAGCTCCGCGCGCAACTCCTGGGCAGCCGTATCGACCGGATCCAGCAGCCGGAAAAGGATGTGCTGCTCCTCTCCATGCGCGGTCCCGGAGGCCCATGCCGGGTGCTGGTGAGCGCGGGCAGCGGAACTGCCAGGGTGCATGCAACGACCGGCGTCAGGGAGAATCCCGCCGAGCCGCCCATGTTCTGCATGCTTCTGCGAAAGCATCTCACCGGGGGAAGGCTCGCGGCTTTGGAGCAGCCGGATATGGACCGCCTGTATCTGATGCGTTTTGCCTGCCTGGATGAGTTGGGGGTCCCCTCGGAAAAGACCTTGGCGGTGGAAATGCTTGGCCGGGCGTCGAATCTGGTCCTGATCGACGGAGACGGACGGATCATCGATTGTCTCCGCAGGATCGATGCAGAGCAGAGTTCCAGGCGGCAGCTTCTGCCGGGGCTGTATTACGCCCTGCCGCCAAGACCGGAAAAGCCGGATTTCTTCCGCATGAGTGCGCAGGAGCTGGATCAGCTCATCGCCGCTGCGGATGGGAGCAAGCCCGGGGATCTATGGTTGGTTTCCGCTGCTGCAGGTCTGTCTCCGCTGCTGGCGAGGGAGCTGGTCTGCCGCGCGGCGGGAGCGTCGGACAGCCCGGTTTCCGTCCTCAGCGGGGCCGCCCTATTGGAGTCGCTGGCTGAGATACGGCGGTCCTTTCGCCCGGTAATGGTGAAAACAGGGGAGAAGCCTTCGGACCTTTATTGCACCGAATTGCGGCAATACGGCTGCGCGGTGCAGCAGGAGGCGTACCCGGATTTTTCCGCACTGCTTGACGCGTTTTATACAGAAAGAGAGCGGCTGGAGAGACAAAACCAGCGCAGCCAGGCCTTGGTGAAGCTGGTCCGGAACCGCAGGGACAGGGCGGCGAGGAAGCTCACCCTCCGAACCGAGGAAAGGCAGGCTACGGCAAAACGGGATACCTGGAGACAGTGGGGGGATCTGATCAAGGCAAACCTGTATCGAATGGTGCGGGGAGAGCGGGAATTGGAGGCCGAGGACTTCTATTCGGAAACGGGCGGAACAGTATGCATCCCTCTGGATCCGAAGCTTTCGCCCCAGCAAAACGCCGCTCATTACTATAAGCTCTATGCGAAAGCGAAGAACGCGGAAAAGGTCCTGGCGGGGCAGATCCTGGAGGCAGAGGAGGAGGTCCAGTATCTGGAAAGCGTGCTGGAGGAATTGAGCCTGGCCGCCGGGGAACGGGATCTGGCGGAGATCCGGAGAGAATTGACGGAGCAGGGTTATCTGCGGGAGAGCGGCGGTAAACGGAAAAAGCAGCCCGCTCCGCAGCCAATGCGCTTTCTTTCCTCCAATGGCTCCGTGATCCTTGTGGGCAGAAACAATCTGCAGAACGACCAGCTCACCCTGCATCAGGCGGATAAGAGCAGCATGTGGCTGCATGCCCAGAAAACCCATGGCGCACATGTCGTCGCCGTCTGCAGTCCCGAAGACGGCGATACCCTGCGGGAGGCGGCTCTGCTGGCTGCCTGGTACTCCAAGGGAAGGGACAGCGCCAATGTGCCTGTGGACTGCACCCAG
>JBGUZS010000222.1:0-3490 GCA_045223835.1 Oscillospiraceae bacterium | reverse complement strand
CGCCGGCGCTGCGCACCAGCTGGGCGCCCTTGCCGGGGTAGAGCTCGATGTTGTGGATGATGGTGCCCACGGGAATGTTGGCGATGGGGAGGCAGTTGCCGGGCTTGATGTCCGCCGTGGCGGAGGAGAGGATCTTGTCCCCGGGCTTGATGCCGTTGGGGGCCAGGATATACCGGAGCTCCTTGTCCTCGTATTCCACCAGGGCGATGTTGGCGCTGCGGTTGGGGTCATACTCCAGGCGGACCACGGTGGCTTCCATATCCAGCTTATCCCGGCGGAAGTCGATGATCCGGTACTTCCGGCGATTGCCGCCGCCGCGGTGGCGGACGGTGATGCGCCCGTAGCTGTTGCGGCCGGAGTTCTTCTTCAGGGGCTCGGTGAGGCTCTTTTCCGGGGCGGCATGCTTATCGATGCCGTCGAAGCCGGAAACGGTCATATGCCGGCGGGCCGGGGTAATGGGGTTAAAAGACTTGATAGACATGTGACTTACACCATCCCTTCAAAGAACTCGATGGTCTTGGAGTCCTCCGTAAGGCGGACCACAGCCTTCTTCCGGGCCGCGGTGGTCCCGGCGGGATAGGCGCCGTTGCGGCGGCGCTTGCCCCGGACATGGGTGGTGGTAACCTTGGCGACCTTCACGCCGAAGGCCTCCTCCACCGCCTTGCGGATCTCGATCTTGTTGGCGTCCCGGGCGACGATGAACACGTACTTCTTCAGATCGCCCTGCTCCATGGCCTGCTCGGTGATGACCGGCTTCAGCAGAATATCGTAGGCTGTTTTCATCAGGCGTAAACCTCCTCGACTACCTTCAGAGCGGCCTCGTCGATGATGAACTTCCGGCAATCCAGCACGTCGTAGGCGCTGAGGATCACGCTGCGCTGCTCTTTGCCGCTCTCGTCCTCAAACTTCCGGGCGATGGTGGTCTTCACGCCGGGGATGTTCCGGGCGCTCTTGATGACGTTCTCCCGGATCTCCGGGGCGACGACCAGGACCTTTCCCTCCGCCCCCACGGCGGCGAGGAACTTCTGGAAGTCCTTCGTCTTGATGGTATCCATATTCAGATCATCCACCACGATGATCGCGTCCTCCGCCGCCTTGGCGCTGAGGGCGCTGACCAGGGCCAGCTTCCGCACCTTGCGGTTGAGGCTGTAGCGGTAATCCCGGGGCTTGGGGGCGAAGGCGACGCCGCCGTGAGTCCACACGGGGCTGCCCTTGTAGCCGGCGCGGGCGCGACCGGTGCCCTTCTGACGCCAGGGCTTCTTGGTGGAATAGGAGACCTCGCCTTTGGTCAGGGCGCTCTGGGTGCCCTGCCGCCGGTTGGCCAGGTGGTTCTTCACGGACTCGTGCAGCACAGCGCCGTTAGGCTCCGCGCCGAAAACGGATTCGGAGAGCTCGACCTCGCCGACCTGCTCGCCGGCCATGTTGTACTTCTTCGCAAAAGGCATCTCACTCTCTCCTTTCTTATGCGTTTCTGGCGGACCGCTTCTGCGGGTTCGTGCTGATGCGGGAAGAAACCGCGTGCTTGATCTTGTTCTTCTTGCAGGTGCTGCGGATGGCAAGGATGCCCTTGTTGGCGCCGGGCACCGCGCCCTTCACCGCGATGAGGTTGAGGTTGGGATCCACCTGGACGATCTCCAGGTTCTGCACCGTGACCTGCTCCACGCCCATCTGGCCGGCGCCGATCTTCCCGGGGAAGATCTTGCTGGGGCTGGAGTTGGCGCTCATGGCGCCCGCGTGCCGATGCACGGGGCCGGTGCCGTGGGATTCCTTCAGCCGGTGGGCGTTCCAGCGCTTGATGACGCCGGCATAGCCCTTGCCGCGGCTGATACCGGTGATATCCACCTTATCGCCCTTGGCAAATACGTCCGCCTTCAGCTCGTCGCCCACGTTCATCTCCGCGGCGTTGTCCAGGCGGAACTCCTTCAGGACCTTCTTGGGGCTGGCCTCGGCCTTTTTCAGATGGCCCAGCTCAGGCTTGGTGAGCTTTCTCTCGGGCACGTCGTCGAAGCCCAGCTGAACGGCGACATAGCCGTCCTTCTCCAGGGTCTTCTTCTGCACGACGACACAGGGACCGGCTTCGATCACCGTCACGGGGATCGCGTGGCCGGCTTCATCGAAAATCTGGGTCATGCCCACTTTCTTTCCGATGATGGCTTTCTTCATGGGTTTTCTTCCTCCTTAAAGGTTATTGGTTGACGGGACATGATCTTTGATCGTCCCTGCCAACTTGACCTGCCCGCCTGCAACGGAGGCGGGCCGGGTAGCGCGTGTGGCTCAGAGCTTGATCTCGATCTCGACGCCCGCGGGCAGCTCCAGGCTCATCAGGGCCTCCACGGTCTTCTGGGAGGGGTTGATGATGTCGATCAGGCGCTTGTGGGTGCGGCGCTCGAACTGCTCCCGGCTGTCCTTATACTTGTGGACGGCCCGCAGGATGGTGACGACCTCCTTGCGGGTGGGCAGGGGGATGGGACCGGAGACCTTCGCGTCGGTGCGCTTGGCGGTCTCCACGATCTTCTCGGCGCTCTGGTCGATGAGCTGATGATCATAGGCCTTGAGACGGATGCGGATCATTTTCTTGTTGGCTGCCATGTGGTTCGTTTTCTCCCTTCGTACGTTACTCTCTTCTGTCCCGTACGGATGAAAAAGTCTCATACCCGCCGCCGTGCGTATCACTCCGCTCCAGTAAATGAAGCCGGCATTGAACCGGCTTGACTCTCTGGGCGCGGCGATATACGCGCTTCAACCCGCTTTGGGTCACAGACAATTCCAGCCGCCCGATCGTCGGACATACTCCACGGAAGTTACCTCGGTCCCGCCGAGCAATCTCCCGCTTCATCGCGCGCCGCCTGCATAGAGACAGCGGCCCCGCATGCGCAGAGCTTTGTTATAGTACCAAAGGGGCGGAGCAATGTCAAGAGAAAATTCTCAGAAAAAGAAAATATTTTCCGGGCGGACTCCCTCAGATCCGGAAGAACCGTCTGCCGTTCTCCCAGGTGAGGGCCTCCGCCTCCTCCGGCAGGATCCCCCGGAACCGGGCCAGGGCTTCGCAGACGTAGGGCAGGAGGGTGGAATCGCAGCGCTTCCCCCGGTAGGGGACCGGGGCCAGATAGGGGCAGTCCGTCTCCAGCATGAGCCGGTCCGGGGGCAGGGAGGCGATGACCTCCGGGGCCTTCCTGTTGTTTTTAAAGGTAATGGAGCCCCCGAAGGAGAACATCCAGCCCAGCTTCACCAGCTCGGCCGCCATCTCCGCGCTGCCGGAATAGCAGTGGAACACCCCCCGGAGGCCGGGGAAGGCCTTCACCGTCTCCAGGCAGTCCCCGTGGGCCTCCCGGTCGTGGATCACCACGGGCAGGTCCAGATCCAGGGCCATGCGGAGCTGGTCCTTCAGCAGGCGGAGCTGCACCTCCCGGGGGGCGGCGTCCTCGTAGTGGTAGTCCAGGCCGATCTCCCCCACCGCCACCGCCTTCTCCTCCCGGCAGAGCTTCTCTAC
>JBGUZS010000221.1:0-2227 GCA_045223835.1 Oscillospiraceae bacterium | reverse complement strand
ATTCTTCCCCTGCATCCGGATCATCTCCAGCATGGGGCCGATGGCCTCCTCGATGTACCTCTCCACGATCTCCGTATTCTCATACAGGTCCTGCAGGGAGAGGATGGTGCCCCGGAGCCCGTCGGAATAGCTGTCGAAGGGCACGGCGGCCATACCGCCGTCGAAGAGGGGGTAACCCATTTCCAGGATCCGGGCGTTCACCTTCTCCATGTTCCTCCGGTACTCCCGGTTCAGGTCGTTCAGCTTCCAAAGGTCCTCCAGCATGGCCTTGAATTCCGGGGTGGAAACCTGGGCCGCCAGCATCCGTGCGCTGAACCGGCTCCCGGCAAAGAGCTTGGTGAAGGGCTCCAGCAGGGTGGATTCCCGGTAGAGCTGCTTCCGCAGGGCCCAGCCGGTGCGGTCGGAGAAGAATTCGTCGAATTCATCATCCAGAAGGGTGGGAAATTCGATGTACTGCTGAATGGAGTTGTCGTCGATGATCTTGCCGGGCATGCCCGCCCAACGCATGTTCTTGGGTCTTTCCAGCTCCAGCATGGGGCCCTCGCCGGCATAGTTGAAGCCCACCCCGGCGCCGCTGTCCGGATCGAAATCCTGCAGGTACTTCACAATGCTGTTGGTCATCTTTTCCAGGGTGGCGTCATAAATGACCTCGGCCACGGTGTACCCCGCGTTCAGCATGGGGAACAGGGCGGCGGAGGGCATGATGGGCACCCGGTCCGGCTCCTGTAGGGCGATTGCGGCTTCGACCCTGCGGACCTTCTCGTCATAGCGCTTTTTTGCCTCCGGTGTCATCCTCTTTTCCTCCTTTTGCGCAGATGATTTCCTGATCTGTATATAAAGAGTAACATATCCTTCATGGAAACTCAATCCGGTTCTGCGCACGCGGATGATCCGGCAGCCGGAGGAAGGCTGCGGCATGCCGGAGAGGATAAGGGTCAGGATGCCCGGGTCATCCCTCCGCCTCGGGCCCGGGCGCCTCTCCCGGAGAGGCGTCGGCTTCCTCCATGGCGGAGAGCAGGGCGGCGAGCAGCTCCGCCGACTTCCGCCCGGGGGAAAGCTCCACGCCGGTCATCACATCCAGCGCCGCGGGCCGGAGCCTCCGGATAAGCGCCCCGCAGGTTTCGCTTCGCACGCCGCCCCCCAGGATGGTGAGGCAGCGGGCGGCATTCCGCACCGCCAGGAAAAGGGCGGGGTCCGCCTGCAGGCCGGGCTCCGCCGCGTTATCCGGCCCCCGAGCGTCCACCAGGGCGGCGTACGCCCCGGCCTCATCCAGCCTTCTTCCGCACTCCGCCGGGTCCGCCGTGCCGAATTCCCGCAGCCGGGCCTCCGCCGAGTAGGGCACCGTTTTGATCACCCGGATCCCCAGGGGGGCCAGCTCCGCCGCCAGGGCGGCGGTCGTCTCCAGGCTTTCTCCCCCATGGAGCTGCAGGAAATCCGGCCGGAGCTCCAGAGCCAGGGTCCGGAGCTTATCCGCCGAACCGCCGGAGACGACGCAGCTCTTCGCCCCGCCCCGCACCAGGGGCAGCAGCTCCCGGCAGCGGTCCCGGCTCAGGTTCCAGGGCACGGATACGGGATACTCCGTCACGAAGCCGCAGAGCTCCACCCCCATCCGGCAGCAGAGGGCCACGTCCTCCTCCCGCATCAGGCCGCAGATCTTCAGCATCGGCCTCATGGCTCCGCCTCCGCCCCGGAAAGGGCCCGGTAAAAGGCGGCGGGATCCGCCGCCCGCCAGATGGCGGTGCCCACCAGCGCCCCGTCCGCGCCGCTGCGGATCGCCCGGCGCACGTCCTCGGGGCTCTGCAGGCCGCTTTCGCTCACCAGGAACGTACCGGAGGGCTTCAGGGCCGCCAGTTCTGCCGTGCGGCTCACCGTGCCCCCGTCCCGCTCCAGGTCCAGGATATCCCGGTTGTTGATCCCCAGCAGGGGGCAGCCCAGGCTTGCGGCCAGGCGCAGCTCATCGGCGGTATGGGCCTCCACCAGGGCGTCCAGCCCCAGCTTCTCCGCGGCGGCATAACAGGCCCCCAGGGTATCCGGGTCCATGGAGGCCATGATCAGGAGCACGGCGGAGGCGCCGCAGGCCGCCGTCTCCTCCACATCCCGGGGGCTTCGGATGAAGTCCTTCCGCAGCACCGGCACCCCCGCCCCCCGGACGATCCCCCGCAGGAGGGCCAGGGATCCGCCGAAATGGGTCTCCTCCGTCACCACGGACAGGACCGGCCCGCCGGCC
>JBGUZS010000220.1:0-14195 GCA_045223835.1 Oscillospiraceae bacterium | reverse complement strand
GGAAGGATTCCAAAGGAAACCGCCTCGGAATAGGTTTCCTTTGGTGCGCCTTTGGTGACTTTCCCCGCAATGGGAAAGTCACGCCCCCGGCAGGGGCTCCCTGCTGGCGAGGCGGCCCCGCAGGCGCAGAATTCTTTATCCCCGCAGCCGGGAAAAATCCACCGCTTCCCCCAATACCGCGGCGAAGCCCTCCAGCCCCGCCTGATCCGACCGGGTGAACCGATCCGGCTCCGGGCTGTCCAGGTCCAGGACCCCCACGATCCTTCCGCCGCTGCGAATGGGGATCACCAGCTCGGAATTGGAGGCGGAGTCGCAGGCGATATGCCCGGGAAAGGCGTGGACGTCCGGCACCCGGAGGCTCCGGTTTTCCTGCACCGCGGTGCCGCAGACCCCTTTGCCCAGGGGGATGCGCACGCAGGCGACCTTCCCCTGGAAGGGCCCCAGGAGCAGGCTGCCCTGGTCCATCAGGTAGAACCCCGCCCAGTTCAGCCGGTCCAGGGAGTCCCAAAGGAGCGCGGCGGCGTTGGCCAGCACCGGCACGAAATCCGGTTCATCCTCGGCCAGCGCCGTCAGCTGTTTTCCCAAAAGGCTGTAATCCGTCATCCCTCCACCCCCAGTCTCTGCCTGGTCAAGTCCAGGGCGTAATACATGGTCTCATACCGCAGATAGTCCCCCGCCCCCGCGTCCCACAGGAGAGTCAGCCGGGGGGAGAATTCCTCGTCCCCGTGCCAGAACTGGGCCAGGAGGTTCAGATCCTGGAAGAAAGGAAGGATGAAGGCATAGTCCGCTCCGCCGTATTCCCCCAGTTCCGTCCCCCCCATGGACAGAGCCCGTGTCCGCAGCAGCTCCGGCTGGGCGTCGATGCGCTTTTCCAGAGCCGAAGCATGGCCGCTTTCCGCCAGATTCCGGTGCACCCGCATGCCGAAATCCAGGGTGTTCCGCCAGGAGCCCAGGGCATGGCGGCCGGGCTTGGAGTCGCAGAGGATGTCCAGGAGCACCATGGGCTCGTTGATACCGGGGCAGGGGATCCAGCTTTCTCCCTCCCGCTGCTCCAGGGCGGCGTCCCGGCGGCCCAGGCGAAGGTCCAGGTCCAGGAGCCGGGCATAGAGCCAGCTTTCGTCCGCCTCCAATCCGTTCCGGCGGATGATCTCCTCCTGGTCATAGGTGAGGAAAAGGGCCTTGGCCTTCCCCGCCATCTTTTCATAGTTGTTCTCCAGATGCTGCATGATACTCCCTCCTTGAAAATGGCGCTGTCTCCGCGGAGACAGCGCCATGCTTGTCCGATGGAAAGAGCTTATTTCTTCCAATCCTCCTGGAGGCATTTGCCGCAGGAGTCGCACTTCTTGTTGGCGTCGTATTTGCACTGGATGGGGCCGTTGTAATACATCTCCCGGGTGGAGCCGTCGGGCATGTCGTAGATGCCGCCGAACATGGGCATCATGCAGGCTGCCAGGAAGAGGACGGGCTTATCCACCCGCTTGAAGTGCAGGGGGCAGTGGTACACGCCTGCGGGGACCCGGATGATGGTGGGCTTGTTGATGTGGTACAGTTCCTCATCCTCCCCCTTCTTGCCCAGGGTGAACTCGATATCCGCGTCAAAATCGAAGACATTGGGGAAGGAAGCGCCCAGGAAGATCAAATACTCGTCCTTGGGATGACGGTGCTGGACCCGGTCCAGGAAGAAGGGCTTCACAAAGATCTGGAAGCTGCTGTTGAATTCGCTTCCGGGGATCTGGGAAGCGCCGCGGAAATAGGCCTGGGGCTTGACCACAAAACCGGGATCGTCGCCCGGAGCGGTGATCTCGTTATACTCCTGGGGGAATTCGAATACCAGTTTCTCGTACATCAGCATATTCTCCTTTACTTAATCAATGTCGGATCCGGGTTGCTTAGCTTATTTCAGACCGATTTCCTTCAGCCAGGCTTCAAGCTTTTCCCCCGCCTGGTCCACGTCCACGCCCTTCACGGGAATGGTGGGGAAGACCTTCGCCGCGCCGGCGGCGGTGCAGAGCTTGGTCATATCCTCCCCTACGTTCTGGAGTCCGCCCATGCCATGGGTGCAGAAGGGGGCGACGGTCTTGCCCGTGAGGTCGATGCTCTTGATGTAGTCTGCCATGGGGCCCGCTACGGTGGCGCTGTAGTTGGGGGTGCCCAGGAAGATCAGGTCATAGGCGGAAAAATCGGGCTTGGGGGCGTCGATATCCACCGCGTCGCCGCCCACGGCAGCCTGGATCATATCCGCCAGCTTCTTGGTGTTGCCGGATTTGGAAAAATACACGATCAGCTTCTTCTCGTACATGAGTCATCCTCCTTTTGTTGATTTATCGTCCTGATGAAAGGATAGCACATCTCCCCGTCCGGGTCAAGGAACTCCCGAAAACAAAAGGGGAGCTGTGCCCGTTCCTTGACGGGGCGGTCCGCCTGTGCTACCCTTGCAGAAAAAGGAAAGGTGGTTTCCCATGAAAGACTTTACCCTTCCGCTGAACGATTCCGGAACCGCCCGCCTGCGCTGCTGCATACGGGAGGGCGGGATGATGAACCCCGGCCCTCTGCCGGCGATGCTGGTGTGTCCCGGGGGCGGCTTCAATATGCATACCCCCCAGGAGAACGAATCCGCGGCCATGGCCTTTTATGCCAAGGGCTTCCAGACCTTCGTGCTGGAGTATCCCCTGGGTCTGGGGGCCCTGTATCCCGCCGTCATGGTTTGCGCCGCCAAGGCCATCCGCATGATCCGGCAGAACGCCGGGGAGTGGAACCTGCGGCCCGATGCAGTATCCGTCATCGGCTTTTCCGCCGGGGCCTTCGTGGCGGCGGCTTCCGGCACCTTCTGGAAAAAGCCCGAGGTGCAGGCGGCGGTGGAGAACTGCGGCAGGGAGGCCAGGCCGGACGCCATGGTGCTGATCTATCCCTGCATCGGCTCCGAGCTGCCTGTGCTGGAGGACGGAGTTCTGAAGACCAAGGTCTTCCGCTGCGACCTGGAGGTGGACGGGGACACGCCCCCCGCCTTCCTGATCTCCTCTTATGAAGACCATCTGGTGTGCTGCAACCAGGCCCTGAACATGGCCCTGGCCTGCTCCAGCCACGATGTGCCCTTCGAGCTCCACTGCTACACCCCCGGGGAACACGGCATCCTGGCCAATGAGCTCGTCGGCACTACGGACACCGGTTTCCGGAAGCAGGGCTTCGATACCTGGCTGCCGGACTGCCTGGCCTGGCTGCGGGATCTGTTCCGCTTCCCGCTGAAAACCCGGATGCCCTGGGAGACCGCGGCCCCCGCCGATGAGGCGGACCATGATCCCCGGAAGTATATGCCCCGGAAGCATGAGGACCATTACCCCGCTTTCAGCCTGCCCCCCATGCCCGGTCAGGCCGGGCCAAGGGGCTTCAGCGGCAATACCCCCATGGCGGAGGTGCTGGCGGATCCCAAAGCAGCGGAGATCGTCTATTCCGCCGTGCCCTGGCTGCGGGAGGTGAAGCTGGACGATTCCATCAAGGGCATGACCATCAACCAGTGCCTGGCCTTCTCGGATCAGGACGAGCGTCCCTTCGGTCCCCCGCCGGACCCGGAGGGCCCTATGGCGAAACTTCGGCAGCTGTTGAGCTGAGCAGGTGAGAAAACTGCGCCTCCCCCATCCGGGAGGCGCTTTTTTTGTTTTTGGCAGAAAATTTTCAAAAACCTCTTGACATTGACGCGACGTCAAATTGTAGGGTGAGGGCAGAAAGGGGGGATTTCCATGCGTTTTCAGTGGACCTGGTTTTTCTTCGCCCTGTTTTTTCTCCTGATGTTCTTCCTCCATGGCTGCGCCGCTAAGACCCCGGACGCGGAGACAAGGGAATTGATCGAAGCCTCCGATGCGGTATGCCTGGCGGAAGCGACAGGAGGCAGCACCTCTTACGACCAGAAGACGGTGATGGCCCTCACGGTGCGGGAGGACTATCTGGGGAGTATTTCCACCCTGGGGCAGGATGCCCACCGGGACGATCGGGTGACCGTCTATGTGGCGGTGGACCATGACTGGTACATCCGGGTATTCAAAGCCTGGGAGGAGGAATCCGGCAAATATACCCTGCGGCTGATCCTGTTCCTGGACGTGTATGAGGAAGATTACAAAGATGGAAAACCCCTGTTCGTGCCCCACAGCGGGGAAGCGAGCATCCGCCGGGAGACCCGGGACAGGGCGGGACTCCGGTACCTGGAGGCCCTCCGGGCCTATGGGAAGGCCCATCCCCGGGAGGCGGAAAGCTGGACCTTCCAGTACCCGGAGGGGCTGTGGACGGAGACCGTGATCAAATTCGACTGAGCATCATTGACAAGGGAGGTGGAGCATCGTGCGCATCAGGCGATTTCTTTTCATCCTGCTCCTTCTGTTCCTTCTCCCGGGCTGCGGGCAAAAGACCCTGGACGCGGAGACGGCGGCCCTGGCGGAGTCGAGCCAGATCGTCTGTCGGGCTTCGCCTCTGTTGGACGACGGTTACCGGCCTAACGCCCAGATCCCCGGCAAACGGCTCCTGTTCTGCCTCCTCATGGCGGATTACCGGGGCAATCTGAGCGAAGAGGGAACGGATCTGAACCGGTATGACAGCCGATATATTACCGTCATGGTGGATATGGTCTGGTATGAGGCCTTCCTGAAAGACCCCTCCGCGCTTCTGCTGTTCCTGGACCTTTCCGACCGGGAATACGGCAGCTATCCCATCCTCGTCCCCCACGGGGAGGCAGGTCTGCAGCCGGACGGGCGGGACAAGGCCAGTCTGGAGCGGGAGGAACTGCTGCGGACCTGGGGAAGGGCCCATCCGGGGGAGGACCTGGGTTTCCCCTCCCGGCTGGTGGAGTGGGGGAATCTGGCTTTGGATGTCGGTACCGGTCCGCATCTTCCCTATTGAGAAAGAGGATCTTATGATGTGCTTCAAGCGTCTTTTCTGGATATTGCTCCTGATCTTCCTGCTCCTCCCGGGCTGCGGGAGGAAGCTTGACCCGGAGACCCTGGCCTTGATCGAGGCCAGCGACGCGGTATGTCTGGCTTCGGTGCGGGATATCCGGCGGATCCCCGCTCCGGAAGAAGAGGGATGGGCCTACCTCCTCACCTGCCAGGTGAAGGAGGACTACCTGGGCAGCCTGACAGTGATCAATGAGATCGGCACAATCCTCTACTGGCGGCCGGAGGTCCTGCTCACGGAGGAGGAATACCGGGCGTTCGTGCCGGAGTATCGGGAGCGTTCGCGGCCGGGCGGAAACACGGAGCTGACCCTGTTCCTGAAGCTGTCCGAGGACGGCGTCACCTTCGTCCCCGCCGGGGAAAACGCCCTGCGTTGGGGCGGACCTTCGGACGCCGCGGGCGTCCGGCTCCGGGAAGCTCTCCGGGCATACGGCAAAAAGTATCCCCGGGAATGGCTGGGCTTGGAATGAGACGGGAGGAACACATGAAAAGGATCTGCTTTGTTCTTGTTCTGCTGCTCCTGTTTCTTCCCGGCTGCAGGGCGAAACCGATCCCGCCCCTGGATCGGGAGTCTATCGATCTGGCGGAAAGCTCCGACGCCGTCTGCCTGGCGGCGATCCAGGGCTATGACCCGGAGGTTTCGGACGGTGGGACGATCGTTTTGGATTGCAAGGTACTGCAGGACTATCTGGGCAGCCTGACAGAGCGGGGGACGGCGCTGGGACCCGACGATGAGCGGGGCATCTTACTCCGGGTGGAGAACAGCTGGTTTCAGCAGGAGGGTATGGCTCGGCTCCAGGCCGGTGAACCCTGGCGGCTTCTGCTCTTCCTCAAAGTAACGGAGGAAAGCCGGGAGAAGTGGGATGCGTACAATGGGGAGCTGTGTAAAGAGGAGTACAGGATCTTCATCCCCAACGGGGAAGCGGGACTGCGCTGGGAACCCAGCGACGCGGCGGGCCTCCGTTACCTGCAGTCCCTCCGGGAATATGGAAGATCCCATCCCCGGGAGCCCCTGGGGGATGGGATCAGCTGGAAGATCTGGTATATCGACTAACGCAAAAAGCCCAGGTATTCGTCGAAGGCGTTGAAGAGCATGTCCCCGGAGCACACCGGAAGCACCGCGTCCCTTTCTCCGATGGGAGCGAAGGTATACAGCTCCCTGGCGGCGGTGAGCACCAGCACGGGGATGATCTCATATTCCGGCCCGAAGAGCACCTCCAGCCAGGGGGCGTACTTCGCCGCCTGCCGCACCTCCTCCGGGTCGATCTTGTCCTTCATTTTGAATTCCAGGGAAAAGACCCGGCCTTCCGTGATCACCAGCACGTCCGCGTAGAGGCGGACTCTCCGGGATCGTTTCAGCCGCAGCTCGAAGGCCAGCTCCCAGCCCAGACAGGCCTCCCCGGCCATCTCCGCCAGGTCACCGAAGAGGGAGACCAGGGTCTCCCGGCAGTCCCGGAAGGAATGGAGCAGGCCCCGGTTATCGTTCAGGCTCCGGCCCACCCGGTCGCAGCCCTCCTGCAATTGGCTGAGCCATTCTTCTTCGGAGAGGGCCAGAAAATCCCCCGCAAAGCCGTACCAGCCCGCAAACTCCCGGAGCCCGGCATGGGGCCGGGTCTGGGGCACCAGGCCGTGCCAGCGGTATTCCCTGTCCTGCCAGCAAAGCTCCTTCAGGAAGGGGGAGCGGTAAAGCACCTTGTTCACCGTTTCCGTGCTCACGTCCAGCAGCTTCGCGATCTCCTTTGCCCGGAGACCGCCGGACCGGCAGATGGCGGCGCACACCGCCCGCTCCGCATCACTGGGTATGGCTGCCATATGTTCACCCCCCTCGCCGCATTATACACGGAATACTGTCTTTCGGCAATTCGCAACCCCGTCCTCGTCCCCTCGGAGAGGGAATCCAAAGGGGGGACCCGCAGGTTCCCCCTTTGGCCGTCGGGGAGGGATCCTTAAGGGGACCGCCTCGGAATAGGTCCCCTTAAGCGGTTTCTTTTGTCCCTTTCTTTGGCGGCAAAGAAAGGGACCCGCCGGAGGTGCTCTCCGCATTGAAAGTATGCCCGCAGGCGCGTAATACCCCCCGCCAAAGCCCTCTTCTCCGCCGCGCGGGAAACAAGGCACAAAGGAGGCAGTGTCATGAAGGCCTACCGTACGATCCTCGCCCTGTTCCTTATCCTGGCCCTGCTCCTTCCCGGCTGCGGGAGAAAGCTGGATCCCGACACCCGGGCCCTGGCGGAGGCCTGTGACGCCGTTTGCACAGGGAAGGTAGTGTCGTGGGAGATGATCCCCTATCCGGAGGGAACGAATTTTGACCTGTACTGCGCCGAGCGGCCGGACGGGACCCGCTGGGCAATACTGGTGAAGCTCCGGCTGATGGCGGACTTTTATGGAAACCTGACGCCCAAAGGGACAGGGCTGGGCGCGTACAGCTATTGGTATATTTTCGTGCTGGCGGACGCGGACTGGCAGCGAAGGCCGATTCCGCCCTATGGCAAGCCGGAACGTATCCTGTTCCTGGATATCGTTCCTGGGCTCACCCATTGGGATTCCTATCTGAATGCAGAGGACGATTACCTGGTGTTTGCTCCGCACAGCGCCGAGAGCGTGCGCTGGCGGACGGATGACGGCGATGGCATCCGCTTCATCGAAGCCCTCCGGGCCTACGGAAAACGCAACTCCCGTGAACTTATCCCCCACGCGGCGCAATAAACCATGGGGCTGACGCTGTGCGTCAGCCCCATGATCATGCAAACAAATCTTATTTTGCAATCTCCAGCAAAGTCCGCTTCACCAGGGTCTTGGCGATCTGGATCTTGTACCGGTTGGCCTCGAAGGGCTCGGCCCCCTCCAGGGCGGCTTCGCCCGCGGCGGCGGCGGTCTCCTCCGTGATCTCTCTGCCGCTGATGTAGGCCTCGGCCTTCCGGCAGCGGATGGGCACGGGGGCCACGGCGTTCAGGGCAATGCGGGTCTCCCCGTCGGCAGAGCGGCGGATGGCCAGGTTCACCACCGGGAAATCGATGCTCTTCCGGAAGGCGAAGCGCTTATAGGTGCTCTTCTCCCCCTCCTTGGCGGCGGGGATCTGGATCTCCGTGATGATCTCGTCCGGATCCAGAGCGGTGTTGGAGAGCACATGGACCTCGAAGAACTCCTCGGCGGTGAGCATCCGCTTGGTGGTGACGATCCGGGCGTCCAGGGCCAGGAGCACGGGAGCGGCGTCGCTGGGGTTCACGGCGTAGCAGGCGCAGTTCATGCACCGGGCCGCCTCGGAGGCCAGGGCCTCGGGGCTGTAGGAGAAGGCGTCCTCGTCCAGCAGGGTGCGCTCGGCGAGAGGCCGCTCCGGCTGGGCATTCTTCTCATGCACCGCGATGCCTGCGGGATCCGCATGCACATAATCCTTGTTCAGGGCGGGGCCGGAGATCAGGACCCCCAGCTCCCGGGACATGTTCTGGGCGGCGACCCGGCCGCCGTTGATGGCCCGGATGGCGATGTTGGGGCCGGTGGCCACGTCGCCCGCGGCGTACATGCCCTTCCGGCTGGTCTTGAAGGTGGAGAGGTCCACGTCGATGAGGCCCCGGGCGCTCTTCAGCTGGGCGGTGAACTTATCCCCCAGGAAGCCGATATCCACGGCCTGGCCGGTGGCCAGGATGATGTAGTCGGACTCGTAGAAGGTGCGGTCGTTCTGATCGTACTGGGGATCGAAGCGGCCGCTGGCGTTCCGGACGGAGGTGCAGCGCATGCTGTCCAGGCCCTTGACCTTGCCGCTCTCGTCCGTGACCACGCTGCCCAGGCCCCAGCTGTTGTGGATGACCACGCCCTCTTCCTCGGCCCGCTGGATCTCCTCGTCGGTGGCGGGCATCTCCTCCCGCTTCTCCAGGCAGATGAGGGTGACGTTCTTCGCCCCCAGGCGCTTGGCGGTGAGGGCCACGTCCATGGCCACGTTGCCGCCGCCGCACACCAGCACGTTCTGGCCGATGGCCTTCTGCAGGTAGGTGTTCACTTCGGTGAGGAAGTTCAGGCCGAAGAGGGCCAGCTCCTCGCCGCCGATGCCCAGGAGGGGCTGCTTCCAGGCGCCGGTGCCGAAGAAGACACCGTCATACTGCTCGTCGATCTGGTCCACGGTGATATCCTTGCCCACGGTGACGCCGCATTTGATCTCCACGCCCATGCCGGCGATGGCGTCCACCACCTTATCCACCACGTCCTTGGGCAGACGGTAATGGGGCACGCCGTAGCGCATGACGCCGCCCGCCTTGGGCTGACGCTCGAAAACGGTGACGCTGTGGCCCGCCTTCCGCAGGTAGTAGGCCGCGGTGAGGCCGCCCGGGCCGGCGCCGATGATGGCGACCTTCTTGCCGGTCTCCACCTTGGGGGCGGCGTAGAACCTGTCGGCATGCTCCAGGATGTAGTCGCCCACGCTGCGCTCCACGCAGTGGATGTTCACGCAGTCGCCGTACTCGCACTGGTTGCAGGCGTCCTGGCAGGGATGGGGGCAGATGCGGGAGGTGATCATGGGCAGGGGATTGGCCTTCATGAGGATCTCCGCGGCGCCGTCCCAGTCATTGGCGCGGATCCGGGCCATGTAGGCGGGGATATCCGTGCCCGCGGGGCATTCCCGGGTGCAGGGGCTGGCATGGGGCTTCAGACCGCCGAAGATGGAATGGTAGCGGTTGTCCCCCTGGATGGCGTAGCAGACGTTGCCGCCCTTCCGGTCGCAGTAGAAGCGGTTTTCCAGCTTGCGGAAGTACCAGCACCGGGGAAGCTGGGCGATATTGCCGCCGATGGTGGCCATCTCCCGGATGTTGGGGGTGCCGGCCACGCTGGCGGTCTCCGCCAGGGCGGCGGCCTTCTGCCGCACCAGCTCGCTGCGGCCGATATCCGCCATGCGGGTGGCGGCGCCGATCTTCAGGGTGCCGTCCTCTTCCTTAATATAATCCAGGCCGGGGATGGATTTGATGTTCACCACGGTCTTGGGGTAGGCGGGGGTGATGTTGTCCTTCAGGGTGCCCAGCAGGTCCACGCCGCCGGCGATGACGTTGGCGTCTCCCTTCCGCAGGACGGCCACGGCCTCATCCAGGGTCTTGGCGTTGATATGATTGAACGGTCTCATGTACTGTCTCCTCTCTTATGCCTTGCCCAGGGCTTTCAGGATCTTGTCCGGCGTTGCGGGGGGATCCACCCATTTGCCGATGGCGTTCTGAATGGCGATGATCACCAGATGGGTGTTGCACAGGCTGTGGCTGATGCCGCTGGCGCCGTAGGCCGCGTTGCCCGCCCGGGTCTCCAGGAACTTCCGGTTCACGGGGGGGACGTCCAGGGTGGTGGGCTTCTTGTAGTCGATCATATTGGCGTTCAGGCGGACGCCGGTATGCTGATCGTACACATATTCCTCCAGGAGCTGGCAGCCCTGGGAGAAGAACATGACCTGGTCGATCTGGCTCTCCAGGGAGGTGAGGCGCATGATCTTGCCCGGGTCGGCCACCACATCGAACTTCAGGATCTCCACCTCGCCGGTATCCTCGTCCACCGCCACCTCGCAGAAGGCGCAGTTCATGGTATCCAGCATGCGGCCCATGCCCAGGCTCCAGAGGGCTGCGGGGGGACGGCCGGAATAGGTGGCGAAGAGGTTCTCGCTGGTGGCGTCCTTCAGGGGGATGCCCACGCTGGGATCGGCCTTCAGGACCACCTTGCCGCCTTCCAGCTCCAGCTCGTCGGCGGTATGCCCCTTCAGGGGGTTCTCCTTCGGCGGACCGCCGAAGAAGCTGGGCATGGGGGGCTTGGCCGCCTGGGCCGCGGCGGACTCCAGGATCTTCTGCTTCAGGATGTTGGCGCATTCCTTCATGGCCCAGGAGGAGGCGGTGGTGCCGTCGGAGCCGCCGCCCACGGGGGTGAAGGTCTCCCGCCAGTCGAAATCCACCGCGATGTCCTCGTATTCAAGGCCCAGCTCCTCCGCCACCACCATGGCGTTGGCCTCCACGGCGTAGATGCCGGTGCAGGGGCCCTGGGTGGGCATATGGACGACGCCGTTGCGCAGCTCCAGCTTGCAGTTGTAGCCGGAGAAGGCGTGGCGCGGGCAGATCTGGTACCGGAAGCTGGCCCCATGGAGCCGCCCGTCCGGCAGACGCTTCGCTCCGGCGGGATGCCAGTTCCAGCCCGCGTACTTCTTTCCCTCTTCGATACAGGCCTCAAAGGAGGGGACCTTGTCCGTATCGCTCTGGGAGGTGGGGCCGTGGAGGTTCAGCTGGGCGATATCGATGGGGTCCTTCCCCAGCTTCTCCGCGATGATGGCGATGCCCATGGAGAGGGTATCCCAGTTGAAGGGGCAGTGCTGCCCGCTGGTATACATCTTGCCGGTGTTGGTGTCCACCACCGTGTACCGCTGGCTGATGTTCTGGCATTTCAGGGTGTAGTAGGGGCCGTAGCCCTGGTCCTGGGCCACGCCGAAGGCGGAGGAGCCGGGGCGGCCGTTATCCGCAACGGACTGATCGTCCACGGCGGTGATGAGGCCCTCGTTGGTGACCCCCAGGCGGATATGGCACAGGCGCTGGTTCATGAGGAAGTCGAAGGTCTCCTCCCGGGTGTTGGCGCAGCGCACGGGCCTTCCGGTCCGCTTGGCCAGCAGCGGGGTGATCTCCTGACTCATGCGCATGCCCCAGTCGCAGTATTTTCCGCCCTGGAACAGGCCCTCCTGCACGCATTTTTCGTTGGGCACGTTGTACATCCGGGCGATGTTGTCCCGCCGCTGCACCGCGCCCTCGATATGCAGGCTCTTCTCCGGTCCATGGTAGGGATCGTCAAACCACCAGGCGATGGAGGAGGGCGGATTGGGGATGTGGGAGGCGAAGATGGGGAGGTTCGTATCGTACTCGATGATGAAGTCCGCCTTGGCGAAGCCGTCCTCGATATCCCCCTCGATCTTGTTCACGAAGCTCAGGTTCCCCTGCTTGGGGGGATTGTTGCCGCCCCGGGGGGCGAACATGTCTCCGCCGCCCTCGTCCTCCTTGGTGCGGATGGGGGGGAAGCTGGGATCCAGGCCCTTGCGCAGGTCCACGATGAAGGGCAGGACCTCCCAGTCCACCTCCAGGGCGCGGACGCCGTCCTCGGCGGCCTCTTCCGTCTCCGCCACCACGATGGCGCCCACCTCCTGGTTCTCCTGATGGGCCACGTTGCCCAGATAGGAGACCTTGGGGCCGAAGGGCATGCCCCCCAGACCCATGAGGTCCGGATCGTCCCACAGGACGATATCCACCACCCCGGGAACGGCGCGGGCCTTGTCCGTATTGATGGACTTCACCCGGGCGTGGGCGTAGGGGCTGCGGAGGAATTTCGCATGGAGCATATCCGGCGCGGTATAGTCGATGCCGAACTTCGCAACGCCGGAGGCCAGGGCATAAGAGAGGATGCCCGGCTTATTGGGCTTGCCGACGACCCGGAAATTTTCCCGCTGGCCGTTGACGCCGACTACGTCTGCCATTTATTGGGCTCCTTTCTCCTGGGCGGCAATGATCTCCGCCGCCTCCAGAATGGCCTGGGAATGGCGGGGATAGGTGCCGCAGATGCAGATATTTCCGGAAAGGGCGGTTTTGATCTCCGCCTCCGTGGGGTGGGGGTTCCGGTCCAGCAGGGCCTTGGCGGTGACCAGGAAGCCGGGGGTGCAGTAGCCGCACTGCATGGCGTCCCATTTGCAGTAGGCGTCGATGAGGGGCTTCCACTTGGGATCCGCGGCGATGCCCTCCACGGTCTGGATGCTGGCGCCCTCGCACTCGGCGGCCAGCATCTGGCAGGAGAGCACGGGCCGTCCGTCCATGATCACGGTGCAGGAGCCGCAGGCGCCCCGGTCGCACATGTGCTTGGCGCCGGTGAGACCCAGCCGGAACTGGAGGGCCTGCTTCAGGGTCCACTGGGGCTCCAGCAGCATTTCGCAGGTCTTTCCGTTTACGGTGAGGGTCACGGTGATGGGGGCGACGCTGTCCGGATGCTCGGCGGAATAATGCTCCACCAGCTCCGTATAGCTGAGGAAATAGCGGCCGCAGATGGGGCAGCGGAACTGGGTGAGGGCGGCAGGCATGGCGCTGATCGCGGCGGCAGCCTGGCTGCTTGCGGCTTCCTGGGTCACCCGCATGCCCACGCTTGCTTTCTTCTCGTCCATGAGTTGACCTCCATATTCGGGTATGTATTTAGGGATCGATAGGTAGATTCCGATACATTATATTGTAATTCCGCGGGATGGGAATGTCAATCCCAAATCCCTTGTCCCGCCTTGCTTTCCGGGGCCTGAAAGCATTATCCTGAGTGGAGGATATACGGGCGGTTTCTCCGCTGCCGTTGCTTTTCCGCCGGGGATATGATATAAAGGCATATATCCAGAAAAAGGGGTGTTCATGATGCGGGATTACCGAAGGGAAACGGAAGCCCGGATCGCCTTTATCCGGGAGAGGCTGGCCGCCTCCGGGGCGTCGGGCATCGTCTACGGCAACAGCGGGGGAAAGGATTCCGCCCTGGTGGGCATCCTGTGCCGCATGGCCTGCGAGAATACGGTGGGCATCGCCATGCCCTGCGAGAGCCGGCGGAATTATGAGGAGGATATGGCGGACGGCCTGGAGGTGGCGGAGAAATTCGGCATCCCCTGCCGGAAGCTGGACCTGACGGAGCTGAAACGGCTCTTCGTGCAGCTCCTGGAGCCGGTGACGGAGCTGAATGCCGCCGCCTCCACCAACCTGAACCCCCGGCTGCGCATGGCGGCCCTGTACGCCGTGGCGGCGGCGGAGAACCGCCTGGTGGCGGGCACGGGGAACCTATGCGAGCGCTATGTGGGGTACTTTACCAAGTGGGGGGACGGAGCCTGCGACTTCAACCCCATCGGGGACCTGACCGTGGCGGAGGTGTACGAATTCCTCCGGTACCTGGGCGCGCCGGAGGCCATCCTCACCAAGGCCCCCTCCGCCGGCCTCTTCGAGGGGCAGACGGACGAGAAGGAAATGGGCGTCACCTATGAGGAGATCAGCCGGGTCATGGCCGGTCAGCCGGTGCGGCCGGAGGCGGAGGCCATCATTGCCCGCCGCCATGCCGCCGCGGCCCATAAGCTGCGCTTGCCCCCCGTGTACGGGGAGGACTGAAAAAAAGCGCCGATTTCCCGAGTTTGGGCTTGACAAGCGGTTTCCCATCGGATATAATTCACGTTGCTGACTCGGCGGCGTAGCTCAGTTGGCTAGAGCATTCGGTTCATACCCGAAGTGTCACCGGTTCAAATCCAGTCGCCGCTACCAG
>JBGUZS010000219.1:0-4862 GCA_045223835.1 Oscillospiraceae bacterium | reverse complement strand
TAATCTACGGCGACAGAACCCGGGCCGCCGGAGGCTGCAAAGCGATTACATCGGCAGAATAATCAAGCGCCCCCGCAGGGCCCCTTTCAAAGAAACCCCATTCCCTTGCCTTTAGTCCCGGGCCCCCGCCACATCCCAGGCGGTGAGGATCCCCCGGATGGGCTCCTCCGACCGGCCGTTGGCGGTGGTGAACAGCAGGCCGATCCGGTCATGCCGGGCCTGGGCCTTTTCGATCATATCGCTGATCTCGTCCACCAGCTTGTCCTCCCGGATGAAGCGGAAGGATTCCGACCGGTGCCTCTCCGGGGAGAGCCAGGGCTGCAGGTCGGCAAAGCGCATATCCTCCCCGATCCCGGTGAGCTCCCCGTCCAGCAGGCAGGTGAACACCGTATTCTCGCTGAAGACCCCCTCCACCACGCCGTTTTTCAGAATGGGGATATGGGAGAAGCCCCTCCCCTCCATCTCCAGCATGGTGGCCCGCACCGGGTCCTCCATGGTCTTCCAAAGGACCTGGGAAAAGGGCACCTGGATATCCCTGGCCCGGGGGGCGTTCTCCACCTGGGCGATGACGGAGCGCAGCAGGTCCAGCATGGCCCCGGAGGGCTCCACGGGGAAGGATCCCCCCAGCTTCTTCCGGTGCTGCAGCAGGTTCCGCACCTCCCGGCAGTAATCCAGCTCCTCCCGGATCCGCTTGAACTCCGGCCTCCGTTCCAGCTGGTACACCGCCCGCCCGTCCGCGGGATAGCCGTAGCGGCTCACCGCCAGCTCCTCCAGCTCCTTGTACAGCTCGATAAAGGTTTCCGTCTTGTTCATGCCGCTTCCCTCCCCGCGTTCTGCGGAAACAGGATACCCGCATCCGGCGGCCCTGTCAAGCGGCCCGGTTTTTCCCCGCCGGTTCTTTCCCGTATTTTAACGAAATTTTATAGAGACAAAAGCACGGATGTGTGCTATAATCACTTGAAAACCATGCCGGCCCGATTGCCGGCCCACATAGGAGGAATAGACGAGGATGCTGAATGCAAGAGAGCTGTTTCTGGAAACCATCAAGCCGGACGGCAAGCCCGATCGTCTGCTGAAGCAGTACGAGGGCACCATCTTCATGCCCGGCGACCCGGTGAACGTATTTGTCCGGGGCAACCGGTCCCCCGGCATGCCCCCCCATAAGGACCTGTGGGGCACCACCATCGTTTGGCCCAAGAACGTGATCGCCGCCATGCCGCATGTGACGGAGGAGACCAAGGTGGTGCGGGATGTGACCAGCTGGCGCAATTTCACCAAGGTACCCGACCTCATCGCCAACTGCTCCCAGGACGAGCTCTGGGAGCCCTATCTGGAGCGCTGCGCCCAGGCGGACCGGAAAAACGGCCTGCTCATGTGCTTCGCCCCCACCGGCCTGTTTGAGCGGCTCCATTTCCTCATGGGCTTCGAGGATACCTTCATCAACCTCATGACCGAGGAGGAGGCCATGGAGGACCTGTGCGCCGCCGTGGGCGAATACCGGTATAACGGCATGAAGCTCATGGTGGACCATGTCCATCCGGACGCCATGCTCTCCCATGACGACTGGGGCAGCAAGACGAACCTCTTCATGCAGCCGGAGATCTGGCGGCAGTTCATCAAGAAGAACTACCAGAAGACCTATGATTACCTGCATGACCATGGCGTGGTCATCATCCACCACTGCGACAGCTTCTGCGAGCCCATCGTGGAGGACATGGTGGACCTGCATATCGACGTATGGCAGGGCGTGCTCCCCCAGAACGATATCCCCAAGCTCCAGAAGCAGCTGAACGGCCGCATGACCCTCATGGGCGGCATCGACGCCGCCATCGTGGACCGGGAGGACTCCACCGAGGAGGAGATCCGGGCCGAGGTCCGCCGCGCCTGCGACCAGTACGCCCCCGGCGGCCACTTCATCCCCTGCATCACCTACGGCGCCCTGGGCACCATCTATCCCCAGGCGGACAAGTTCATCGACGATGAGATCGACCGCTGGAACGCGGAGCACTGCGGCGTCCCCTACGAGCCGAAGGAATAAACCAAAACCGCACCAGGCAAGAAGAATCCCCCTATGCCGAACGGCACAGGGGGATGTTTGCATTTGCGGATCCTTACGGATATCCAGCAGCTTCAGATCGAGCTTGCCCACGCCGCCCCGTTCGATCACGCGAATTTCCGAACGCTCGGGGAAAACTGAAGGTGTCGGCAAAGCCGACCCCCTTCGAATTGGACCCGCTTCGCTGGGCTCCGAGATGATCCGTTCCTGCTCCGGAACGGGATCAGGCCGGCGCTCAGATGAGCTGATGGACCTCTCCGGTCTCCTTGTTCCGCCACCGGGGCTTCAGGGGCAGAGGCCAATTGAACTGCATGGCGCCGGGTGTGGGGCAATCCGTTGCACAGCAGCCGCAGTACCAGCACTCCTCCGGATGGAGGATGATGGGAGGCTTGCCCTTCTCCGGATTGGGGATGAACACATCGATCTGGCAGGTCTCCACACAGGTATTGCAGCCGATGCACTTGGCGGGATCGATACGTACGGGCACACTGGGGGTCTGCACATTGGGGATGGCAAAGACTTTATCCGCCATTATCAGGATCCTCCTTCCTTATTTCTCCGGCCGGTATACGCCGGTGTAATCCCGGTTGTGAGCCTCATATTCTTCCTTCATGTTGCCCCAGTACCGGATGGGCACGCGTTCAAACTTCACCTTTCCATCCACCTGGGTGAGGGTCAGGTAATACTTCATCTCTTCGGGATCATCCTGGGGATAGTCCACTCGGGAGACGCCCAGGCGCGCATTGGTGAACTTGCGCTCCTTCATGGCAGCGATGATGATCTTCGCATGCTCGATCATGCTCAAATCCTCCAGGCCGCGAATGAGCTTGTGGGGATCCAGCGCGTAAAGCTGCGGTACAGCATATTTCTCGATACGCTCGATCTCTTCCATGGCCAGGTCAAAGAGCCGGTCGCTGTGATACTCGCCCACGAAGTACTGCATAGCGCGGCTAAGGCCATTGTGGAGCTCCTTCCACTCGATGCCGTCATCCCGCTTGGTTGGCGCCAGCACCCGTTCCTTTTCCCGCTCGATCTGCTCCCGGCAGGCTTCTCCCAGTTCAACGCTCTTGACATAAGCGGCTGCCTTGCGGCCGGCATAGCGGCCGGTGGAGGCGGCGTAGCTGTGGTCCCCGGGGGAGAACATGGCAGTGCCCGCCGCGTAGAGACCGTCCAGATTGGTCTTCAGATCCCAGTCCACCATCAGGCCGCCGCCTCGGCTGGCCTCACGGTACTGCTGAGGAGTCTGGAATTCGATCTGGTTATAGTTCATGACCTGGTCGCGCCGATAATCAAAGCCGCCCTCCGTCATAGTCTTCACCATGATCTTGGTGGTGGACTCCTCGTTGAGCATCAGGTTCCAGGTTGCGTTGGCCTCCTTTTCCGGAGTGCCCGCAAAGTCGCCGTAGAAGGGCAGTTCGTATTCCCCGCTCTGGATGCCGGCGCGCAGCTTGACCCAGTCGGAGGACTGATAGCCGCCGTCCTCCCAGCTCTGGTAACCAAAGGGCAGCTTTTTGTTGTTGGAGTCCACAATGGTGATGTTCTCATAGCTGGCGTCACCGCCGCCGGTGTACCATTTATGCTTTACGCCGCTGCCGATGCCGAAGGGCCGGCTGCCTTCCATCATCGTGAGCCTCGCGCCGGCCCTCCAGGCCATCGCGGTGCCGTCGCCGCTCTCGTTCCGGGAATACATGGTGGAGTAGCCGCCATGCTCCGTATCCATGAACCAGATCTGGCCGGAGCCGCCGGTGGAAATGATGACTGCCTTCGCATGGACGATGTAGAATTCGCCGGTGCGGGTATTGATGCCGGTGGCGCCCACGATCCTGGCGCCCTGCTTTCCGCCCTCGTTTAACAGGCTGGTGGCCATGACGCGGTCCAGGACCTTAACCCCGAGACGCAGGCATTCCTTTTTCAAAACAGGCTTGAAGGTGCTGCCCCAAATGCGAATGACCACGTTGTTGCGCTTCTCGGGCGAATTAAAGCCCGGTTCACCGTAGCCCTTGGCCAGGAACAGGCTGGGACCCGCGCTGTAACGCGGAGAGAACATGAGCTTTGTCTTTTCGTCGCGGCCCTCAACACCCAGGAATTCATCGTCCGTATCCCGGATCTTGCCGCCCATCAGTTCCATTTCCTGCAGGGTATCCCAGTCCTCGCGGCACTGGATCTGAATGCCGATGCCATTGCTGAAGCTGCCGCCCTCGTTCATCTCCTCAATTGCCCAGGCATCCGGCTCCACACGGGAGCAAGGGTTCGCAGGCACATTGCACCAGTGATCGCAGCCCGGACCGCCGGCGCCGCTGCGCTTGACGTCGCCTTTTTCCATAACCACGACCTTTGCCCCGCTGCGGGCCGCGCTGATGGCTGCCCAGCAGCCGGCGATGCCTCCGCCCAACACCAGGACATCCGTTTCCAGTTCGGTCTCCTCGCCGAACTTGATCGGATAAGGCCACTCAGGCGGTGTTCCCGCCGATTTCAGGTATTGATGCCAAGTTCCCATGATTCGGCCTCCCTTTTATAAATTCACTAAATTGATTATATCTGGCAAACCAAACTTTGTAAATTATAACTTTTTTCAGCCAAGATGAGCCAAAAAGTTATAGGAAAAGCCAGAATCAGATCCTCGGAAATCTTTTGCAGTCCTTCTCTGGCATGACGCCGATGGCAAAATGCAAACTTGCTCCGGCAGAACAAAAGCGGCTGGCAGCCAAAGCCGCCAGCCGACTGTAGACAAACCCGAAAATGGAACGAAAACGGGAAGGAAGATAGCGCGAAAGAAACCCAGGAGGGGTGTCTTTCGCGTTCAATC
>JBGUZS010000218.1:0-9473 GCA_045223835.1 Oscillospiraceae bacterium | reverse complement strand
GGCAGTTGTTGTGTAGCAACTACATCTTACCATGTTCGAGTTGAATTTCCTCTTTTATTTGTCACCTATCATTTGTACCATATCATTGCCAAATTCAGCCGTCAGCACCCGGGCCAGCTCTTTCATCGTCTGCTTTCCGTAGTCGGCACGGTCTGCTCATGTTCAGAGGTAATGCGACTGATATTCCAGTAGGTGTTCAGAAGTACGTTGTTGACCTGTCTGGCCACATCGCTACGGGCAGAGTCAAGACCATCTTGATTTCTGCAAAAATACCACTCATGGTCGGTCCTAAAGCGTCATGATTGCGTTCCGTTCCAGCTACCTCAAGAGTATCAGATGCATACTATCCTTCATAATTTAATATACCACAGAAACCGTCAAAATTCAATTCATATTGGCGGTGACATGATCGAGATCTACCAGAACAAAACGCGCTCATACAACTCCGCTCGGAGAAACATGAGCGTTTTTTATTTTTCAAAACAGGGTGTGCATTTTCAGCTTCCACTGCAAATTAATGGGACGGAGGCGAAACTGCAGAGTTCACAGATTCTTTACGCATTCGGCTTCGCTTTGGACTCAAAAAAGTTGCTGTAGAGAAGTGAGGGAAGAATTACGGATACGCTTTCTTTCCCAGCATGGGTTTCGTTTTTCCAAATTTATGTCGCAATAGAGTAGTAGAGAAAAACTTGCGAATACCATGGCCGTTTCGCAGTCGAAATGTCGTGGTAGAAGGATGAGAGTTTTTTTAAAGTTTGTTGTCGTTTTTTTGCCCTGCATGTTGCGGTAAGAGATTGAGGGGCTTTTGACAAGCTCTCAAATATGCACTGCACACTTTGTATTTTTTTCTCGAATACCCCACAAACGGGCCTTCTCATGGCTTAACAGTTGAAAGGAACTTTTTTCAAGAACAGCTCAAAACAGACTTCTTTTTTGGCACCCCTTTGTCCAAACATTATGGGAGGACTTTTATCGCAACAGTGTAAATCCAAAGCTTTTATAGAATTGCTCATGAAAGCACCCCCCAAAACAGGACCCCCTTGTCCAAGTACTGTGAAGGGATTTGTATGATCTCCTGCACCTTGAAAACTGAATAGCCGTCCGATGAGATATGACCCGGGAGAAGTGTGCGATGAAATGAGCGTACCAACGGGCCGATACGCTGTGGAGAGACTCCGGGGCAGGAACGGGATCGGGAACAACGGCAAAGCGGACACAAAAGGAGATGATACTTTGAACGATTATTTCACCGAGCGGGACGCTATAGAATACCCCTTCTACCGCATCCCCAAGGCCTTGATCACAGATCCGCAGTATCGTTCTGTCTCGACCGACGCCAAGCTGTTGTATGGGCTCCTGCTGGACCGTATGGATCTTTCCGTAAAGAAGCGCTGGCTGGACGAGCGTGGCCGCGTCTATCTCTATTACACGATCGCGTCCATACAGGCCGACCTGTGCTGCTGCAAGGAGAAGGCCTGTAAACTGCTGCGTGAGCTGGAGATCGCCGGGCTGATCGAAAAGAAGCGCCAGGGGCGCGGCAGTCCGTCTCGCATCTATGTGAAGCATTTTTCCAAGAGGTCGGAAAAGCAGACTTCTAAAGGTCGGAAAAACCGACCCTAATCATACTGAGAGAACAAGACTGAGATATATACCAACTGAAAGAAAGGAATGATGATTTATGGAAGCGGATTCCGAAAAGAGGAAACGCGGCAGACCCACAGTTTTCGCTCGAACGTTTGGTAATGATGATTTTGCAGACGTCATCAGAGCCCAGGGGGATGTGGACAGCGAACGCTCGATCACGAACCGGCTGTACTATCACGAGGGACTGAGCATCGCGCAAAAGGTATGCAATACCCATGAGGTATTCTACACGCCGAAAGGTAACTGCCGTAGGAGTTGTATTTTGGAGCAGATCGGTCGAATGAGCCTTCAAAACAATTATGACCAGGAATCCTGTGAATGGGCGTTGAGAGTTGCCTTGAGCGCTCTGGAAAAGGGCTTCACCGTCCGACAGATCGAAAAGTACCTTCGTCATGGACGGAATTATAACGAGTGGTGATATCGCTGCCAGCTCGTGACCCCACTTTCCAGCGAAAGTGATCCCACATTTTGGGACCGAAGCCCAGCGATAACAAAAGTGGGGTCATTTTTCCGAAAAGTGGCCCCACTTTTTCTTTTCAGCCTGTAAGGACGATAAGCATGGGCCCCGATTCCGGCAGGAAGTGGCCCTCTTTTTCCTGACAAACAAGCTTTTTCTGTATGAGCGGCCCCTTTTTTGCGAATGAGGGCCACTCGGTCACATCAGCACAAGTGAGGAGGATGACATTGTTCGGATTCATGAAGAGAAAAGCAAAGGAGAAACCGGTCCAGGTTGCTCTTGCTATGACAGATATGCAGACCGATCCCGTCGAGACGAATGTGCGTGGTCAAACTCTGACAAGCAACGTCTCGTGATATCACTCGACCACTTGAAAGGGGGCGACCCCTTTGACCCCGGCTGAAGGCATGCTGAACAAGGGTTTCAGGGGCTTTCCCCCTGACAAGCGGAATGTGCGCATGCATATTCGTTGCTTGCTAAGATTAAGTCACACAGAAATGAGTAGGAGGAATAGAGAATGAACGATTTATGGGATGCGTCCGCAAGGACGCCGGATAATAGCAAAAACGATACACAGATTACCGCAATTCCGATCCGCAAGCTCCACGCCTTTGCGGGCCATCCCTACAAGGTGCTGGACAACGAGGAGATGGACAGCCTGATCGAGAGCATCCGTGAAAACGGCGTGCTGACGCCGGTACTGGTGCGGCCTCTGGAAAACATGCCGGGAGATTATGAGATCATTACCGGACACCGGCGGATACACGCAGCGCAGAGGGCAGGGCTGGACACTGTGCCCGCCTTTATCCGCACTATCGACCGGGACGCCGCTTCCATTCTGCTGGTGGACAGCAACCTGCACCGGGAGCACATCCTGCCCAGCGAAAAGGCCTTTGCTTATAAGATAAAGCTGGAGGCGATCAAGCATCAGGGCGTTGCTTCCCGACAAGTTGTCGGGAAGTTGGATAGCGCCGATTCCATCAGCGATACCGAGAGCGGCAGGACCGTCCAGCGGTATATCCGCCTGACACACCTTGGTCCTAAATTATTGGACCTCGTGGATCAAGGGCGGATCGCCTTCTCCGTGGGCGTGGAGCTGTCCTATCTGGACGAGGACGCACAGGCACATATCGCCGAGATTGCCGAGCGGGACGATGTGACGCCGTCCTACTCCCAGGCGTCGCGGATGCACAGGGCTGGCGTCTGCACCCCGGAGCAGATCGAGGCGATCTTGTCCGAAGCAAAACCTAACCAGCGGGAGACGGTGAAGATCCGGGCGGACCGGCTGCGGGAAGTGCTGCCCTCCGGCGTAGAGGGAGAGAAGGCCGAGGATTTCATTCTGAAAGCCTGTGACTATTATCGGAAGCACTTGCAGCGCCAGCGCGACGCAAGATGAACGGGAGACACAGCATGAAAGCAAGAGAGGTCGATTCCTTCCTGATTGTAGACGGACATGTGGTAACAGTTTCCTTTTCTCCTGAACCTGACCCTACGGCCATAAACCGATTGAAACAGATGCTGATTTCTTCCTACGCAGAGCGCGGCAGATTTGCGGATTCGGGCAATCCCGTGTATGATAATGGAGGCGAAGCCCATGTACCTTGACAAGCGCATATCGCACACGCAAAAACGCCCTTTCCGAGCAGCAAAGGAAGGGACGTGATTCTATGGAAAACAGAGTATATTGCTTATACCGCGTGTCTACCGACAAGCAGGTGGACTACAACGACAGCCATCAGGCCGACATCCCCATGCAACGCCGGGAGTGCCACCGCTTTGCGGAGGAACACGGCTGGATCATCATCCACGAGGAACAGGAGGACGGTGTATCCGGCCACAAGGTCCGGGCAGAGAACCGGGACAAGCTCCAGATCATCAAGGAGCACGCCCGGCAGGGCAAGTTCGACATCCTGCTGGTCTTCATGTTCGACCGCATCGGGCGCATTGCCGACGAGACGCCCTTCGTGGTGGAATGGTTCGTGCGCAACGGCATCCGGGTTTGGAGCTGCAAGGAGGGCGAACAACGCTTCGACAGCCACACGGACAAGCTCACCAACTATATCCGCTTCTGGCAGGCCGACGGCGAGAGCGAGAAGACCTCCATTCGTACCAAGACCGCGTTGGGGCAGCTGGTGGAGGACGGCGGCTTCAAGGGCGGCAGCGCGCCTTACGGCTATGATCTTGTAAAAAGCGGACGGATCAACAAGCGAAAGCACGAGGTCTACGCCCTGGCTATCAATGAAGCGGAGGCGTCTGTCGTACGGATGATCTTCGACAAGTACGTAAACGAGGGCTACGGCGCGCAGCGCATCGCCACCTGGCTGAACGACCAGGGTTACAGAGCCCGCAGCGGTAAGCCGTGGCATCATGCCAGCATCCGCGGCATTCTCTGCAACCTGACCTATACCGGCGTCCTCCGCAGCGGGGAAAGCCGCTCTGAGGTACAGGAGCATCTGCAGGTCATCACGCAGGCGCAGTTCGAGGCCGCCCGGAGCATCCGCGAATCCCGCGCCAACGCCGCGGCGCTGGAAACGCACGTCCCTATGAACACCAGAGGCAGCACGCTACTGGCCGGGAACGTCTACTGCGGTCACTGCGGGGCGCGGCTGGTCCTCACCACCAACGGCAAGCCCTATCCCTGCGCCACTGACCCGCACCGTGTCGTCAAGCGCATCCGGTATATCTGCTACGGCAAAACCCGCAGGCAGACGGAGTGCGACGGGCAGACGGGCTACACCGCCCACATTCTGGACGGCATCGTGGACAAGGTGGTGCGGCACATCTTTGAGCAGATGTGGACGGTGAACAAGAGTGAGATCGTCAGCCAAAGCTACCGGGAACGGATGTCGGAACGCAAGGCGCTGCTGGAAGCAGCCAGACGCGACCACGCGAAGGCCGCCGATGAGTTGGCAACGCTCCGGGCAGAGGTGGTGAAATCCATTCGGGGCGAGAGCAGCTTCAGCACGGAAACGCTGGGCTCACTGCTTAAAGAGGCGGAGGATAGGTGTGCCGCGCTGGAGCACCAGCTCAAGTCGGCACAGGCAGCCTACGATGAAGGGCAGGCGCTCATGGCCTCGCTGAACCGGCAGTACGACGCCATCATCGGATGGTCGGAGCTGTACGACGGAGCGAGCATCGAGACGAAAAAGATGATCGTGAACTGCCTCATAAAAAGGATCGACGTGTACCGGGACTACCGGGTACACATCGACTTCAACATTGATTTCGATCAGTTTCAGTTCGGGCTGGACTGCCGAAGGGAACAGGAGGCGGGGAAGAGACCCGCCTGAGATAACAAACGACCCGTTCTCCAAAGAGAACGGGCCGCTATTACATCTTCTCGATGATGGTGGAGATAAGCGGGATCGAACCGCTGACCTCTTGAATGCCATTCAAGCGCTCTCCCAGCTGAGCTATACCCCCAGATGGTGAGAAGACGTAATATTCAATTTTGAGAGGGGTACGAGACCGATTTGATCGGGCTCCCAGCTGAGCTATACCCCCACGCCATGTCCCGGGTTCCCCGGCGACATTGCGTATATTAGCATGCCGGCATGGGTTTGTCAATAACTTTTTTACTTTTTCCCCGCTTCTTCCCCGGAACGAGGCTGTTTCTGCTGCCGGCACCAGATCCGCATCACCAGCCGGTGGGGCAGAAGCTTCACCATCAGCACCTGAAGCCGGATGGCGAGACCGCAGACGGAAACATCCTTTCCCCTGACCATATCCCGAAGGGCCCGGGATACTACCTGCTCCGGCGAATACCAGCGGTTGTAATATACGATGGTATCGTCGCTCACCGCCCGGTCGAAGAAGGCTGTCCGCACCCATCCGGGGCACACCGCCATCACCCGGATCCCCCGGGGCTTCAGCTCCGCATTCAAGGCGCGGGAGAAGCTCAGCACGAAGGCCTTGGAGGCCCCGTAAACGCTGATATACGGCACCGGCTGAAAGGCGGAAAGGGAGCCCATCTGATACACCCGGCTCCCCCGGGTCATATACGGCAGAGTGAGCGCGGTCATGCGCACCAGCGCCCGGTCGTTCAGTTCGACGATCCCCAGCTGATTCTCCAGATCCCGCTCCGCAAAGGCGCCGAAAACCCCGTAGCCCGCCGCGTTCACCAGGACGGCCGCCTCCGGCTGCTCCGATTTCAGCAAGGCCGCATAGGTCTCCCCCGCCCCGTCCTTCGTCAGGTCCAGGGGCAGGAGGCGGAGCGACGCCCGGAGGCTTTCCCCCAGCTCCTCCAGCGCCTCCGGGCGCCGGGCAATGGCCCAGATCTCGTCAAACCGCTCCGCCGCGTCCAGCTGACGCACGAATTCCCGGCCCATTCCGGAGGAGGCGCCGGTGATCACGGCGATCCTTTTGCCCATTTCTCAGCCCTCCGCCGCCATTCGGGGAAAGAGCTCCCGAAGCCGGGGATACAGCTCCTTCCATACTTCGTAGCGTTCCCCGTACCGGGATACCAGCTCCGGCTCCGGCTCCACCGTCCCCACGGTGCGGACGATCCTTCCGGCGGCCTCCTCCACGCTGGCGTAAGCGCCGCAGCCTACAGCGGCCAGCATGGCGCCGCCCAGGGCCGGTCCCTCCTCCGCAGCCAGCAGATCCAGCTGCAGATCCAGCACGTTTGCCAGGATCCTGCGCCAGACCGGGCTCCTGGCCCCGCCGCCGCAAATGCGGGATCTGCGCAGGAGCCGTCCCGCCTCCCCCATGGCCAGAAGGCCGTCCTTCAGTCCGAAGGCCACCCCCTCCAGCACCGCCTGGGTCAGATCTGACCGGTCCGTATCCATGCTCATGCCCAGGAACGCTCCCCGGGCCTGGGCGTCGTTATGGGGGGTACGCTCACCCATCAGGTAGGGCAGCCAAAGCACCGGGTCCCGTCCCAGCTTGTCCTCCGTGATCCCCGCCTGCTCCCCCGCATAGTCGTCGGTTCCCAGAATGCCGGACCACCACTGGTTGCAGGCGGCGGCGCTCAGCTGGCATCCCATGAGATGCCAGCCCCCATCCGCATGGCAGAAGGAATGGATGGCATGGTTCTCCGGGTTAATGAACCGGTCCCCCGCCAGAAACAGGGTTCCGGAGGTGCCCACAGAGATATTGCACAGCCCCTTGCCCACGGTGCCGGTGCCCACGGCGGCGGCGGCATTGTCCCCCGCTCCGGCCACCACCCGCACCTCCCGGCTGAGGCCGGTGCGCTCCGCAGCCTCCGCCGTCAGGCAGCCGACGACCTCGCTGCTTTCATATACCCGCCCCATCTGTTCCTCCCGCAGCGCGCAGAGCTCCAGCATCTCTCCGGACCAGCGGCGGCGCTCCACATCGAACAGGAGCATTCCGGAAGCATCGCTGCAGTCCGCGGAATGGACGCCGGTGAGCCGCCAGACCAGATAATCCTTGGGCAGCATGACCCGGCGGATCCGCCCGAACAGCTCAGGCTCATGCTTCCGCATCCAAAGAAGCTTCGGGGCGGTAAAGCCCGCGAAGGAGATATTCCCCGTGAGGGCCGCCAACCGATCCTCTCCGAAATCCCGGTTCAGCCAGGCGCTCTCCTCCTCCGTTCTGCCGTCGTTCCACAGGATGGCGGGACGCAGGATCCGGCCGGCCTCGTCCAGGGCCACCAGGCCGTGCATCTGGCCGCCGACGCCGATACCCCGGACCTGGCCCGGGTCCTCCCCTTCCAGCAGCTGCCGGATGCCCAGCATAGTCTCCCGCTCCCAGTCCGCCGGATCCTGTTCGCTCCAGCCGGGGCGGGGCATGTGCAGGGGATACTCCCGGCTCACGCTCTTCACCAGGGTCCCGTCCTCCTCCATGAGCAGCAGCTTCACCGCGCTGGTGCCCAGATCTGCGCCGATATACCGCATCCTGATCCCTCCTTTATTCTCTGATCTTGATTATAGCAGAAGGGCGGAATCCTTTCCATGCTCCCGGGAAATTTTCTCCTCTTCCCGGCTGACTGCTCCCACCTTCGCGGTCAGCGCCAGCATGGCCGCCAGATTGGGTATGCACATCAGCCCGTTGGCCGTCTCCGCCAAGGCCCAGCTCAGTTCGGGCTTTGTCACCGCCCCTGCCGCGCAGGACAGCACATAGAGGCAGCGATAGATCCCTGTTCCCCGTCCGGCGAATACATATTCCCAGCACCGAAGTCCGTAAAAGGACCAGGTCAATATGGTGCCCAGGGCAAACAGAGCGGTGCATACCGCCAGGAGCAGAGGACCCAGGGTCGGCCCGTAAACACGCCCCAGGGCCAGGGCGTTCAGGGCGGCGGTGCCGGCGGTTCCATAGGGAAGGGGCACGCCGCTCACCAGCAGGCTCAGTCCGGTGAGGGTGCAGAGCACCAGGGTATCCGCAAACACCTCAAAGACGCCGTACAGCCCCTGGGTATCCGGATCGCCGCCGGCGGAGGCATAGGCCATGGGGGCGGAGCCCAGCCCCGCCTCATTGGAGAATACGCCGCAGCGCGCCCCCGCGGAGACCGCAGCCATCATGCTCCCCACCGCTCCGCCTGTCGCCGCACCCGGCCGGAAGGCGCCGGAGAAGACGTTCTCCAGCGCGGGAAGCAGCGCATCCCGCCTCAGGATCAGCACACCCAGGCAGGCCAGGATATACAGCACCGCCATCCCCGGCACCAGCCGGGCGGTGATCTGCCCCAGGCGCTTCATCCCCCCCAGGAGGGTCAGGGCTGCCGTTCCGGCGCAGAGGACGCCCACGGTCCAGTTCACCGCGCCTTCCGCGGCAAAGCCGGGGCGCAGGCTCCGGGCTGCCGCCCGGACCGTCTCCGCAATGGTGCCGGCCTGCACCCCGCTGCCGATCCCAAAGGCGGCCAGCATGCCGAAGAGGCAGAAGGCGGCAGCAAGGGCCTTCCCTGCGCCGCCCAGGTATCGCTCCATTGTATACATCGGTCCGCCCTGCCACTCCCCCGACGGCCCTCTCCGACGGGTATGCACGGCCATAAGGACCTCCGCATACTTGGTGGCCATGCCCAGCAGGGCGGCGCACCACATCCATACCAGGGCCCCCGGTCCCCCCAGGGTAACGGCGGCGGTGACCCCGGCGATGTTCCCGGTGCCCACCGTGGCGGCCAGGGCGGCGGTAAGGGACTGAAAGGGAGTCAGCTCCCCCGGCGCCGCTTCGGCCTTATGTCCCCTGCCCAGCGCCGTCCTCAGCGCCGCACCAAACCGGCGGAGCTGCACGCCTCCTGTGGCCAGGGTCATCCCCAGGCCGCAGGCCAGCAGCAGGATCAGCACGGGCATCCCCCATAGGGTATCCCGGACTCCCCGTATCCATTCCATCCTCCATCCCTCCCGGAGCATGTCTATGCGTCCGGGAGGGATGAAAATGCCGGGCGGGTCCGATCCCGGTCCCGCCCCGCAACATACGG
>JBGUZS010000217.1:0-13798 GCA_045223835.1 Oscillospiraceae bacterium | reverse complement strand
ATCGAAAAGGCCTCCGGCGTCCCCCAGCGGGACAAGGTGGCCACCATCTCCGCTGAGGACTGCCGGAAGATCGCCGAGCAGAAGATGCCCGACCTGAACGCCGCCGATATTGAGGGCGCGTACCGGATGATCAAGGGCACCGCCCGCAGCATGGGCATCGTGGTGAAGGAGGACTGAGAGCATGTTCAGAGGAAAGAATTATCAGGAGAGCGCCAAGCTCATCGACCGTGCCGTTCAGTATGATCCCCAGGATGCCATGGATCTGGTCATCAAGGCTTCCAAGGCGAAGTTCGACGAAACCGTCGAGCTCCATATCAAGCTGGGCGTCGACTCCCGTCATGCGGATCAGCAGGTCCGCGGCGCCATCGTCCTGCCCCACGGCACCGGCAAGACCAAGCGTGTGCTGGTCTTCTGCAAGCCCGAGCGGGAGGAAGAGGCGAAGGCCGCCGGCGCGGACTTCGTGGGCGGCCAGGAGCTGGTCCAGAAGATCCAGAGCGAAAACTGGTTCGATTACGACGTGGTCGTCGCCACTCCGGATATGATGGGCGTGGTGGGCCGCCTGGGCCGCGTCCTGGGTCCCAAGGGCCTGATGCCCAGCCCCAAGTCCGGCACCGTCAGCCCCGATGTGGGCAAGGCCGTGAGCGAGATCAAGGCCGGTAAGGTGGAGTATCGTCTGGATAAGACCAACATCATCCATTGCCCCATCGGCAAGGTCTCCTTCGGCAGCGAGAAGCTGGTGGAGAACTACAACGCCCTCATCAGCGCGGTCATCAAGGCGAAGCCCGCCGCCGCCAAGGGCCAGTATATCCGCAGCTGCGTGGCGGCCAGCACCATGGGCCCCGGCGTGAAGATCAACGCCGCCAAGGCTCAGGCATAAGACAAGGGAAAATCAGCGATCCCGGAGCGGTTCCTGCCGCTCCGGGATTTTCTTTGTCCTTACAGCCGAACGGGCTTATCCGGGAACGGCGGAACTCCCGAGCAGCAGGAAGCAGAATGAATGGATATTCGTTTTCTGTTCCAATCAGTACAAGAATCGAATTAGACAAGTGTTAATTATGATGCTATAAATATAAGTAATATTCCATGTCGGGAGGGGGATTTCCTCAGTTTAACCGGAAAAATGCATAGAGCCTCCCTGCGTTTTAACAATCTGCAAAGAAAGGATGATCTGTATGAAGAAGATTCTGACCTTTGTCCTGGCCGTCCTTTTCCTGCTCGCGCTCTTCAGCGGCTGCGGGCAGAAGCCTTCGACGACCCCCGGCGGGGATGCCACAGCTGCCCCTGCGACGGCTGCGCCCGCGACGAAGGCGCCGGAAAACGACGCCCCCGGCAGCACCGCGGAGCCGGAAGGCGAGGCTGAACCCGAGCCGACGGAAGAGGGGATCTTCTATCACTATGCCAAGGGCAACGTGGAGGTGGATGAGCATGGCTACACAAAGGAGCTGTATGAGTACACCATGCCCTTGACCAATTCCGATGAAGAATTCACCTATTGGGGCGTCGTCTGGTCACCTCAGCTTCTTCCGGAGGACGGATACAACGCCACGCCTCTGCCGAAGGCCGAACGGGAGGCAACGGGCGTCCATGTGGAATATGTCATTATTCCCAGCGAATCCCGTCAGCAGAATTATGCCGTGCTTCTTGCCGCAGACGATCTCTGCGATATGATGACCGGGTCCCTGTCCATGCATCCCACCACCATTGAGGAAGCCATCGAAGATGGGTATTATGTCAACCTCTGGGATTATCGGGATTACTGCCCCGACTACATCTATTGGGTCACCTTTGACCGCCAGAAGGACACCAACACCTACGCCACGGTGTTCCGCAGCCCCGATCTGATCGGCTGCTTCTATACGATGCAGAATGCCACCGGCAAGGGCACCAATTATCTGGCCCGGGGAGACTGGCTGGAAAAGCTGGGCCTGACGAACGACGATATCGTGACCTATGAGGACCTCCATGACATGCTCATGGGCTTCAAGGTCAATATCGACACCTGCGACTTCCCCTGGTCCATGAACAGCACCATCGATATCAAAGACTATGCCACCTTTACCGCGTATGACACCATTCCCAGCGTGAGCCCCACCGCCCTCGGCCCCATGTATGTGATCGACGGCAAGGTCTATTTCAGCCATGTCACCGAGCGGGACAAGGCGTTCATGACCAGGCTCAACAGCTGGTACAATGACGGGCTGGTGGATCCCAACTGGGCCTCCTATGCCAGCACCAGCGACATCAAGGACCGGGCCGTCAACAGCAGGGTCGGCTATATGGTGATGAACATCAGCGAGGTCACGGACTATGAAATGGGTACGCCGGATCCGAACTGCAGATGGGATCCCATCCTGAGACCCGTGCTTCGGAAGGGACAGACCTTCCATCTGGGCGGGCAGACCAGCAAGCTGGGCTACGGCACCGTTTCCGTCAGCGCGAAATGCGCGAATATCCCCCTGGCCGTCACCTGGTGCGACTGGCGCTACAGCCTTTCCGGCAGCGATCTGATCTCCTGGGGGCCCGAGGGCGTGCTCTGGGAGTATGACGATCAGGGCAAGCGCGTCGCCACGGAGTTTGCCCTCAGCGAGCCCCAGGGCGTCGGCTTCGGCTGGCTGGTCCTGTTCTACGGCTTCAACGCCCTGAGCGAGCACGGCATCGGCGACGGCAACCGGAGCTACCTGGTGCCCGGGAACGAGCGGATGCGCGAGATCTCCCAGTACTGGGCCCAGTGGGACTATGACGCGGCTTACGAGTATCCCACCGGCGCGAAGCTGGACCAGGAGCAGAATGAGGAGGTTGAGCGGTACAAGAACGACCTCGTCACCTATATTGCTGAGAACTACCTGGCCTTCGTGGACGGCTCCAAGCCCCTCAGCGAATGGGATTCCTACGTGAATGGGCTGATGCAGCATGGCTTCGAGCAGGTCGTTGCCCTGTATCAGGATGCGTATGACCGCTACATCACTACAATGGCATGATCCCCGTTCCGGTCGTTTCTGACCAAACGGCGTGATCAAATCATCAGTCGTCATAACGGCTGCAGACTGCGACGCGCAAATCGGTTCCTCCTTTCTCTCCTTCTCGCGGTCCGCAGCCGTTCTTTGCCGAATGAGCATAAGGAGAAAAGATATGTCCGGAATTGAACGTTATTCCAACCTGCTGAAGCCTCTGCGGCTGGGAGGCACCTGGTTCCGCAACCGGATCTTCTATGCCCCCACCGGCCTGCTTGATCTGACGCCCGATTTTTCCCCCAGCTTTGACCATATTGCCTACTTTGAGCGGAAGGCAAAGGGGGGAGCGGCCTCCGTCAATATCGGCGAGAGCATCGTCTGCGATTTTGATCCCGGGGATTCCCGGTACAACATCATCCAGCTGAAGGACCACATATACAACTATAACGGCCTGGCGAAGCTGGCGAACGCCATCACCCGCCAGGGGGCTGTGGCTGCCATCGAGCTCCAGCATCTCGGCGCGGCCAGCAAAAGAAACGGTACGGACCAGCTGGCCCCCAGCGACGGCCCCAATCCTCTGGAGCCGAGCATTATGCGCCATGCCATGACCGAGGAACAGATCCTCCGGATCATCGATGAATTTTCCGACGCGGCGCTCTATGCAAAATCCCGGGGCTTCGGCATGGTCCAGATCCACGGCGGCCACGGCTGGCTCGTGAACCAGTTTTTCTCCCCCTTCTTCAACCAGCGCACCGACCGCTGGGGCGGCAGCGTGGAAAACCGCGCCCGCTTCGGCGTTGCCGTGGTGGATGAGATCCATAGAAAGTGCGGCAGGGACTTCCCTGTGGAGATCCGCATATCCGGCTCTGAGCTCTTTGAGGGCGGCTACGGCATCGAGGGCGGTATCGACTTTGCCAGGCAGCTGGAGGGCCACGCCGATCTGATCCATGTTTCCATGGGCAATCCCAAGCATCCGGGCAGCGCCCAGTTCACCCACCCGGGCATCTTCAACGAGGCCGGCTGCAACGTGCCCTATGCCGCCGAAATCAAAAAGTATGTCTCCACGCCCGTCGCCGCCGTGGGCGGCCTCTCCGATCCCGACCAGCTGGAGGAGATCATCGCTTCCGGGAAGGCCGACGTGGTGGAGATGGCCAGAGGGCTGATTTGCGAGCCGGATATGGCCGTCAAGCTGCGGACCGGCCGGGAGAAGGAGATCCGGCGCTGTCTGCGCTGCTTCCGCTGCGTCGGAGAGATGTATGAGTCCGGCCGCCTCTTCTGCGCCATCAACCCGGCCTCCGGCAAGGATCGGGAGATCCTCGCCCATCACACGGCGCCCGGGAAGAAGCATGTGCTGGTGGCCGGCGGCGGCATCGCCGGCATGGAGGCGGCCATCACCGCGGCGGAAAACGGGCATCGGGTGACCCTGTGCGAGAAAACCGACCGGCTGGGCGGCGTTCTGCTCTGTGAGACCGGCGCGTATTTCAAAAAGCGCGTGGGGGATTACATTGAGCGCCAGAAGTACATGATCGGGAAGCTGGGGATCGAGGTGCGCCTGAATACCCCCGTGACGCCCGCCCTGGCAGCGGAGATAAAGCCGGATGCGCTCATCGCCGCCATCGGCGGCAAGCCGATCCGTCCCGATATTCCCGGCATCGACGGGGCCAACGTGATCTCCGTGGAGGAGGCGTTCGCAGATCCCGGGCTGGTGAAGGGGAAGGGCCTCATCATCGGCGCAGGCCGCTCCGGCACGGAGCTGGCCATTTACCTGAAGGAGCTGGGAAAGGACGTCAGCCTGATCGACGCGCAGGAAAAGATCGATCAGGCGCTTTACGCCGCCAAGATCGCCGAGGACAGTCTGGTCACCGTCCCGGGCGCGAGGGCACGGGAAATCCGAAAGGACGGCGTCCTCTGCGCCATGTCGGACGGGGAGAGGTTCTTCCCCGCCGATACGGTCATCCTGGCCCTGGGCGTACAGCCCCTATGGGATGAACTGGACGCCCTTTCCTCCTTCGCGGGGGAATTCTACCAGGCCGGCGACTGCCGCAAGCCCCGGGGCATCATGGAGGCCACCGGCGAGGCCTGGAGCGCAGCCAACCTGATCGGCCGGTACTGATCCGGCGCTCCGGCCGCTTGCCGCTGAGGGGGAAACGCCGCCGGAGGAGCCGTTTACGGCTTTTCCCCCCCCCCGGCACGCATGGAGGAAATACAGAAAGGAAGATGAATATGAGCACGCAGAAATACCCGCATCTCTTCGCTCCCCTGCAGGCGGGCGGATACCTGTTCCGCAACCGCATCTTCGCCGCTCCCATGGGCGTCTCCTTTATGGATAAGGACGGCTTTCTGATGCCCGAGGTGGGCGCCTTCTATGAGCGCAAGGCCATCGGCGGAGCGGCCTCGGTCTGCATCAGCGGCGGCGGCGTCAGCCAGCGCGGCAGGGCTTACGGCGGCGGGATGCTGCCCTTTACCAATTACCGCGGCAAGCCCTTCTATACCTATGTCACGAATTCCATCACCCGCCATGGCTGCATGGCCACCATCGAGCTGCAGCATGGCGGCATCCACTCTACCCTGGCTGCCGACCTGGGCATGCAGATCTATGGCCCGATGGAGGCGGACTATAAGGGCCACCACGCTCTGCCCATGACGGAGGAGATCATCCAGGAGACCATCGATGATTTTGTGAAGGGGGCCAAGTATGCCAAGTCCGTTGGTTTCGGCATGGTCACGCTCCATGGCGGACACGGCTGGCTCATCCACCAGTTCATGTCCCCTATCTCCAACCAACGTAAGGACCGCTGGGGCGGAAGCCTGGAAAACCGCCTTCGTCTTCCCCGGGAGATCTGCAAGGCCATCAAGAAGGAGGTTCCCGGCATGGTGGTGGAGCTCCGGATCAGCGGCAGCGAGGGAGTCCCGGAGGGATACGATATCCAGGAGGGTATCCGCATGGCCGAGGGGCTGGACGGATACGCAGATATCCTGCATGTCTCCGCGGGGGCCAGCGGCTTCACCATCACCCATCCCTCCATGTTCCAGCCTGACGGGATGAACGTGAATCTCGCCGCGGCCATCAAGCCCCATATGCACCAGTCCAAGGTCGCCACCGTCGGCGCGCTGAGCGACCCGGAGTTCCTGGAGGAGATCATTGCCTCCGGCCAGGCGGACATCGTGGAAATGGCCAGGGGTTTGACCTGCGAGCCGGATCTGCCGAACAAAGCCCGCACGGGACGCACCGAGGAGATCAACGTCTGTCTGCGCTGCAACCATTGCTACAGCGAGGTGATGGGCGCGGGGCAGTTCTGCTGCTCTCTCAACCCCCAGGTGGGCCGGGAGGAGGAGTATTCCACCCAGCCTCTGGCAGCGGAACCCAAGCGCGTCATCGTTCTGGGGGGCGGGATCGGCGGCATGCAGGCTGCGCTTACCGCCGCGAAGCGCGGGCACAGCGTCAAGCTGTATGAGAAGAGCGACCGGCTGGGCGGCGTTCTCCTCTGCGAGGACAAGGTCCCCTTCAAGAAGCATCTTGCGGAGTATATCGAAAAGCAGATCCTCAGACTGTCGAAATCCGACGTAGAGGTGCATGTCGGCGAGACCCTCACCCCTCAGGAGGTGGAGGCGCAGGGGGCGGACGCCGTCATCGTCGCCATCGGCAGCAAAGCCGCCATGCCGCCCATCCCCGGCCTGGAAAAGGCCGTCCCGGTCACGGAAGCCTATGCCGCGCCGGAGAAGCTGGGAAAGAAGGTCCTGATCCTGGGCGGCGGGATGGCGGGATCCGAGCTTGCCATCTATCTTCATTCCCTGGGCAGGGAACCCGTGATCGCGGAGATGGGGGATGCGCTCAATTTCGGCACGAATTCCTGCCATGCCATTGCGGCCAATGAGCAGTTGACCAACCGGAAGATCGAGATCCATACCGGTACGAAGGTCGTCGCCGTGGGGGACGGTTATGTGGAATGCGAGACCGCTGACGGTGCGCTCCGCCTGGAGGCCGACAGCATCGTCAACGCGCTGGGACGCCAGCCGCTGCAGGAGGAGGCGGCCGCGTATGCTCTGAGCGCCCCTGTTTTCTATCCCATCGGCGACTGCCTTATGGCGAAAACCATTGCCGAAGCGAACCGCCTTGGCTATAATGTAGCCATGGATATCGGTAAGGGATGAATGCCGTCTGACTTGCCTTCCCGGAAAGTCTCCCGAGCGGCTCCGAAAACGTCTGAAACCAAATTATTAATATGGAAAGGAAGATTACCATGAAAAAGGCATTATCTCTACTGCTTGCCCTGCTCTTCGTCCTGGCTCTTTTCTCCGGCTGCGGACAGGGCTCCGACACTAGCCCCCAAGCCCCGGCCACAAAGTCGCCGGAGGCGAGCAGCACCGAAGCCCCGGAGGCAGGCGCGGACAATACGAAACCGGGACCCCTGGACCACCTGGCAAACGGAAACTTCCCGAAGGACGAGCACGGGTTCGCCACGGAGACGTATGACTACGAAGGCCCTCTGACCACCTCCGATGAAGTCTTCACGTTCTGGACCGTGACCTATATGCCCCAGCTCGTTCCCGAGGAAGGCTTCAACAGCACCTCCCTCCCGAAGGTCGAGCGCGAGGCCACCGGCGTACAGATGGAATACCAGCTGATCCCAAGCGAGTCCCGCCGGGAGAACTATGCTGTGCTTCTCGCCTCCGATGACCTTTGCGACCTGATGACAGGAACCATCGCCTTCCATCCCGGCACCATCGAGGAGGGCATTGAAGACGGCTTCTACATCAACATCCACGATTACATGGACTACTGCCCCAACTACATCTACGAGGTGACCCATGACCGGAAGAACGACACGAACACCTACGCCACGGTTTTCCGCGGCCCGGATGTGATCGCCGCCTTCTATACCCTGTCCAAGGGCAGCAACCTGAGCACGAACTATCTGGCCCGGCGGGACTGGCTCGACAAGTGCGGCCTGACCAACGACGACATCGTGACTTTTGACGATCTGCATGACATGCTCATGGCCTTCAAGGTAAACATCGATACCTGCGACTACCCCTGGTCTATGCTCAGCACCATCGATTCAAAGGGGTACTATGCTTTCACCGCCTATGACACATTGCCCGCCGTGAGCGGGACCGAGCTCGGACCCATGTACGTCATAGATGGCAAGGTCTATTTCAGCCACTCCACAGACCGTGACCGGGACTTCATGACCCTGATCAACAGCTGGTACAATGACGGCCTCATTGACCCCAACTGGGCAGGCTATGCCAGCGTAGCCGATATCAAGACCCGGGCCGTGAACAGCGAGGTCGGGTATATGATGATGAATATCCAGGAGATCCCCGACTATGAGCAGGCCATCCCCTCTGATTCCGACCTGCCGACCTGGGTGCCCATCAAACGGCCCGTCCGCTATGCGGGACAGACCTTCCACATGGGCGGAGAGCGCAGCCGTCTGGGCTTGGGCACCGTTTCCGTCAACGCGAAGTCTTCGGATATTCCCTTGCTGGTCAGCTGGTGCGACTGGCGGTACAGCCCCAAGGGCAGCGAGATCGTTTCCTTCGGCGAAGAGGGCGTGCTCTGGAACTGGGATGAGAACGGCAAGCGCGTCGCAACCGAGTTTGCCTTTAGCAATCCGGGCGGCTTCGGCTTCGGCTGGATCACCCTGTTCTACGGCTTCAACGCGCTTGCCGAACACGGAATGGGAGACAACGCCGTAACCGACCTGCAGCCCGGCTGGGACAAGATGAAGGACATCGTCGCCTACTGGGCCACCTGGGACTACGACGGCGCGTATGAATACCCCACCGGCGCGAAGCTCAATCAGGAGCAGTCCGATAAAGTGGATCAGTATAAAAACGACGTGGCAACCTATATCTCCGAGAACTACCTGGCCTTTGTGGATAATTCCAAGCCGCTCAGCGAGTGGGATTCCTATGTGAACGAACTGATGCAGCATAATTTCCCGGAGGTTGTGGCCCTGTATCAGGAAGCGTACGATACCTTCCAGGCCACCATGGTCTACTGATACGGCCACCCCCATGTTTGCTCGGCCGGAGGGGTAAAGAATAAGGCTGTATGCTTCCGCTTTCTCTTTCTCTTCTTTTCTTCAGGGCTGCATACAGCCTTTTTCCGGAAGTCCCGGCGGGATCGAAAATACAATCTGATATAAGGGAGGCAGAAAAATGAATGGATTGGAGAAGTACCCATACCTGTTCCGACAGCTTCGTCTGGGGAACACGATCTTCCGAAACCGAATCTTTTCAGCGCCCACAGGGCTCTATGATCTGACGCCGGAAAATGCCCCCACTGAAGATTACATCCGCTATTGGGAGCGAAAAGCCAAGGGCGGCTGCGCATCGGTGAATATCGGCGAATGCTATGTGGATGGCGTCGTACCTGTCAGACGCTCTTACGAATGCATCAATCTTAAGGAGCGCAAGCTGAACCGCAACGGTCTGGCCAAGGTGGCCAATGCCATCAGCCGGTACGGAGCCGTACCCACGATTGAGCTGATGAAGCTGGGCATCGCCGGTTCTGAAGCGGTGGGGCTTGAACCGGTCGCCCCAACCGGCGGACCGCATCCCCTGCGCCCGGATGTGATCTGCCATGAGATGACCGAGGAAGAGATCCTGCAGACCATCGAAGACTACTCCGAGGCAGCCCTGTATGCCAAGAACAGGGGCTTTGGCATGGCTATGGTGCATGCCGGACACGGCTGGCTGCCCCAGCAGTTTTTCTCTCCCCTCATCAATAGGCGTACCGACCGCTGGGGCGGCTCTGCGGAAAACCGCGCCCGCTTCACCGTCGCCATCGTTGACGAGATCCACCGCAAATGCGGCAGGGGCTTTCCGGTGGAGGTACGCATAAGCGGCAGCGAAATGTTTGAGGGCGGCTACGACATAAACGGCGGCATTGAGTTTGCCAAGCAATTGGAAGGCCACGCAGATCTCATCCATGTCTCTGTAGGCAACCTCTATATTCCGGCGACTGAAGCGTATACGCATCCTGGCATTTTCCGGGAAGGCGGCTGCAATGTCCCCCTCGCCGCAGAGATCAAAAAGCATGTTTCCACCCCCATCGCCACCATCGGAGGACTTTCCGATCCCGATCAGCTGGAGGAAATCCTTGCCGCAGGGCAGGCGGATGTGGTGGAGATGGCCCGGGGCCTCATCTGCGACCCGGATCTGCCCATCAAGTGCCGGACCGGCAGGGATAAGGAAGTCCGCCGGTGTCTTCGCTGCTTCCGCTGCGTCGGGCAGGAGTATGACCACGGCAGACTGTTTTGCACCATTAACCCGGAATCCGGCAAGGATCGGGAGATCAGCGCGCTGCCGCCCATGAGGGAGCATAAGAACGTTCTGGTGGCAGGCGGCGGCATAGCCGGCATGGAGGCCGCCTTGACAGCTGCGGGCGAGGGACACCGGGTCATCCTTTGCGAGAAGGGGTCGGAGCTGGGGGGAGTACTCCTCTGCGAGAAGGACGTTCCCTTCAAAAAAAGGGTCTACGACTATATCCTGCAGCAGCGGATGCTGATCGCGAAAGCCGGCATCGACGTACGCCTGAATACCCCCGTGACTCCGGAGCTGGTAAAGAGCCTGCAGCCGGACGTGATCATCGCCGCCATTGGAGCCAAGCCTTCTCTGCCGCCTATTCCGGGCATTGACGGGAAGAACGTGCTTACCGCCGCCCAGGCCTTCGGAGACCCGGACCTCGTGAAGGGGAAGGCTGTGGTGATCGGAGCGGGGCAGACCGGGTTGGAGCTGGCCATATTCCTGGCTGAGTTGGGAAAACCCGTGGAAATCCTGGAGATGACGAAGCTCAACGCCGCAGCCATGACCTACGGTTCCAAGCTTCAGGAATGCAAGCTTGCCGTCCGTTACGAGACGGAGGTGAAGGAGATCACCCCGACCGGCATCCTCTGCGAAACGGCCAATGGGACCGAAGCCTTGGAAGCGGATACGGTCATCCTCTCGGCCGGGCAGTCTCCCTTGTGGGACGAAGCGGAGGCTCTCAGCTATTGTGCGGGCGAGTTTTACCAGGTGGGCGACTGCCGGTCCGCCCGGACCATCCTCGCGGCCACCGCCGAGGCCTGGACTGCAGCCAAGAGCATCGGCAGGTATTGACGCACAGAACGGCCGGAGGACGAGGCTTTTCCTCCGACGGCGAAGGACTGAAGCATTGACCATCGGCCACCCCTGTGTTCTGCGCAGGGGTGGCTCTTTTTTCACCGCATATCCTGCGGGCTGTTTTTCCTGATCTGTTCGGTTTGCGCCGCCCGTGCCCTGAGCGCCCCGGTTTTCTGTCCCATCGGCGACTGCCTTATGGCGAAAACCATTGCCGAGGCAAACCGCCTGGGGTATAATACAGCCATGGACATCGGCAAATCAGCCCTCCGGCAGGCGCCGGAGACGGCGTAAGGGAGGACAGGGATCATGAACAGTACACAGCTGCAGTACTTCCTTGCGGCGGCAAAATTCGAGAACTTCACCAAAGCCGCCGAGACCCTGTATATCTCCCAGCCGGTACTGGGAAGGCAGATCTCCAATCTGGAAAAGGAGCTGGGCTTCCCCCTGTTCGAAAGGAGCCGGAAAACCGTCCGGCTGACGAAGTACGGCAGAATGTTCGAGATATTTGCCCGGGAAACGGTGGAACGGTATGAAGCCATGGCCCGGACCATTCAGGAGGAACTGCGCCAAAACAGCATGACCCTGAAGATCGGGTCGGTGGATGGGCAGCTGCTGGAGAACTACTTTGGTCCCGCCCTGAAGTATGCCGTGGAGCATTATCCCAATCTGCATATTTCCGTGAACTATTATCCCAATACGGTGAAAATGCTCGACGCCATGAATGTGGGGGAGATCGACGCCTCCATTGCCGGAGACCTGGGCATCGCCACGCTGCAGACCCCCGTGGAATACAAGCAGATCAGCGTTATCCGATGCTGCTTCGCGGTGCCGGCCTCCCTGCCGCTGGCCCAAAAGGAGGAGCCCACCGAGGAGGACTTTCATGCCGTGCGCTTTATCCTCCGCAGCGAGGAGGACAGCAGGAGCTCCCGGGAGCTGCAGCTGGAGATCGCGAAGCAGTACGGCATCACGAATTTCGTCGAGGTGCCGAATATCGCCACTCTCACCGCGCTGGTCAGATCCGGGGTGGGCGTGACCGTGGTGATGGACAACGACGAGTTGTGCTTCGACCCCGGGATCAGGAAGATCTATATTCTTGACGGGCATTCCTTTGAGGAATACCTGATCTGGAGAAAGGACAACGTCAATCCGGCCATCGGGGAATTCTGCAAAGTGCTGGATGAAACCAAGAAATAAGGCCGTGCAGCGCGCAAATTTGGGGGAGTAAGGGCGAAAACCTTGATATATCAGGCTCTTCCTTTATTCCCCCACCTGGGGGAGTAAGGGAGAAAGCCGCCGCTTAGTCCCTCGCCAGGGGGAGAAAGCAGAAGCCTTGTGCCGCCTGGGTTTTCCCCTTATTCCCCCATTCTTCCCCGTCTGACGGGAAAGCCCGGGCGGCATGTGCCGCCCGGGCCTTCTTATGGTCCTTTTTCTGGTCCTTATTCGTCGAAGCCCTTGCCCATGTAGCAGAAGGTCATGGTGAGCTCCATATCCGTGAGTCTGCGGCCCTTCATCCGGTTGACGCTCTCCGGCTTGGGGAAGGGGAAGTCCATGGCGAGAAGGGCGTCGTTGATGAGGATGCCGGAGCCGTGGAGCTGCTCCGCATGGAGCAGGCTGTACACCATGCCCGCGCCGCCGGCCTCCGGCGGGATCATCCCCTCGAAGCCGGGCATACCGAACATGCGGCGCTTCTCTCCGGGCTTCGGTGGCGGGAACTTGGAGAAATCGGGCCGGCCGATGCCCGCGGGGGTGAGGCAGAAGACATAGACGCCCTTGCCCTTCACCTCGTTGGCCAGGGACATGATCAGGCTGGTGGCGGAAGCCTTGCCCGCGGTGTACATGCTGCCGCCCACCATGGGAGGCATGTAGTGGAACTGCGTGGCGCTGTAGGTGACCACGCCGTGGCCCCGCTCCACCATGGCGGGAACGAAGGCCTTGATGGCCATCATCACGCCCTTGCCGGAGATGGCGAAGCTCTGCTCCAGGTCGGAGACGGGGGAGCTGAGGATGGGCCCGTTCAGCCGCATGTTCATGGCGTTGTTCAGGAGCATGTCCACCTTGCCGAATTTGGCAAAGGCCTTCTCCGCCAGGTTGTCGATATCCTCCTGCAGGGTGACATTGGTCTTGACGAAAATGGCGCTGTCCGGGCCGCTTTCCAGATTGATGACCCGTTCCGCCTCGGCGCCGGCGGCCTCATTCAGGTCCGCGACGACCACCTTGCCTCCGGCCCAGGCGATGGCCCGGGCATAGCCCAGTCCCACGTTGCTGGCGCTGCCGGTGATCACGGCCACCTCGCCCTCGAGGCAGCCCTTCTTCAGACCGGTATAGGCCAGGTCAATGGGCTCGATGTTCAGGAAGGATTCCTGGGTCTCGCCGCTGAGCGTGACAAATGTTCCCATGGTTCGTGTGCCTCCTGTATATTATATTTTCGTTTATCCTCTTGCTGTTTAGTCAGTTTAGCATAGATCTCCCGGCGGCGCAAGCCGGTTTTTCGTGAAATTGCTGATTGCCGGAAGGGGATACGGGAGTGTTTTCGTCCAGAATGCGCATCTTTCCCCGAGAATGCCGCCGGCTGACCGCGCCTCCCCACGGGCCATCCCCGAAAAACGCTCCCCACGCCCATGGGACGTGGGGAGGAACCCGCAGGCGCGGATCAGTATTTGCCGTATTCCTTGACGGTTTCGAACATGGCCTCCACGTTCTCCCGCTTCACATGGCTCAGGCCGGAGCTGGTCATG
>JBGUZS010000216.1:0-17563 GCA_045223835.1 Oscillospiraceae bacterium | reverse complement strand
TCAGAAACCGGCAAGCAGGGCAAGTGCGCACACACTTGCGGAAAACCGTCCGGCTCCCGCTTTGCGGGGCCGGGCGGTTTGCTGCTTGTTGGGGCGCTCCCCAATCCCCCTGCGTCGTCGCAAGCTCCATATCCCTCTCTTCCGGCAAAAGCCGAAAGCTCGTTCATTCCCCCGCTCCTTCTTGCCCCAAGCAACCCGCTTTGACGGGCTTGCGCGTGGGTCCCATTTCGCGCCTGCGGCGCGGCTGCGCGATTTCTGCGAAATCACTTTTCGGGCAGCTTACCGCTGCTCCGAAGGACGTTCCCTTTGGACGGTTCTATCCGGGGCATCCATACCCAAAATGCGGTCAATGTTGGCCTTGGCCGTCAGCAGCTCCTTCATTTTCTCCAGCACCGTGGCATAGTCCGGACATTGGCCTTTATACAGCCCATAGAAGAATTCCCGTTCTTCACTATTCAACGGGCGTTCACCGTTTTTCAGCATGTCTGCCTCTCCTCAACTGTTTGATCTTAACAGGTCTCGACTTCCGCCTGTTTAACCCTCTATATACTATAATGTACGAGCAGGCCTCCGGGGGCCTTCCCTCATAGATTTTTCTGGGATTCTATGGTTCAGGGAAGTATTATCAGGAAAAAAACACCTCCATGCTTCCGTTACCAGAAAGACATGGAGGTGGTTTTAGTGATTCTGATCATGTGTACCAGCCGTGATCAGTTGATTGAGTGGCCAAAACTATTACTGCTCTTTCGTATGAAACCGAGAAATCAACTGGGACATATTCCCTTTCCAGTTTTCGGTATGATACAGTCGCGCTTCCTGAAGCCCTCCGGAGAGAACCTCGGTCTTTGTTAATCGGGAAGCGTTCTCCCAATCACCTTGGAAAACGTATGTCGCATTGTTGATTTCGTTTGACTCAAAAACGAACAAATTAAGCTGCGGAAAGCCATACACCACATACCCTAGGAAGTTCTGGGAACCCAAGACATAGAAATCCGGGCTAAATGATTGCAGATGCTCATGGTTTCCGAAGATAGCCAACTGCTCGCACTTAGGTTTGTGTTTTACAACATCTTCCAAATAGGAACGCAGTACTTCTTGTTCTCTCGTACCTGCTCGAAGGATTTCCCAAGGCACCTCAAGCTTCTGTTCCGGAGGAAAAATCGGTGCTTTTTCAGGTGACCAGATATCGAAACGGCCTAGCATCTCCAATGCCATGTTCATAGCGGCTTTGATCTCTGGCGTTACATTTGGTTGATTTTCAAACAGCGGAGAGAAAAGGACGCCTTCCTCAACAACAAAGGCTACGTTGGTAGGCGGGATCAGTTTTCGTTGAAAACACAGGCGGTGTTGAACACAAGTTCCGTAGTGGTCATTTCCGTGCCAGTCGATTACATGATATGTGCGAACGATCGGCCGCAGTGTTTTTGGCAGACTTCGGATTACAATCAGTTTTCCGTCCGCGTTGGCAATGGTGGCTGATTGAATCGGTTCAGGAATACGAGCCTTGCCGTCCGGCCTTATGCCATAACTCTGCAACCGAGGATAGTCTTCCTCGGTCAGTGGTACGACGACGTAGAACCCGCTTCCTGGAGGGATGGGGAAAAGGTACCTGCTTGGATTGTGGATGCGTTTCTTTGAAACCATCGTATAGCACACCTGCTTTCTAATATTTACAAGCAAGAAAAGCCGTGTTTGACGCTAATGGGAAAATTTCACCCGTTAGGTTTACAAACCGGCCCAAAGGTGCTATACTTTCCTTGTGTCAAGACAATGATGTTGTGTAGCACCTTTGAGTGGTCTGCAATATCAAACACAGGAGAGTGCATCCTACGACTGGTACTCGTGGGGTGCTCCTCTTTTTTTCCTGGTTGTATTTTATTTGAGATGGCTGTCGTCAACAATGACTACAAGCGTTTCGGTTTCCATATCGTATTCGGCGATAAATTGTTTGGACTTTGAAATAAAATCTATGCCGCTCACCTTAGAAAGGTATTTCACAAAGTCCTTTGCGCCAATTCGAATCCAGTCATTCTTGATCCGGCGAGCAAAATCATAGGTTGGTAGGTCTGTTTCCTCGGTTTTGGCCTTTATTCCGATTGCGTGAGCTTTTTGGTCATAACCGATATTCACTTGGTTAGGCGTACCTAAAGCCTCAATCGCGCCTCGATTAAAGGCAATTCCGAATGAACTCAGGGTTACGATGGGGCTGCCATTTTTAAGGAAGGAATAATCAAAACTGAAAGCCACAAAACCACCTCGCATTCGGATTGGCTTTTGCAAGTGTATTGTACCATAGTCGCAAGCAAGATGCAAGGGGGAAATGCACAAGATGTGGGATCAGCGCGCAATTCGCGTGCAGAGAAGAACAATTGCATGCTGATTATCGCAACGTAGTCCGCACTGTTGAGCTCTTTGTAATGGCTCATGCGCTGTGTAATTTAATTTTCGAGAACCATAATCAACAAGACAAAACCATTTTTTCATTCCTCTCTCGCGCTGTGTGAAGTAGCGGGTGTGTTCTGCACAACTTGAGGCTTCCCTTGACGCAAGATGTCCATTCTTCTCTTTCATTGCTTCGATTATTTCAATCTCTCTGCATTTCTGGTGCTGCTATATGTGTGGTAATTCCGCTTTGGAGATAGCTGCAGAAATGCTCATTTCCCACCAACCGTCTTCGCGATAACTGGTTGTGTAAAACGGAATACATCAAGCCACTCTCTACCTGGTTGCAGGGCTGTGCCTGTTCTCCTTTGAATTGCGTTCCGACTTATCACTAATCACTAGCTTGTTAATTCGCTGTTCCCGTTCACACTGTTCCGCCATATCATCCTCACCCATCAGTATGTCGGCGCCTCTGACGCTGGCCTGATAACTCCAGAAGCTGATTTTGCCGCTGCTCATGGCTCTCCTGATCCGTTCCTTTGACTGGGCCTCCATCTGCGGGCGGAGAGCAAGGCGGGCATCGGTCAGCTCGCCCCGATCCAGTTCGGCTGCCTGCTTTTTCAGCTCGGTAAACTTTTCGCGTTCTTTTTCGATGGCTTCGGTGAGCGTGGTTTCATCCTTGCCCAGCCTGACCATATCCGCATCCGCCCCGCCGATCTCGGACTTGACCTGCTTCATCCCGGCTACGTCCTCTTTATCGAAGCCCTGCATGATGTCCTTTTCCTCAAAGCGCAGTTCTTCGATCTCCTCGGCCAACACCGCGAGTTTTGTTTTCAGTTCCTTGCGTCTGCCAATGCTCAGAAGCCCCAGACCGTCGAGCTCCGCTTGCAGCGCTTTTCGCTCGTCCAGCTTCGCCCTGATTTGGCTGTGGAGGTCAAGATAACTGTTGAACTGCTTCCTGGCCTTGGTTACATACTCGCCCGTTTCCTGTTTCCGGCTGCGGATATGCAGCAGGCCGTAGTTGAATACGATGATGTTCTGGCGCACGGTCTCCATGGCAGAGGCCAGGGTGGGGATAGTGGTCTCAATGGCAGACTTCAGTTTTTGTACAGCCGCTTTCAATCTGCGGATCAGGGCATTGTCGGCGCGGATCTGTCGGTTGATCTCGCAGCGTTCGGAGACGTGACCCGCCGCCTCCATCTTCCGAGCGCTGACGCCCTCATGGATGGTGGGCTTCTCGTCCAGTCCGCGTGCCGCATGGTTGCGGTGGTCGATACGGTCATCGTGACCACATCGTTCCAGCCATCGGTTGCTGGTATCCGCCCAGGCTGCCCGCCATACTACAAGTTGTTCTTCGCTGTTCCAACGAGCGGTGATGGGATTCTGCCTGCCGTATTTTGTGCTGTAGGGATGCTTAGACAGTCGCTCAAAGCCCTGCGCGTTTGCGACGGAGGGAGGGAGATACAGTTTTTCCTTCCCGACCTGATACAGGTATTGTTTTTCCCAGCCCTCCGCCTGCGCCGCTTTGAACTCGGCGGCGGTGAAGCCCTGTTCTTTTCCGTCCCGGACGCAGAGGTATTCTTTCTCGGTCTTGTGCTGCCAGGAGCCATCCTGATTCAAAGGCCGCACGGTCAGCAGGATGTGGGCGTGGGGATTATGCCCGTCAACGTCGTGGATGGCGGCATCAGCGCACATGCCGGCCGAAACGAATTGCTCCTGTATGAAATCGCTCACCAGTCCGATCCACGCCTGCCGTTCCAACTCCATCGGCAAGGCTACGATGAACTCACGGGAAAGGCGGCTGTCCTTCGTTTTCTCGGCGGCCTCCACCGCGTTCCATAGCTTCTCCCGGTCCTGCCATTCGGCTGGGGCGGTGGGCGGAAGAAAGACACGCTCCCAAACAAGACCGCCCTTGCGGGTGTAGTCGTGCTGCATGCCGTCGTAGTCATTATAGATGCGGGAACAGCTCATATAAGCGGCAGCGCCGCAGACGGTACGCCCGACGCCCCGCGTGATGACTTTTGCCTCCATGTGAAAGATCGCCATAGTACGTTCGTCCTCCTTTCCCGGCCCGCAGGCCGTGGCTTTTGCTTCTTTTCACGAAAAGAAGATGGGCCGCGTAAGACGGCCCATAGCGGGGGAAAGCTGCCGGCGGCAGGTTTTCCCCGGCAGTTGACGAGGTGGGTTACGAAAAGTAAGACACCGAGGGAACTGCACCGACAATGGCGGCTTGCGGCATTGTCGGCCCCTCCGGAGAAAGCCCCGGCGGGGCTTCCGTGAGGAGCGCACGGCCCGACCAACGGGAGGGATACCACCGCCGGCCCGTGGCCGGTGGTGAGTAAGTGCGCTCTTCCGGAGAAAAAAGAGGCGCGGAGCGCCCCGGTCTCCCGGCACACTCCGCGTATCGTTACCCTTTCGCCTGGGCCAAGCTGAAAAGGAAGTCCCTGATTTCATCCAGCGTCATCTCCTTCGTGCGGGGCAAGGTGGCTTCCAGAACTGCTCCTTCCTGAATGAGCCGGTGGTTGCGGGCCCTACGCTCCTGGGCCCTGTCCCTCGCCTGGGCTTCCTCCAAGCGGTGCTGCGCCTGGATCAGTTTTTTCTCGTTCTCGGTCATTATGAACACCTCCATGGTTTCAGAATTGATGTGGTTTAACAGAAACGCGGCCCCGGCTGGTATCACGGAGATACCAATCGGAGCCGCTTCGCTTTCAAGGCGTCGCTTTATCTTTCGTGGTCGGTTTTCGTTTTTGACTTATGTGATTCTTGATTGATCTGTCTCGCCTTTTCTTCGTTTATGCGAAGCCTCAGCTTGATGCTGGGTTTGTACTGTGCCCATGCCAGATTCTGCGTCAGCCGATCACGGATTCCCTGCAGGGCAGTCGTTGCATCATCGTACTCGATCCGGTCCTCTGGGCGCAGAACATATTGTGCCTGCATAACGGAATATGCCTTTCTGACCGCCTCGTCATTGGGCGCAGAATCAAAGAACGTAAACTCTGCCGGTTTCACGCCGGGGATACCGTCCAGCCGTCCGGCCTCTTCCTCCATACGAATGTCCAGCAGCGATTTCATCTGGCCCTCGTCAGCCAGAAGCCGCTGGATTTTCGGTTGACGGACCATCACCGCCAAATCGTAAATATGCTTAGCCGCCTCAAAAGCCCGCTGGGGCTCGGATGACCGCCTGACATATGCCTCCGCCGCAAACAGTTTGTCGATGAAGACCCGTTCCATCGTGATCGTCAGGACGGAAAACGGCATAACGTCGTATTTCTTCCGCAGGATCGTTTTTTCCTCATCGGACGCAAGATCGTAAACCATGGCGGAAACTTCAAGGCTCTCCACCGGCTCGCTGATTGTAAAGGATGTGGCTTCGATCTTCAATTTTCCGAATCGCTGCAATGCGTCGCCCGCATCATAAGCCGTGATGGGTTCATAAGTGAAAACGGAGATGATCTCCGACCGGTTTGTTCTCCCGGCGTTCACATCGCGATCAAGGGCGCTGTATTTCTTCGCCGCCAGCTCCAGGCGTTTGTCATTCTGAGAACGGCTGCAATCACGGGTGTCCACCGAGAGGTCTATATCCTCGGAGAAGCGGTTTGTCATCCTGAGCGCCTTATAGAGCGCCGTCCCGCCTTTGAAATATGCCGGAAGTCCCGCACTCTGCTTTTCTGCCAGTTCCTTGAGGATCAGGACAACATAGTAATCCTTCTCCAAAACGTCAGTTCTGTAACCCGTTCGCTCGTGGATGCGTTCCAGCAATACACGGAACGCGGTTTTATCTTCATGAAGTTTCATGCTCAAGCCTCCTTCCTGCCTGCCGTATGGGCAAGCTGGATGATCGTTTTTCGGTTATAATACCGATCTGCAAAATAGAGCAAGGTTTCGTATTTCAGGCCGCTCTGCCGAATATGATCTGCGATCAAAGAGTAGGGATCGTCCGCGTCAACCGGCGCTCTGTCCAGCAGTTCCAGCGCATCCAGTGTTTGAAGGTATGCTTTGTTCCCTGCGTGGACGGGCACTTTCGGAGGACAGACCGATACGCCGAGCCGTTCATCATAATGGATGCAGTCCTTGACGGCATTTGTGGCGAAAAGACGCTCTGTGGGCATCTGCGTTGTCAAGCCCAGGTGATGAAGCAGCTGCAGGCCGGTTTCGTAGCCTTTATCCGGCAGCAGGTACTTGTTGGCGATCAGTTTTTCCTTGTTGATGCCCAACTCGCCGAACGGGGTAACGCTCGTCAGATAATAGATGCCTTTTTGGTAGCACCGCAATTCCGGCAGTTTACCCCCATCCATGATCCGCTTGATTGCCACGGCGGTCGCGGCGGCAGCGTTTTTCTTCGTCATGCCAAACTCCGCTGCCAAAGCGCCCGCAATCTGCTCGGTATAGATCGGTTCCCCCGGTTTCTGTGCTTGTATATAGTTTTGCAAAAACTCTGTATAGGTCATACAGGCCGCCTCGATGATATAATATAATAGATATTACTATTTCTAATTCGTTTATATTATATCACTCGTGCCTTGCATGTCAAGCGGAGAAGTCTCTGTGAAGTCAAAAACGGGCCTGAAAACCGTGATGATCTCCAGGCCCGTGATGTGGTTATGCGACTCTTGTCTCTGCGGTCTCCGCCGCATTGTCGGCGGAGCATACTGCCGCTTCTTTCTTCCGCCGACGATAGTATCTGGCCCGGCAGTTCGTGTGGCAGAACATGGCATTTGGACTGACGGATTGAAAGGTCTGTCCGCAGCCATGACAGGTGAGGGTATAGGGCTCGCCGGGTACGATCAGACCTTCGCGGATCTTCCGGTTCCGCTCCTTCTGCCTTTCGTAACTGCGGCGGTTCTTCATCCGTTTCTGTCGCTGGACCTCTTCCTCGGCCTGCTCCTCCGGGTTCAGTTCTGCCGGGGGAACATCGAATCTGCCAATGAAGTTGAGGTATATCTCAACATTTTGGCAGCGATCCCCGTATTCATCCCGCCCGGACGCGTAGACAACGATCTTTTCGACGAACTCGTTGACCATGGCAGGGGTCAGCTCGGAAAACTCAGTATATTTCCTTGCCAGAGTCAGGAACTGATCCACCCGTTCTGTGTCCGCATTGAACTGTTCCAGCTTCTTGCCGTCGTCCGCAAGTTCAGCCTTCAACTCCGCCTGTTCCTGCTCATATTCGGCGGAAAGAAGGTCAAACCGTTCCTCCGGCAGCTTTCCCATGGCGTAGGCTTCATAGAGCTTCTTGATGAGTACGTCCAGCTCTGCGACACGTTTTTCGACCCGGGCGATACGCCGGTTCAACTCATTGGCAGCCTCCTGCTGTCTCACCTCGGCTGCGGCCCGTACCTTCTCAATGAACTCATCCTCGTTCTCAATGGCGTATCTGCTGGCAGCGCGAATGGTTTCCAGCACAAGCACACTGAGGGCATTGCTGCTGACGCCGTGGGAGAAGCACTTTCTCTCCTCACGTTTATGGGTTCCTGTATAGGCGGAGCAGTTATAATGATCGATAATTACCAAGCTGCCATCCGGCTTTATCCGCCTGTCCCGGTGGAGGTACATCTTAGCGCCGCAGTCAGCACAGTAGCACAGGCCGGTGAAGGGATTCGGAGCGCCTTTTTCGTCCAGACGCCGCTTTGTCTTTCGGACCTGCTGCGCCAGCCGCCAGGTCTCCGGATCGACAATAGCCTCATGCGTGTTCTCGAAAATACGCCAATCTGCAGGGTCATTCTTCACCGACTTGTCCTTATAGGATTTCTTCGATGTTCGGAAGTTCACCGTATGGCCCATATACTCCGGCTTGGACAGGATCGCTCTTACCGTTTCACCGAACCAGTCATGGGGATGGAGCTGGTCGATGCGGTTTTTATAGGACCCTCTCCCGCGTCTTGCCTCGTAATAGCTGGGACATTCCACTTTTTCAGCGGTCAGCATACGGGAAATGTCATAGGGACCGTGGCCCTCCACGGACATCCGAAAGATGCGCCGCACCACGGCGGCGGCCTCATCGTCAATGAGCCAATGGTCCTTATCCTCCGGGTCCTTGATATACCCGTAGATCGGTGAATTGGTCGTAGGCTTTCCTGCATTGCCCTTAACCCGGTATCCCGTTGCCACCTTGCGCGACTGGTCCCGCAGATACCATTCGTTGACGATGTTGAGGAACGGGGCGAACTCGCCGCTGTTTTGATCCTCAGTGTCGATATTGTTGGCGATGGCAATAAAGCGGACGCCATGCTCCCGGAAGAATACTTCCGTATAAAAGCCGGTCTGCAAATAATTACGACCGACACGGCTCATGTCCTTTGCCAGGACAGTGGAAACCTTGCCGGCCCCAATGTCTGTGACCAGCCGCTTCCAGTCCGGGCGATCAAAATTGCCGCCGCTCCATCCGTCGTCGGTATAGTGGCGGATGTTGGTGAAGCCATGCTGTTCGGCATAGCTTTCCAGGTAGCGTTTTTGATTTACAATGGAACTGGAATCCCCCATCAGATCGTCGTCACGGGAGAGGCGCTCGTACAGCGCCGTGATCTTTCCTTCAGTCTGCTTTGCGCTCATGACGCGCTCCTTTCAGACTGACGGCTCGTTTGCGGCAAGGTCAGTATACCACAGGAACCGGCGTCATTGCCAGCGTCATTTTTGATGAGGCGATAGATTTTATCCTGAAAGGTCTCCTCCGTATTGCTGCTGCAATAGACGTTGACCCGAAAATTCGTAGAACCGATCCTTCGGCTCAGGGAAAAGGCGGGGCTGCTGCGTTTATTCTCCATAGGGCTCCTTTCCGCGCTCTGTGCGCTGTGTGATGATGATGAAAACCAAGTAAATATGTTGTTTTCATTGTCCTTTCCTCCAAATGGACTGCCGTGCCGACTGCACGGGTCTCATTTTGTTTTATGTGCCGCCAAAGCGGTGTTTTTCTCTGTAGGCCACGGCTTGCTACAAACGGTGAAGTCTCATGTTTCGATTCCTCCATTGCCACATTTCAAGGGACTTGAGCTTTGCTGCGGTGAAAAGTCCCTCTACCTATAGGAAAACGGAAAACCGAAATCGGAACTGTTTTCAAAAATTTCTCGTCATTATTTTGCGCCTGTGATATACTGTCGCCATCCGGGAATGAAGGGAGGCGGCAAGGTGGACGATTGGGAGTCAGAGCTGGTTCGGGATGATGACTATGAGTACGGCTTCGACTATCTGCATGAAGAAAACCGGCCCACCGACGCCGCGGAGGACGCCGATGAGCCGGGAGAGGACGAAAATTGGTGGGAGGAAGACGAGGAGGCCAATCTGGATGCGATCCGGGCAGAGTACCGTGCGGTTAGCGAAAATGCCCACTCGGAGGATTCCCCGGAAGACGGAGAGGTCAACACCGACGAGGAACACACTCTTTCCTACGCGGATATACTCTCTGAAATAAGGAATGAAGATAAAGTCAGGCGGGAAACCGGGGCAGAGAAAGCCAAACAGCGGCTGGTACGGGACATGAAGGCCGAGGCCCTGCTGCGTATGGAGACCGCAGCCAGGACAGAAAAGGATTTTCGTGCGGTACAGGAGGTTTGGGACAGCAACGATCGGAGCCGGGAACGATATGAGAGGCTGCACGAGGTCCTGCAGGGCGATACAGAGTTTGAAAGCAAGGTGGATTACGCCAGCGCTGCCGTTTTTCCTAGATGGTTCAATGATCCCACGTTCCGACAACTGATGAGAGGCAACTTCCTAGACTATCTCGCGGACTGTCCCTATGAGATGCATGATCTCACCGCAAAGGCTTATCTGCGGCGGAACGTATCCGGGATGAAGGAAGATCACAAGGAGCTGCTGTTCTTCCTGTATCTCCGGCTGTTCTCACCCCAGCACGTCGCCGCCTTGCGGGGGCAGACGGACCGAAACGTCCGCAAGGTACGGGATGTGGTAATACGAAAGCTGCGGAAGAAGGTGTACGCTGCGCTGAAAGCGCGGGATAGTACATATCTGACCAAGCAGGAACGGGAGTTCCTGGCGGAATACGAGGCGAAGGAGGGGCAGAACGGAAAATGACGAACATCTTTGCACATACGAGCGCCTCATGGGTGCGGTACTCAGATTATGAATGGAAGGAAGCGCAGGACGGGCATTTCTATCTGCTGCCCACACCGGATGCTGCGCCAAGCATCTACGATCCTACCAAGGTGACAAACGAGCTGGTCCTAGATGCCGTAATGATCGGCAGAGCGCTCATGGAAAACTCATCCCCGGAGAAAGCCCGTCCTGCCATCCGGGAATTTGCCTGCAAGTATGGGCTCCTGGGCATTATGACTGCGCTGCCCACCACCGCCGATTTCATCACCTATGAAAAGGTCTATTTCCCCCGAAACCCTTTTATCCGGGAGGAATCGATGGATACGATGGACTATCTGCGGCTCTTCTATCCATTCCGGCTGCCCGACCTGAAGAAAAAAGGCGTCGAATCCATCTGGAACACCCACGATGATGACGATAATCTGACGGTTGCCCTGATAATGACCTTCAGCGGGCAGGGAGAACCGCAGGCAAAGGCCATGAGTTTTCTCCGGGACTACGGCGAACGCTATGAATGGATGGTCGCAGTATTCAAGGACTGGTCCTTTACCCTGATGGCAACACTGGTTTTCTATGATAAGGCCGATCCGTTGAATGAGGCAACGAGGAAACTCTATCAGTCCGGCATGGCTGCCTTTGAGGGCAATGCCCCGACCTATCATCTGGAGCTTCGGGAAAGGCCCGTGCTGGTATGGGATTTTCACTCACTGCTGCTGAACATCAAGATGATGCTGGACCTGATGGTGACGGACGAGGCGCATCCCCTGCGGCTGTGTAAGCAGTGTTATAAACCGTTCCTGGCTGCGGAGGCCGATGAGCTGTTCTGTTCGCCGCAATGTGAGAAGAAATACAGGCGTGAGAATCACTGAGTCAGGTTGAATTGGTCTTCGTTCCATAGTATAATGCGGATAGAAAAGCGGGGTGGATCACTCCGCCCCGCTTGCATGGTCATTATTCGTAAACGATTTCGTTCAGCACGATTTCCTCTGCCCGGTTTCGGATGTTGTTCATCCGCCCGACCCATTCCAGCTGCGAGGATGCTTTGAGTTCTTCGGTCACGCCTTCGCGTTTTGCCATCTGGCAGATCAGGAAGTCCACACGTTTGCTGCAGGTACGGTCGATTTCGGAAAGGTGCTGATGAAGCGTCCCGTTCAGGGACATGGCACTGTATTGGCTGGGGCGGTGTTCCTTTAGGTAGGCTCTTCTCAGCCGCCCATACTTGCCGATCAGATACGGTGTCGTATCGGACGGAACAAGGTTGGGCAGAAGATAATCTCCTTCCTGGCGATAAGTACCGCCCATTTGCTCAAAGACAGATTCCATTGCGGTCTCCTTTCGTGACGAATGATTGGTTTCGTGCAGTTGCAGGAAGACGATGGTATAGCTTGTTTTCCTCCTTTCTCACAACTGCGTTTCATTCGCCGCAAACGAGCCGCAGTCATGATGTAGTATGCGAAGGTTAATTCCTTCTTTTACACAGTACATCATGAATTCAGTTTATTCGCGGCTTCCGAGCCGCGAACTCTACGAGGTTTTTCGTGTGATTATTTAAACTCGTTGCTTTTCTCAGCAGCGAGGGAAAGGAGCAATATATGGCAACCTTTACTTTCACCATGTATTCCCACGCCCTGCATCGGCAAACGGATGTGACTGCCATCATCCCGGCGGAGAAGCCCGCCTTCCCCGGCATGCCCTTCGATCCCGACCGGAAGTTCCCCAGCATCTACCTGCTCCATGGCTATTCCGGCTCCCATGCGGACTGGCTCCGGGGGTCGAAGATCCAGCAGCTGGCCCAGGAGCACCGCATCGCGGTGTTCTGCCCCAACGGGGAGAACAGCTTCTATGTGGACGAGCCCAGCCGGGACGCCAACTATGCTGCCTTCATCTGCGAAGAGCTGGTGGAGTTCACCCGCCGGATCTTCCCCCTGTCCAAGGAACGGGAGGATACCGCCATCGGCGGTCTGAGCATGGGCGGCTACGGCGCCATCCGCAACGGCTTCAAGTATAACGAGGTTTTCGGCAGCATCATCGCCCTCTCCTCCGCCCTGATCACCGACGGCATCTCCAAGATGCCGGATGAACTGCCTCCCGCCCCTGCGGGCGGCCCCCAGGGGGGGCAGGGCGGCGGCATGGGCATGAGCCCCAGCTATTTTGTCCACTGCTTCGGCAAGCCCAGCAAGATCCTGGGCTCCGACGTGGACCCCAAGGCCCTGGCAAGCAGGCTCATGGAGGATCCCAACGCCATCAGGCCCCGGCTGTACATGGCCTGCGGCGCGGAGGATTTCCTCATCGAGCCCAACCGCAGCCTGCATGAGCACCTGGAGAAGGTGGGCTACCCCCATTACTACACCGAGGGCCACGGCACCCACGCCTGGGAGTACTGGGATACCCATATCGCAGAAGGACTCAAATGGCTGGAAGGCCAGCTGTAATTCGCGGAATGTAGTGTGCTGCCCGGAGCGAAAGCGTCGCTCCGGGCGTTGTTTTTCGGAATTGGCCAAGAAAAGCTATATAATGGAAATTCTGCACGGGAAATCCGGATTTTTGCCGGAAATTCCGAAGTTTTTTCGAAGAACAGCCGGAAATTTTCTTTTTTTTCTTGACTTTGACGCGACGTCAAATTGTAAGGTGAAGGGGAAAGGAGGTGCAGAACATGAAAAGAAAGCATCTGCGGATCCTGGTACCGATCCTGGTCCTGGTCCTGGCAGCAGCGGTCCTGCTCCTGCAGCAGCTCCGGAAGACGGAAGCCGTCTATTTCCGCACCGCCGCCTATGGACGGTTGACCGGGAACCTGGAGGGGGACCCCTTCACCGTGCACCGCTGGAATGGGGGAGACAGCTATACCCCGGTGTTTACGACAGAGGAGGACGTATGGCCGGAGGCCGGCGCCATCTCGGGGGACACCCTGTACTACACGGTCTTGACAGAGGAAAACGAAAGTCGGGTTTACCGGGCGGACCTGAAAAGCGGGCAGAGGGAACTGCTGGCCGATCTGGACTGCCGGGTATGGGTGCTGGAGGTTTGCGGGAAGGACCTGTTCCTGGCGGTGTACGATCCGGAAGCAGGATACCGCCTGGGCGTCCTGCGCAGCGGGGAGTTTCTGGATTGCGCGCCCATTTCCGGGGTCTCCCACCAAATGATCTCCTGCGATGATTCCGGCTGCTGGTATACGGCGTATGAATCGGCGGAGACCGGGCTGAGTCTCTGCTACCTCCCGGCGGATACGCTGGCCCCGGAGACGGTCTATGAAAGTATCCCGCACCCCATCGAGCTCCAGGCCGCCCCGGAGGGGGTGTACCTCTCCTGCCAGTTCCGGGAGGACATCGACGCGGGCGCGTTCAGCCTGGTCTTTTACCCCAGGGACGGCAGCGGGACAGTCAAGCTGCTCACGGATCTCACCCCCGACGGCCCGGAGGTCTCGGACAAAAAGCGGGTCCGATTTCAGGGCTGCACGACCCTATGGGAGGATAAGCTGTTCTACGTCACCGCTACTGACTATTGGCATAACCCGGAAGGGGAGGACCGCGGGGAGTATCTCCACTGCCTGGACCGGAAGACCGGAAAGGTCACGGATTACGGCAGGATCGACCCGGACACGGATGTGGGGACGGTGCACTTCTCCTATCTGCTCACCTGCGGGAAGCAGGGCTTCATCCTGACGGAGTCCGACTGGTGGGCCACGGACAAAGAGACGGCCAACCGGTATTCCCTGTACACATGGGACGGCCGGCGGACGGAGCTGCGCCTCGACGGATCGGGGGAGTGACCGGTTCTTTCGGGCTCCCGCAGCGCGGGAGCCCGGTAATAATCCTTGACAAATCCCGCTCTTTCTGCTATTCTGGCCTACCAAACACAAAGGAGGGAAGCATATGGAGAAATTCATCCCCTACGAGAAGCTCTCCAAGAAGGAGAAGCGAAAGCTGGACGCCGCGAAGCGCGGCAGCTGGGGCGGGCTGGATCCGGTGACCCGGGTGCCCCCGAACCCCAAGGCGTATAAGAGAAGCAAGGCATGGAAGCGGGAAAAGGAACCGCCATTCCGTGCCTTGTTTTTCGTTTGATACAGGATCAGTCCTGCTTGATATGTACGTCCATCTGCGGGTAGGGGATCTTGATGCCGGCTTCGTCCAGGGCCCGCTTGCCGTTTTCCAGCAGGTAGAACCTGACGTTCGTCCAGTCCTCCGCCTTCCCCCATGCTCTTACCGCATATTCGACGCCGGATTCCGAGCATTTGTTGACCAGCACCCAGGGGGAAGGATCCTCCAGGACCTTTTCTCCCTTTTTCGCCATTTCCAGAAGTACCTCTCGAACCTTGTCGATTTCGCTCTGGTAGCTGACGGTGAAGAAGACTTCAACGCGGGAGATGCCCTCCCGGGAGTAGTTGACGATGGCCGTATTCGTCAGGCTGCTGTTGGGGAGGCTGATAAGGGAGTTGTCCCGGGTCACGATCTCGGTGTAGAAGGCGCCGATGTTTTTCACCATGCCCGAATGCTGCCCGATCTGCACGTACTCCCCGGTTTTGATGGGCTTCAGGAGCAGGAGGGTCACGCCGCCCACCAGGTTCCCCAGGGCACCCTGCATGCCCAGGCTGACGGCTACGCCGGCGGAGGCAAAAATGGTGATGATGGAGGTAAGGGGTATGCCGATGACGTTGGCCGTCGAGAGGACGACGATCACGATGAGGATCAGTTTGATGGCGTTGAGGAAAAAGGTCTGCAGAGAAGGATCCAGCTTCGAAAAGCTCTTGCTCCGCCGCAGGAATTTCACCAGCCAGTGGATCACAAAGAACCCCACGACGAGGATAATGATCCCCAGGAGCAGATTGACCCCGGCCGTAGTGACGAAAGTTTTCAGCTTTTCCATATCCATATTTGTTTCCCCCCGTAAGTGATCATGGTGTTTGTATTATCCAGTAAACGGGAGGTCCTGTCAAGAGCTGTATGACGATGTCCTGCCGGCGGGTATGGGGATCTCGGAGGATCCCTCAGGTCCCGCCCGGGCGCCTTTCGATTCTCCTTGCCTTTTCTCCCGCTTTGGGCTAAACTGAACGGGGAAGGGGAAGAGGTCATGACCGTCGTTCAGCTCTCCATAAGGCTGCTGCTTTTCATCCTGGCGGGGTTCGCCGCCAGGAAGGTGAAGGCCATGCCCGACGGCTTTGACCGGATGCTCAGCCGCTTCGTCATGGCACTGCCCCTGCCCTGTATGATCATCTCCTCCTTCCAGATGACCTTCAGCGTGGACCAGCTTCTGTCCGCCCCGGTGCTCATCGCCCTGTCCGTGGGGAGCATGGCGGCGGCCTTCCTCCTGGTCTTCGCCGCCACCGCCTGGATGAAAGACCGGGATCTGAAAAAGACCGTGCGCTTCACCCTCCTGTTCACCAACTTCACCTTCGTGGGCTTCGCCGTGGTGAAGGAGGTCTGCGGGGAGGCGGGCTTCTTCAACTATGTGCTCTTCACCCTGCCCATCCGGGTGATGTTTTACGGCGGCGCGGCCATGATGCTGGGAAAATCCGGCACGAAGCCGGATGTGAAGGAGACCGTCAGGAAATTCCTCTGCGCCCCGGTGATCGCCGTATTCATCGGCTTTGCCCTGTACGCCTTCCGGATCCCCCTGCCCGGGGTGATCTCCACCACCCTGGAGTCCATCGGCAATATGGCCTCCCCCCTGGGGCTCATGCTCTGCGGCGCCATCATTGCGGATGCGGATTTCCGCAGCGCTCTGAAGCACCCCATGGTGCTGGTGGTGACCTTCTGCCGCCTCCTGCTGATCCCCGCCGCGGCGGTGCTCCTGTTCCGCCTCATGGGCGTGAAGCCGGAGATTTTGAAAAGCACCGTATACTATTTCGCCATGCCCGTGGCCTCCCTGACCCCCACCTTCCTCCTGCGGTATGACCCGGAGGCGGAGGAGGCCCGGACCGTCAGCGGCTATATCGTGGTGGCCAGCACCCTGTTCTGCGTGCTCACCATTCCCCTCTGGACCCTGCTGCTGGATAAGCTGTGATCCGGCCTTAGAGCGAGATTCGATCGGATGGATATGGAAATATGAATTTTGGAAAGGACGGTAAACCATGGACAACAAAAACGAATTCCTGTTCGACCTGAAGACCCCGGAGACCACCTGGAAGGGCCCCCCGGCCCACAGCTATTTCCCCAACGGCCAGGTTTCCTCCACCGTGGGCTCCATCACCGCGGCGGAGGGGGAACACGGCCTCTACTGGTGCCTGGACTCTGTGATGCACAAGAACCCCGAGGGGATGGATCCCAACAAGACCCCCATGCCCCATTTCCATTGGAAGGGCTATGAGACCTTCTTTGTGGACAGCGGCAGCCTGTATCTGTACATCGACGGCATGCGGGCTCTGGCGAAGAAGGGGGACATCGTCCAGCTCCAGGCGGGCCAGTCCCAGGGCATGTTCTTCCTGGACGACGTGAAGTGGCGCGGTACCTACCATGATTTCTTCACCTATCCCGAGGCCGGGGACGTGGGCCGGGTCAAGCGGATGATGCCCGAGCTGGCGGACGATCCCGAGCTGAACGCCCTGTCCACCCGGGGCTTCATGGATTCCAACCCCATCGAGCCCTTCCTGTGCAAGGAAGTCCCCACGGAGCAGTGCTCCGCCATCAAGAACCCCAACCGGCCCCATGCGGCTTATGAGTTCCCCGGCGTCAGCATGCGCATCGTGGTGGAGCGGTGGGAGAACGGCGGCGTGAAGGAGCTGGACTGCGCCATCATGGAGCCCGGCTTCTCCGCCAAATGGGTGAAGTATCCCCCCATCCGGGAGCTGTTCTACCTGCGCAGCGGCAAGGTGAAGTTCAACATTGCCGGCAAGGAGTTCATCGCGGATGACGAGTGCGTCATCAACGCCCCCCGCTTCCTGCCCCGGAGCATCGAGGTCCTGGAGAAGGCGGAGATGTACGACCTGGGCGGCCAGCCCTATTGGAGCCTCTTCCTCCAGAACTATGCCTCCATCAAGCATTATGACCCCGCCCGCCTCACCAAGGAGACCATCGACGGGCTCAAGAAAAAGTTCAAGATCCAGATCGAGAGTATCGGCTTCAAGGGATGATCGCTTGAATAAGCGTCCGTACCCGCCCCCGAAAGGAGGGCGGGTACGGTTTTTCACCCTTTTCGGAAGGAG
>JBGUZS010000215.1:0-17641 GCA_045223835.1 Oscillospiraceae bacterium | reverse complement strand
TACACCCCCCGGAACGAGGTGATCCTCTGCGCCGCGAGGCAGGATTACGACGCCTTCTTCGCCGGGGAGATCGAAGCCCGGAGGCTGCTGCTGGCGCCGCCCATCCGCTCCCTGTATACCGTCACTGTCTCCGGCGGGGAGGAGGAGCGGACCCTGCGCTGCGCTTCCCAGCTGAAAACCGCCCTGGAGCGGGCGGGGAAGGGACTGCCGGACCTGCGGGTGCTGGGACCGGCTCCGGCGGGGATCCTGCGGGTGAACAATCAGTTTCGCTACCGGGTCACCGTGAACGCTGCGCCCTCCGGCAAGGTGAGGGCCCTGATCTCCGCCGCCCTGCGGCAGTACGGGAGCGATAAGCAAAACCGCGGACTCACCCTGTACGGGGATGTGGACGCGATGGATTCCTGAAAACAGCCTGGAGAAAAGAAAGGACCGCCTGCGGGCGGAGCGTGAGGATATGGGACTGAGAAAGATCATCCGCAAGGGCGACATCAGCCTGAAAAAGAAGAGCCGCCCGGTGACGGAATTCAACGCCCGGCTGCACATCCTGCTGGACGATATGCTGGATACCCTGAAGGAAGCGGACGGCGTCGGCCTGGCCGCCCCCCAGGTGGGGGTGCTGCGCAGGGCGGTGATCGTGGCGGATATCAGCGGGGAGGAGCCGAAATACATCGAGCTCGTCAACCCGGAGATCCTGGAGCAGGAGGGGGAGCAGATCGGACCGGAGGGCTGCCTCAGCCTGCCCAATATTTGGGGCGTCGTCACCCGTCCGGAAAAGGTGAAGGTCAAGGCTCAGGACCGTTACGGCGAGCCCTTCACCCTGGAGGCGGAGGAGCTGCTGGCCCGGGCCTGCTGCCATGAGATCGACCATCTGAACGGGGTGCTGTTCGATGAGCTGGCGGATCGCTTCCTCTCCGAGGAGGAGATCCGGGAGATGACCGGAGAAGAAGCGGAATGAAGCTCCTGTTTATGGGCACCAGCGATTTTGCCGCAGCCTCCCTCCGGCGGGTGCTGGAGGAGGGCTGGGAAGTGTGCGCCGTGTGCACGAAGCCGGATCGGCCCAGCCGCCGGGGGATGAAGAATACGGCCAGCCCGGTGAAGCTGGAGGCGGAAAAGGCCGGCCTGCCCCTGCTCCAGCCGGAAAGCCTTCGGGATCCGGAGACCCAGGCCCGGCTGCGGGCTTATGGGGCGGACCTCTTCGTGGTGGTGGCCTATGGCAAGCTCCTGCCCCGGGAGGTGCTGGATATCCCCCCTCTGGGCTGTGTAAACGTGCATGGCTCCCTGCTGCCCAAGTACCGGGGCGCGGCGCCGATCCAGTGGACCGTGCTGAACGGGGAGAAGGAGGGCGGCGTCTCCACCATGTATCTGGAGGAGGGGATGGATTCCGGCAGCGTGATCCAGGCCGCCAGTCTGCCCCTGGAGCCGGAGGAGAGCTTCGGCAGCCTGTATGCCAGGCTGATGGTCCTGGGCGCCGACCTGCTGCAGAGCACCCTGAAGCAGCTGGAGGCCGGGGACCGGAGCAGCGTGCCCCAGGAGGAAAGCCTGGCCACCTATGCGCCGCCCATCACCAAGGAGATGTGTCCTGTGGACTGGTCCCGCAGTCCCTGGGAGGCTGCCGCCCATATCTGCGGCCTGGATCCGAAGCCCGGCGCGACCGCCGTTTTCGGAGACGTGACCTTCAAGCTCTTTTCCCCCCATGTCCTGGAGGGGAGCACAGAGCTGCCCCCCGGCACCATCGCGGCCCAGGGGAAGGAAGGGCTGGATATCGCCTGCGGCGGCGGGCTCCTGCGGATCCGGGAGCTCCAGGCCCCCGGGGGCAAACGCATGGCCGCGGCGGACTACCTCCGGGGCCATAAGCTGGGATGAACGGACGGGAGGCGGCGGTACGGGCCCTGCTGGCCTGGGAAAAGCGCGGCGCCTGGTCCGACGCCTTTCTGGACGGGCTCTTCCGCCGGGAAAAGCTGCCGGAGCGGGAGCGGGCCCTGGCCCAGCGCCTCTGCTGCGGCGTGCTCCAAAATCTGACGGCGCTGGACTGGTACCTGGCCCCCTATGTGCGGGGGGAACTGCAGAGCGCCGTGCGGGCGATCCTGCGCAGCGCCGTATATCAGCTGGTTTTCCTGGACCGTATCCCCCCCTCCGCGGCGGTAGATACGGCGGTGGAAATGACCAAAGCCCTGACCAATCCCGCCGCGGCGAGGGTGGTGAACGCCATCCTGCGGCGGCTGACCGGCGCCCCCCTGCCGCCTCTGCCCCAGGGGGGAAGCGCGGAAAGCCTGGCCGTGCGATACAGCCACCCCCTCTGGTTGGTGCGGCTCTGGCTGGATCGCTTGGGGGAGGCGGACTGCCGCCGCCTGCTGGAGGCGGATAATGAGATCCCCCCCACGGCCCTGCGGGTGAACCGCCTGCGGGCGACGGCGGAGGAGGTCTCCGCCGCCTTGTCGGAGGAGGGCGCAGCCTTCGCCCCCCTGCCGCCTTTGGCGGATTTCTTCGCCCTTTCGGCGGGCCGGGCGGCGGACCTGGCCGCCTTCCGGCGGGGGCTCGTCACCGTGCAGGATCCCGCCGCGGCTCTGCCGGTGCTCTGCGCAGAGCTCCGGCCCGGGATGCGGGTGCTGGACGCCTGCGCCGCGCCCGGCGGAAAGAGCTTCCTGCTGGCCCAGGAAATGGAGGACAGGGGAGAGATCCTGGCCTGCGATCTCCATCCCAATAAGCTGGAGCGGCTGCGCACAGCGGCGGAACGGCTGGGGATCCGATGCATCCGCACCCGGGCGGCGGACGCCCGGAGGCCACAGGAGGAATGGAAGAACGCCTTCGACCTGGTGCTGGCGGACGTGCCCTGCTCCGGCATGGGGGTCATCCGGAAAAAGCCGGAGATCCGATGGAAGCCCAGGGAGGAACTAGCGGATCTGCCCGGGATCCAGCTGGCGATCCTCCGCAGCCTGGGGGACTGCGTCCGTCCCGGGGGACAGCTGGTGTATTCCACCTGCACCCTCCTGGAGGCGGAGAATGAAGCGGTCACCGCCGCCTTCCTGGCGGAGCGCGGGGATTTCCGCCCGGCGCCCGGGCGGCTTCCCGGGCCTCTGGGCGATATGCCCGAGGGCAGGCGTACCCTGTGGCCCTTTGAATTCGGAACGGATGGCTTCTATCTATGCAGGATGATCAGAGAGAAATAAGGTCCCTTTATCGGGAAGAGCTGGAGGCGGACCTCCGGAGCCTGGGACTCCCGGCCTATCGGGCGGGGCAGGTCTTCCGCTGGCTCCACCGGGGAGCCGGGAGCTTCGGGGAGATGTCGGATCTGCCCAAGGACCTGCGGGACGCCCTGGAGGAACGGTACCGGCTGGCGGCCCCCCGGGCGCTGCGCAGACAGGAATCGGCGGACGGCACGGTCAAATACCTGTGGCGGCTGTGGGACGGCAATGCGGTGGAGAGCGTCGTCATGCGCTACCGTTACGGCAATACCGTCTGCATCTCCTCCCAGGTGGGCTGCCGTCAGGGCTGCGTCTTCTGCGCCTCCTCCGGCCTGGGTCTCGTCCGGGACCTGAGCGCGGGGGAGATGCTGGAGGAGGTCCTGTATTCCGGGCTGGACAGCGGCGCGAAGATCACGGGCGTCGTCCTCATGGGCATTGGGGAACCGCTGGAGAACTACGGGAACGTGATGCGCTTTCTCCGCCTGGTGAACGCGGCGGAGGGCCTGAACATCGGTATGCGCCATATCTCCCTCTCCACCTGCGGGCTCGTCCCGCAGATCGGACGGCTGGCGGAGGAGGACCTGCAGCTTACCCTTTCCGTCTCCCTCCATGCGCCGGATGATGAGACCAGAAAAAAACTGATGCCCGTCGCCCGCCGGTATGACCTGGCCTCGCTGATGGAGGCCTGCGGGGCATACTATGAACGGACGGGAAGACGCATCAGCTTTGAATACGCCCCCATCCGGGGCGTGAACGACTCGCCGGAGCAGATGGCGCTCCTGGCGGAGCGCATGCGCCGGGTGCACGGGCATGTGAACCTGATCCCTCTGAACCGGGTCCCCGGAAGCAGCCTGGAGCCGGGAAACGCCCGGGAGCTGGCCCGCAGACTGCAGCAGCTGGGCTGCAACGCCACCGTCCGCCGCCGACTGGGCGCGGACATCGACGCCGCCTGCGGACAGCTGAGAAGGAAGGAGGCGACTTGAATTGCGCTATTGGGCGCTGACGGACACCGGTTGCGTCCGTTCGGAAAACCAGGATTCCTGGCTGGTGCGGCCCACGGAGACCCCCGGGGGGAAGGAGATCCTCACCGCTGTGGTGTGCGACGGCATGGGCGGCGCGAAGGCGGGGAACGTGGCGAGCCGCATGGGCGTGGAACGCTTTACGGAATACCTCTGCCCCGGCCTGGAGACCGTGGAGCAGGCGGAGCTGGCCGCCCCCCTTGCGGTGCGGGAGGCTAACCGGGCCATCTATGACCTGGCCTTCACCATACCGGAATACGAAGGCATGGGCACCACCCTGGTGGCGGTCGTCACCGACGGCCGGGCGGCCCGGATTGTGAATATCGGGGACAGCCGCTGCTACCTGGTGCGGAACAAGGTCATCCGCCAGCTCACCAAGGATCACTCCCTGGTGCAGGACCTGGTGGACCGGGGGGAGATCGACCGGGCGGACGCCTGGCTCCATCCCCAGCGGAACTACATCACCCGGGCGCTGGGCACGGACGAGGATGTGATCTGTGACGTATTCCGGGAGGAGCTGGAGCCGGAGGATATCCTGCTGCTCTGTTCCGACGGGCTCAGCGGGATCGTGAACGCCCAGGAGCTGCTTTTCGAGATCGCCTATGGCGGCGAGCTGGAGACCGCGGCCGACCGGATGATGGAAATCGCCCTGGAACGGGGAGCGCCGGATAATGTGACCCTGATCCTGCTTTCCGCGGACGGATCCGAAGCGGAAGGCTGAAGGGATATAAGGATGGTTTGAACGATGGAGAATATGGATAAATACATCGGCGAGATGCTGGACAACCGCTACGAGATCATGGAACAGATCGGCGTGGGCGGAATGGCGGTGGTTTACAGGGCCCTGTGCCACAGGCTGAACCGGTATGTCGCGGTCAAGATCCTGAAGGACGACTACGCGGTGGACGAGGATTTCCGGCGGCGCTTCCATACCGAGGCGCAGGCGGTAGCCATGCTCAGCCACCCCAACATCGTCACGGTATACGACGTGAGCCGGACCCAGGACGTGAACTATATCGTCATGGAGCTGATCGAGGGGATCACCCTGAAGCAGTATATGCAGAAGCGGGGGGTGCTCTCCTGGAAGGAAGCCCTGCATTTCTCCAGTCAGATCTGCAAGGCCCTGATCCACGCCCATGGCCGGGGGATCGTCCACCGGGATATCAAGCCCCACAATATCATGATCCTGAAGGACGGCAGCGTGAAGGTGGCGGACTTCGGCATTGCCCGGCTGAATTCCAGCCAGAACACTCTCACCCAGGAGACCCTGGGCAGCGTGCACTATATCTCCCCGGAGCAGGCCAAGGGCAGCCATACGGACGCCCGGACGGATATCTATTCCCTGGGCGTGGTGATGTATGAGATGATCACCGGCCGCCTGCCCTTCGAGGGGGACAGCGCCGTGGCCGTGGCCATCCAGCATATCAGCTCCATTCCCCTGATGCCCCGGGAGATCAATCCGGAGATCCCGGAGGGCTTTGAACGCATCACCATGAAGGCCATGTGCGCCGACCTGGACAAGCGCTACCAGTCCGCCGAGGAGCTCTATGCCGATCTGGAGGCCTTCCGGAAGGATCCGGAGGGGGATTTCGACGAGGAGGAGCTTCCCTTTGCGGAGACCCCCGAGGGGGCGGAGCTGCCCGGAGAAGCGCCGGCGGGGCGGAAGAAACGGGGCGGAAGGCTCATGACGGCCGAGACCGAAGGGGTCAGGCCGATCCGCGGCGCGCGGGAGCTGAGCCGCAAGGATTACCGGAAGAATACCCTTCGGGCCAGGAGCGTGACCATCCTCTTTGGGGTGCTCTGCGTGATCCTGTTCATCCTGGCTCTGTTCCTCTTTCTGTGGCGCAACTGGTTCAAGGAGATGTTCACGGAGCCGGAGACCATGATCGTTCCCGCCCTGGTGGGCAGCCGCCTGGAGACGGTGCTCCAGAATCCGGGCTACACGGACAGCTTCAACATCATCCCCACCTACGAGGCGGACGAAGGGACGGAGGAGGGCTTCATCCTGAGCCAGAGCCCGGCCAGCGGCAGGACGGTGATCAAGGGGGAGGAAAAGCCCACCCTGAAGGTGACGGTCAGCAGCGGCTCCGAGATCGTCATCATGCCGAACCTGGTGAATCAGGAATACCGCAACGCCTTCCTCACCCTTCAGAAACTGAAGCTGGAGGTGCGGGAGGATCTGGTGGTCTCGGATACCGTGACGGAGGGCTATGTGATCTCCACCTCCCCGGCGGAGGGAGAAGAGCTTCGGCCGGGGGACACGGTGTTCATCACCGTCAGCTCAGGTCCGGATATCAAGTATGTCTCCATGCCCGACCTGTACGGCAAGACCGCCCAGGCGGCGGCGGCCCAGCTGGAGGCCATGAACCTCACCGTGGGCAGCATCTCCGAAGTGGAGGACGATGCGGAAAGGGGCACCGTGATCTTCCAGAGCACCGCGCCCGGCACGAGCATCCCGGAGCATACGAAGATCAACCTGAATATCTCCTCCGGACCGGCGGAGACCCCGCCGCCTGAGGAGGAGCCCGGCGGCGAAGAGGGCGAAGGAAACGAAGCGGGCGGCCAGCCCCCCGAGGAGGAGGGAGAACCCGCCGGGAACGGCGGCGGAGAGGGAGAAGATGGCGGAGGCGCTTGAGGGCAGGATCCTGAAGGCCCTCAGCGGCTTCTGGTACGTCCATACCCCGGAGGGGGTCCTGGAATGCCGCGCCAGGGGAAAGCTCCGCTTCCGCGGTCTGACGCCCCTGGTGGGGGATCTGGCCAGGGTCGAGCCACTGGGGAACGGGAAGGGCAGCCTGACGGAGCTCCTTCCCCGGAAGAACGCCTTCGTCCGTCCGGCGGCGGCGAACCTGGACGCCCTGGTGATCCTGGCCTCCGCCGTCCCTCCGGTGACGGACCCCTATCTGCTGGACCGGATGATCGCCATCGCGGAGCTGAAGGACTGCGAGCCCATCCTGTGCTTTCATAAAAGCGACCTGGGCAGGGCGAAGGATCTGCTCCGGGTCTACCGGTCCTGCGGCTTCCGGGTGGCGGAGACCAGCGCGGAGACCGGCGAGGGGATCCGGGAGCTCCGGCAGATGCTGGCGGGAAAGCTCTGCGCCTTTACCGGAAACTCCGGGGTGGGAAAATCCAGCCTGCTGAACGCCCTGAGCGGCGGCCTGGAGCTGGAGACCGGCGAGATCAGCCGGAAGCTGGGGCGGGGGAGGCATACCACCCGCCATGTGGAGCTCTTTTCCCTGGGAGACGGGATCTGGGCCGCGGATACCCCGGGCTTCGCCGCCTTTGATACGGAGGACGTTACCCTGGAGCTGAAGCGCCGGCTGCCGGAGCTGTTCCGGGAGTTTCGCCCCTACCTTGCCCAATGCCGCTTTCCGGACTGCGCCCATGTGCGGGACGCGGGCTGCGCCGTGACCGCCGCCGTCGAGGCGGGGCTCATCCCCCGCTCCCGGCACGAAAGCTATGCGCGGATCCATGAGGAGCTGAGAAAAGTGGCGGATTGGTCTTTGCGCAATTGACTTCATCTTCCCAGTGTGGTATATTCTGCATTAATGATGTATTCAAAATTCAATGATTTTTGGAGGAAGATTACATGGAAGAAAAGTATGGGAAAAAGGTCGGTACGCTGAAGACATCGGGGATGATCTATCTGCCTACCGGCATGGCCGTCGTTCTGTTCGGCATCGTCACCTTTTCCTCCCTGGGCCCGCGGCTCAGAGGGGAGGGCAGCTGGGGCCTGACCATCGGCTTCGGCATCGCCTTCCTGATCGCCGTGATCCTGCTCATCCGTCAGGCGGTAAGCGTGAACCTGGAGATCTATGAAAAGGCTCTGGTGCAGAACAACCTGTTCGGGCGGACGGTCGTGCAGGCGGACGATCTTCGCGCGATCCTCTGGCAGTTCCCCGGCGCGAACCCCGTGAACTCCCGGGCGGCCAGGATCAATAATACCTCTGCCGAGCTGATTTTTAAGGACGGCAGGAAGTCCCTGAAGATCCAGGATTCCTTCTATCAGGATCTGGAGAAGGAGATCTCCGCCTTCCAGCACCGGAACGACATCCCAGCCGATCTGGAGAACAAGAAAAAGGGCGGCCATCGGTACGAGTAAGCCCCGGAAAGGCGGCGGACCTCCGCCGTCTCTCCGGCTGCAGTTATGCAAAGCGCATAGTTTTTGCCCGCTGAAAAGAGAAAAACTTATGGAATCCTCTTGTCAAGGCGCGGCGGTTATGCTATAATGCCCGTATAAAAGCGAAGGGACGTGTGAAATTCATGAAATTTCTTGAGAGCAAGCCCAAATCTCTGATTTATACCATTCTGATCATTGTTCTGATCATGTTCGAAATGAGCATCCTCTCCGGTTACCGCTTTGTGGAAATCGGCAGCGCGGCGGATAAATACGCCACCGGCATGAGCGCTGAGAAGATCACCTCTCTCGCGTTGGTCGGGGCGAATATCGGCTGGAACTATATCGTCTGCTCTTGCCTCATCGTTCTGGGCACCCTGGGCTTCTCCATGCTCTTGGGCTATAACCGCAATCCCGGCGGCCTTTGCGCCATCATCATCATGAATGTTGTGCCGGCCATCGGCTTCTTCGCTAACTTCAACTTCTTCGTGAGCTATGGGTACGGCGTCTATGCCCCGGCAATGGCCTTGTTCGGCATGACCTATAACCTGACCTCGAAGGCGCAGCAATGCACAAACAACGCCATCTTCGCCGGCATCGTGATCGTCCTGTCCGTCGTCTGCTGGTTCATCGGCTATCGGATCCGCGCAGCCTACGCAGCGAAGTACGAGTACGACGACTGAGTTCTAACCAAAGGAATCTGCTCCGCACCCTGAGGGTGCGGAGCTTTTTTTATCCTTTTTCCCGGGGACGAAACAGCATGGCCATCAGGCCGGCAAAGAAAACCGCGGCGCAGATCCCAGCGGCGGCGGCGGTGATCCCCCCGGTCATGACGCCCAGCAGGCCGTTTTCCGCGACCCCCTTACGGATCCCCTGGGCCAGGGTATTGCCGAACCCCAGCAGCGGGACCGTAGCGCCCGCGCCGGCCCACTCCGCAAAGGGCTTATACAGGCCGACACCGCCCAGGAGGACGCCGGTCACCACATAGGCGCTGAGGATCTTGGCCGGAGTGAGATTAGTCTTGTCGATCAGCAGCTGGCCCAGGGCGCATATCGCGCCGCCCGCCAGAAAAGCCTTGAGATAGGGGAGCAGCATCGTCTTCATCCTTTCTTAGCCGAGAAAGCCACCGCATGGCAGATTCCGGGAATGCTCTCCCCCTGTCCCACGGAGGTGGGGGAGAGGAGCGCGCCGGTGGCGCAGAAGAGCAGATTGCTCCAGCGTCCGGCCCGCAGACCGTCCAGCAGCCAGCCGCAGAGCACCGAGGCGCCGCAGCCGCAGCCGGAGCCCCCGGCATGCACATCCTGCCGCGCCCGGTCATAGAGCAGCAGGCCGCAGTCATCATAGAAGGGGGCGATATCCACCCCGTCCCGAAGGAAGAAGTCCATCACCACGCCTCGGCCGACGAGGCCAAGGTCGCCTGTAACGATGAGATCGTAATCCCCGGGCTGCAGGCCCAGGTCCCGGAGATGGGCGCTGATGGTCTGGTAGGCGGCGGGGGCCATGGCCGCGCCCATGTTGTTGGCGTCCGTGATCCCCGCGTCCCGGATCCGACCCGTGGTCACGGCGGTAACATAGGGGCCGCAGCCCTGGGCGGAGAGGATGGCCGCGCCGGAGGCGGTGGCGGTCCACTGGGCGGTGGGCGTGCGCTGTCCTCCGTATTCCAGGGGCAGGCGGAACTGTCTTTCCGCGGAGCAGAAATGGGAGGAGGTCACGGCGCAGGCCGTATCCGCATAGCCCCCGTCGATGCTCATGGCGGCCAGGGAGATCGCCTCCGCCATGGTGGAGCATGCGCCGTACAGGCCGAAAAACGGCACGTCCGTATCCCGCATGCTGAAGGCGGAGGCGGTGCACTGGTTCAGCAGATCACCGGCGAAGATATAGTCCAGGGAGGCGGTGCTGAGCTTAGCCTTATTCATGGCGTGAAAAAACGCCAGGCGCTGCATGGCGGATTCCGCTTTTTCCCAGCTCTTCTCCCCGAAGTAGGCGTCCTCGGAGATGAAGTCGAAGCTGCTGCCCAGGGGGCCGTCGCCCTCCTTCTTCCCCCCGACGCAGGCGCTGCCGATCACGGAGGGAGGAGCCGAAAAGCGTATGGTCTGCGCGCCGATCCTTTTCTGTTTCATGCTTCCAGTCTGCCCGGTATGGGTGAGAATATGCGAAAAACACCGCAGAGAGGCTCTTCCTCTCTGCGGCGAAGCATGATCCATCCGCCCTTATTCGATTTCCCCCGGCGGATCCGGGTGGAGACGGATGACGAAGCACAGGGTAGCCAGGAGCCGGAGGACCTGCCAGTTCACCAGGTCGAGCTGCCCCAGCATGCCGGGGATCGCCTCCTCGGAGATATGAAAGTCCACGAAGCGGCCGACCAGAAACTGCCCTTCGAATTCACCGGCCTCGGGAAACTCCTTTTCCACCCCCTCGGTGGCGGAGAGCCTGCGCATCCCCTTTCCTACCTCCCGGTACATCATCCCCACGTCCGCCTGATCCAGCTGGCGCTCCAGATCCCGCACCGTCCAGGGCCCCAGGCTCCGGGCTTTGCGCTGAAGGTAGCGCGCCCTGGCAATAACGCTGCGCATATTGGCGGAGAGGCAATTCCACCTGGCCAGCAGCTCCTGGGCCTGAGGAGAATATCCGCTCATGTCTCGCTCCCTCCCTCCGGCGCCGATCCCGCAGGGATCACCGGCATATAGAAAACCACGGTGAAATGGTAGTCTCCTGTCCGCAGTCCGGGAGGAACGGACATGGGCTGCTCCGCGCAGCCCCAACAGGGCTCCAGCCCATGCTCCTCCATGAAGCGGAACATGGTCTCATAGGCGTATCTTCTGCTGTCCTCCTTCCGGTTTCGGTCCGGATGGCAGCGCATGGTCAGATACTGGCCCGCGGGCGCATAGATCGTCTGCTTCCCCTGGATCTGCATATCGTCCGGCATGCACAGGAGCTTGCTGAAGCGCAGCTTTCCCCGCATCTCCTCCGGGCTGACATAGAAATAAAAGGGGTATTCCTGAATGGCTTTATGTTCCTTGCAGTATTCCCCATAGCGCACAAGAAGATCAAAGTAATACTCGGAGTACAGCTCCACCGGAGCATCAAAGGCGATCACATGGTGCAGCAGGGGAGTGCTGACGGGAAAAAGGGTAGGCACATCCAGCGGATATTTCCGGGCTGCCTCCAGAAACCTTCTGTACCGGGCCAGATACACCTGCTCCCGTTTGATCCGCCGGATCTCCTCCTCGAAGGCCTCCTGCCTGGATGCGACCCAGGCTTCCAGGTCGTCAATACTGGCGGAATTCAGGATCTCCCTGACCTCCTCCAGGGAGCTGCCGCTCCCCTGAAAGGATCGGATCGCCCGTACCTCGTGGGACTGGAGGGGATGGTAATACCGGTAGCCCTGCTCCCCCACCTTGATGGGCTTCAGCAGCCCGATGCGGTCATAGTACTGCAGGGTCTGGCGGGTGGTGCCGCAGTATGCGGCAAAATCGCTGATCGACAGGAGCCCATGATGCAGTTTCATTCCGAACCAGCTCCTTTTTTGTAAAAAACTGTTGACTGTATAGTTGTCATATACTATACCATATCATTAAAAAACTGTGAACAACGGGATGAGATAAGATGAGCGACAGTATCGGATTCGGCGCAGAGGAGAAAAGAGCTTACAGCGACCGGCTGACCGGGATGCTTGTGGAGCTGCGCAAGAGGCTGGGGCAGACCCAGGAGGAGATGGAGAACACCAGCGGCATCAGCCGGGTGACCCTGTCCCAGATCGAGAGCGGGCGCAGCAGGATGAGCTGGCTCCATTTTACCGCCCTGATGCAGGTGTTTGTCCAGAACCCCGAGTCCAAGGAGCTGCTTTATGTGCGCGGGATCCTGGATGAGCGTCTGCTCCGGGCATACCAGCATCTGACGGCGCAGGAAACGCCGGAGTTCAATCCGGTAACCTCCGAGCCCTATCCGACCCGGCAGATGGACGAATGAAGCGCCATGGACCAAAGTACAGCAGGCGAGAGGGATGATCGATGATCCCTCTCGTCTGTTTTTTCTCTGTTTACCGCAGGCTCTGCCACACCAGATCCCGGAGCCGGGGATGGATGACGTCATACACGGGACCCATCATCCGGATATGCTGCACATAGAGAAAGCTGATCCCTTCCTCGGGACAGATCATGGTATAGGCGCCGGCGGCGCCGTCCCAGCCGAACTCTCCCAGGGGGGCGGGGCTCCCATCCAGCTGATCCACCCGGGTGCGTACGCCCAGGCCGTAGCTGTAGGAGGAGAAGCGCGCCAGGCCCCGGAAGGCCGCCAGGGGCCCCTCGCCCAGCTGGGGGGTGCGCATCAGCTGCAGGGTCCGGGGCTGCAGCAGGGGATACCCGTCCCGCCCCTTTCCGCCGCAGGCCAGCGCCTCGGACAGGAGGATATAGGCCTCCGCCGTACCACAGAGACCGGCGCCGCCGGAATCATAGGCATCGGAGAAGCAGAAATGGTTTTCGCAGGAGGCGGGGAGAAGGGGCTTTCCCTCGCCGCGCCAGTCATACTGGGGCTCCAGCCGCTCCAGCTGCTCCGGCCCGGGGTGGAAGGTCATATCCCCAGGGGACATCCCCAGAGGTTCGATGATCTCCCTGCGGACATACTCCGAAAACCGCTGACCGGTGATCACCTCCACCACCCCGGCCAGAACATCATGGCAGAGGCTGTAGAGATAGCTCGTCCCCGGATCGAAGGCCAGAGGCATTTCCGCCGCGGCCCGGAGGATGCCCCGGGTGCTCCGGTCCTGCGCTTCCTGGATCTGGGGGCTCATGATGTCATAGGTCAGGCCGCCGCACATGGTGAACAGGTGGCGGATGAGCAGAGTCGTCCGGGCCGGACGGAGGCTTCCATCCTCCTGCCGGACCTGCAGATGGGCATATTCGGGCAGGTAGCGGCTCACCGGATCCTCCAGCCCCAGCAGTCCCTGCTCCAGCAGCCGGCAGGCCGCGGTGCAGGTGAAGAGCTTGGTGGCGGAATAGAACCAGTAGAGTCCGTCGGACCTGCAGCCATGGGATTGATGAAAAAGCGTCTCCCGGCCTTGACGCAGGATGCAGTCGTAACCGGGGACGATTTCGGATAATTCGTTCAGATAGGCGGAGAGGGGAGAGAAGTTCAAGGGATCAGCCTCCTCAATTCGCATAGAGCATGCCCAGGATCCGGTTGGCCAGGCCGGAGGGAAGGACGCGCATCAACAGGACGCACAGGCCATAGACGAAGCCCACGGCATGGAGCGGTCCCACCCGTTTCCTCCGGGCCAGACGGAGGACCTTGTCCGCGACCTTGTCCGGACTCACGCCGCCGCGCTCATCCTTTTCCATGCGGCTGACGCTCCGGGAGACGGCTCCCCCATAGACCTCGTCCCCCGCGGCGGATTTTTGCCTGGCGTCGGTAAAGCCGGTGCGGGTATCCCCCGGCATCACGGCGCAGACGGAAATGCCGAAGCGGCGAACCTCGTTGGCCAGAGCCATGGTGTAGGCGTTGATCCCCGCCTTGGAGACGGAGTACCAGGCCTGGAAGGGGATGGGGGTGACGGCGGCGACAGAGCTGATATTGATGATCCTGCCGCCCTTCTGCTCCCGGAAGAGGGGGATCGCGGCATGGCAGAGGTTCGCGGTGCCCAGGAGGTTTACCTCCAGCTGCCGGCGAGCTTCCGCCATGGGGGTGAACTCCGCCGCGCCGGAAATGCCGAAGCCCGCGCAGTTCACCAGCAGGTCCAGCCCACCGGCTTCCTCCGCCACCCGCTTCACCGCGGCGGCGCACTGGGCCGGATCCGTCACGTCTCCCGCCATGGGGACGGCCTTCTCCGGCCCGACTCCCCGGCGGGACAGGACGTACACCCGCCACCCCGCCCGAAGCAGGGCCTCCGCACAGCTCAGGCCGATGCCGCTGCTGCCGCCGGAGACCAGGGCGACGGAAGGATCACTCATGGTATTCGCCGATGACCCTGCCCATGATATCCATGGCCTCGTCCAGCAGGGCTTCGGTATGGGTGGCCATCAGGCTGCAGCGGAGCATGCACCCGTCCGCGGGAGCGGCGGGAGGCAGGACGGAGTTTACATAAACCCCGGCCTCGTACAGCTCCGTGACCTTGACGAGGGTGCTTTCCGCGTCATGCATAAAGATCGGAACGATGGGGGTGATCCCATCCCGGATGCGCATGCCCCGGGCCACCAGGCCGCTGCGCAGGTGATCCGCCAGATGGCGCAGGTGATCCACCAGCTCCGGATGGGCCTCCAGCTTCCGCAGGGCGGCCAGGGCCACCGCGCAGGAGGCGGGAGGGATGGAAGCGGCGAACATGAAGGGACGGGAATTGGTCATGATGTAATCCACCACCCGGCGGGAGGCGGCGCAGTATCCGCCCAGGCTGGCCAGGGACTTGGAGAAGGTGCCCATATAGATATCCACCCGGTCCTCCAGGCCGAAATAGCTGGCGGTGCCCCGGCCGCCCTTGCCGATCACGCCCAGGGCGTGGGCGTCGTCCACCATCACCCGGGCGCCGTATTTCTCGGCCAGGTCGCAGATCTCCGGCAGGCGGCAAAGGTCCGCGCCCATGCTGAAAACGCCGTCCGTCACGATCAGGATGCCGGCGGTGCCGGGGATGCTCTTCAGCCGCTGCTCCAGCTCGTCCATATCATTGTGCTTGTACCGCAGCATCCGGCCATAGGAGAGCTTGCAGCCGTCATAGATGCTGGCATGGTTGTCCCGGTCGCAGAGGACATAGTCATTGCGGCCCACCAGGGCGCTGATGATCCCCAGGTTGGTCTGGAAGCCGGTGGGGAGGGTGCAGACCGCTTCCTTCCCCAGGAAGGAGGCCAGCTCCGCCTCCAGCTCATTATGCAGCTGCAGGGTGCCGTTCAGCAGGCGGGAGCCGGAGCAGCCGGTGCCGAAATCCCGCAGGGCCTTCAGGCCCGCCTCCACCACATCCGGGTCCGTGGTCAGCCCAAGATAATTGTTGGAGCCCAGCATGATCCGGCGTTTGCCTTCCATGATGACCTCCGTGTCCTGCCGGGACTGGAGCTCCCGAAAATAGGGGAAGATGCCCTTTGCCCGGTATTCATCCGCCTGGGTAAAATCTACGCACTTCTGAAACAGATCCATTTCCATGCTCCCTTTCCACAGTAAAGCATCATTTGCGGGACGATGGTCGAGCCCGCAGGTTTTCTGATCATTCTTGCATAATTTTTCAATATCATAACATGGCGCGGTCTTCCTTGTCAATCATTGTCGGTTCCGCCGAGAGGGGAGCTTCCCGGTTTTCGGCGGCCTCCAGCAGGCCCCAGACGATCCAGAAAAAGCCGGCGCAGGAGGGGGTGGAAATGCCGAAAAACGCCTGCAGAGCATAGCAGAGCAGCGCCGCGCCGGTCACGGCGGCAGCGGCGCCGCCCCGGCGGCGGAACCAGCGGAGGAGCGAGCAGGTAAGCGCCGAGAGATAGAGGAGCAGGGCGGGCAGGCCCTGATTGACCAGAATATTCAGGTATTCATTATGGGCGCAGTCGATGGTGCGCCGGATCACCCGCCCGTCCTCCTGAACTCGGGTGAATACGGCGGTCATCCGGCGGGCAAAGGTATCCGGTCCGCCCCCCTGCAGCAGCCGCTCCCGGAGCAGGGGCAGGGTATTGCGCCAGATGAAGATCCGACCGGAGCCGAAGCCGTCCTCCGCCCTGCCGTGGAGCAGGCTGTGCGCCTCCCCCAGGGTCCCGGGCAGGGGAAGGAACCAAAGCAGGGCCAGGGTCAGCGCCGCCCCGGAGAGGATCCCCAGCCAAAGACGCCTCCGGCCGGCCTTTCCCAGGGGAAGCACCGCGGGAAGGGCCAGAACGCTGCCGCACACCGCCCCCAGGAGCCCGCCCCGCGTCTCTCCCAGGATCAGGACCAAAAGGCACAGCAGCGCCGGGATCAGATACAGGGGCTTCTTCAGCCGCAGGGCTCCGGCCCAGCAAAGGGGGAAGGCCAGGCTGAGGACCGCGGCGGTGAAGTCCGCGTTCCCCGTGAGGCCGATAAACGCTCCGTTGTACCCCGTGTACCGGTCCGCCCAGCCCAGGCCGTCGGGGTACAAGCCCAGGGGATTCAGTCCCGCTGTCTGCAGCAGGCAGACAAGGCAGTTCAGTCCGATTGCCGGCGCGAAGACCTGCAGCATGCGCTCCTTCGGCGCCGCGAAGCAGGAAAGGGCAAGGAACGCCGCCGCATAGACCGTGATCGCCAGAAGGCCCTCGTCCCGTGGGCCGCCCAGCAGGGCCTCCCGCCGCCAGGGAGAGAGCAGGGCGGATATCAGGGAGGCCAGCCAGTACAGCAGGACCAGGATCTGGACCGGGCCGGGTTTCCGAAGCGGACGCAGGCGGCCCATCAGGGCGCAAATCACCAGGGCAGCCAGGAAGCTGCCGAAGACGGCGCAGAACAAAACCAGCTTCGCCCCGGTGATCTGCCGGTAGCCGGCGGGACCGAAGCCCAGCAGGAACAGGGTGGAAGCGGCGAAGCAGAACCAGCGGCATGCCGTTTCGCCGCTGAAGCCCGGATTTTTGATCGAATTCATCACAAAAGAAGTATACCACGTTCCCCGGAGGGATGCAAAACAAAAGAGGAAACGAAAAAAGAGCTGCAATTACATTGCAATGATAATATAATGCAATGCAAAGGAGGAGATGGAGCAATGTCCAATACCACCAATCTCTGCGTCCGGATCGACACGGAGCTGAAGGCCCAGGCCGAGACCCTGTTCAATGAGCTGGGGATGAATCTGACCACCGCCATAACGGTGTTTTTCCGTCAGGCCGTGCGGGAGAGCCGGATCCCCTTTGAAATCAAGTGGGATCGTCCGAATAAGGAGACGGCGGCGGCCATGCGGTATGCGGCGACCAGGGGGGCGGATCCGAAGGTCAAGGGCTACGAGGATGCGGACGCCCTGTTCCGGGACCTGGATGCGTGACGCCCGGCCCTTTTTCGGGCAATGACTCGTCTGCGCATGAAGAGGCGGGAATCATGGGGAACGCCGCCGCGCTGACCGGAATTCCCAGCGAAAACAAGGCAAGCGAAGGAAACAGAGAGTATGAAGTACACCATCAAGCCCACGCCCCAGTTCAGGCGGGATTATCAGCGGGCCAGAAAAGCCGGGCTGGATATGCGGCCCCTGCATAGGGTGATTTCCGCCCTGGCGGCGGGGGAGGAGCTGCCCGGAGAAAACCGGGACCGTCCCCTCACCGGCGATATGTCCGGGTATCGGGAGTGCATGGTAAAGCCGGGCTGGGTGCTGGTCTACCATATCCGGGAGGAGGCGCTGGTGCTCACCCTGATCCGCACCGGCGCCCGGGCGGAGC
>JBGUZS010000214.1:0-6373 GCA_045223835.1 Oscillospiraceae bacterium | reverse complement strand
TAGTAGTTGAAGTACTTGTCGTTGTTGATGCGCCAGAAGCGATGGAAGCCGGTGTTCAGCACCACGAAGTCGTTGGGGCGGATCTCCAGGCCGTCCTTATCCAGAGCCTTCTGCACGTCCTCGGGGGTGATGATGTGCCAGATGGCACCCTTCTTGCCGGGGTACTCGGCAAACTCGCCCATCTTGGCGGGGTCGCCGCCGGCGGCGTTGAAGGCCTTCTCGAACTCGTCGTACATCCAGGTCAGGTCGACGATGACGCCGGTGCCGATGGCATGCTCCAGCTTCATCTCGGCCAGGGTGTAGCCGTAGCGGGCCCGGTCGACCTCTTCCTCATGCAGGGTGTGGTTGGGGGCGTCGCAGTGGGTGGCGGCATGCAGGGTGCCGGTGTAGGTGTTGGTGCGCTTGTGGAAGCGCTCCAGGTACTGGCCGCGGGGGAACTGCAGGTCGGAGCGGGCGCCGGGGAAGGGCCACAGGGGGGTGTCCCAGCCCCAGGGCTGGCTGAGGTCCCAGATCTTGGTCATCTTGTCGGTCTCAAGGTAGAGCTTGGACTTGTCAAGGGGCATGTACGCCATGATATTTTTCCTCCTGTTCAGAATTGTGGATTTGATTTGACGAAAAATGTTTGCTATACTGAAAAGAAAACTTCGCTTTCAAGGGAGGGGTTTGCCGTGCGGTATAAGATCGGGGATGTGGCCCGTATCCTGGGCATTTCCACGGACCTTCTCCGGTATTACGAGAAGAAGGGGGTGGTGACGCCCCAGAAGGACAAGACCAACGACTATCGGTATTACGACACCTGGGACATCAACTTCCTCATCGACTGCCTCTGGTACAAGCGCTTCGGCTTCGGCATCCCCCAGGTGGCCTATATGGTAACGGACTGTTACCACGGGGATCTGAGCTCCCTGCTGGAGGAAAAGGGGGATGAGCTGGCTGCGGACATTCGCCGGCAGGAGCTGCTGCTGGAGCGGCTGCGCCAGTATCAGGACGCAGTGCAGCGGGTGAAGGATTGTCTCGGCATCTGCCGGGTGGAGGACAGCCCCGAGGTCATCTGTTATCTCAACCGCTTCAATTACGATTACGATAACCGGCCGGAGCTCCAGAAGCTCAGCCGCCAGTGGCTGGACTATATGCCCTTTACCCAGCGGTATTTTGAGATCCCGCAGGACGGGCTCCTGGGGGACGGGGACGATTTCGCCTGGGGCTTCTCCCTCAGCGTGAAATACGCGGAGGAGCTGGAGGTCGCCGTCAAGCCCCCGGTGAGACGGCTGGTGAGCCGAAGGAGCATCCATTCCGCCTTCCGCAGCGTGGGGAAGAACGCCTTCAGTCCCCGGCACCTGGCCTTCATGCTGGACTACGCGGAAAAAAACGGCTATACCGTTTCCGACGGGGCCATGGGCAACCTGGTGTGCAGCGTGCGGGAGGAGAACGGCCAGCTGGCCGGGTACTTTGAGGTCTGGCTCCCCATCGAATAGAGCGTCCCCTGTGCCGGGCGGCTGCTTATGCGGCCGCCCGGCGTTTTTTCGGCTTAGCCGATGGCGGTGAGGCCGCCGTCGGGGTAGAGCAGGTTGCCGGTGAGGAAGTCGGAGGCGGGGGCGGCCAGGAACAGAGCGGTGCCCACGCAGTCATCGGGGTCGGACATCCGCCGCAGGGGCAGGCCGGCAGCCTGGTTGGCCAGGTACTGATCCACGGTGATGCCCGCTTCCTTGGCGCGCATCTCAAAGACCTTGGTCATCATGGGGGTCTTCATGATGTTGGGGCCGAAGGCGTTGACGGTGATGCCGTAGGGGCCGAACTCGGAGGCCAGCTGCTTGGTCAGCATATCCACGGCGCCCTTGGCGGCGCAGTAGGCGGCGTTGCCGGGGCCCTTGGTGGCGATGCGGCCGCGCACGGAGGAGACGTTCACGATCTTGCCGTAGCCGTTCTCCTTCATGTACTTGCCGAAGTGCTTGCAGGTCATGAGGATGCTGGCCACGTCGTCATGCATGACGGAGTCGAAAATGTCCATGGGGAACTCCAGCGCGGGGAACTTCTTGTTGACGCCCTGGGAGTTGACCAGGATGTCGATGTGGCCGAAGTCGGCGTTGGCCTGCTTGGCAACGGCCTCGACCTGCGCCTCGACGCCGGCGTCCATCACGTAGTACTTGAATTCCTTTCCGGTCTTGGCAGCCAGCTCTTCGCAGGCAGCCTTCAGCTTCTCTTCGGTGCGGGAGGCGATGCAGACCTTGGCGCCGGCAACGGCGAAGGCCTCGGCCACCAGCTTGCCCAGTCCGCCGGCGCCGCCGACGATCATGGCGTTCTTCCCGGTCAGGTCAAACAGCTTGGAGAAATCCATAACAAATACATCCTTTCTATAAATGTTATTTGCTGAAATCCAGCCGCTTACGCGGAGATCAGTCGCACATTTCGATCACGGTAGCCTGGCCCATGCCGCCCGCGATGCAGAGGGTGGCGAGGCCGTACTTCAGGCCCCTGCGCTTCATCTCATACATCAGGGTGATGATGATCCGGCTGCCGGAGGAGCCCACGGGATGGCCCAGGGCGATGGCGCCGCCGTTGACATTGATGATATCCATCTTGTCTTCCCAGTGGAGCCCCTTGATGCAGCCCAGGCTCTGGGCGGCGAAGGCTTCGTTCAGCTCGATGAGCTGGATATCGTCCATGGTGAGGCCGGCGTCCTTCAGGGCCTTGGGCACGGCGTACACCCGGCCGAGACCCATCATCTTGGGATCGGCGCCCGCAACGCCCATGCCGATGATCTTGGCAATGGGCTTCAGGCCCAGCTCCTTGGCCTTCTCGGCGCTCATGAGGGTGAGGATGCTGGCGCCGTCGTTCCGGCCGGAAGAGGAGGCGGCGGTGACGGTGCCGGTGAGAGCGGAGTCGTTCCAGAGCTTGCCGTCCTCGGAATGCTTGATGTTGAAGCAGGGCTTCAGCTTCGCCATCTTCTCCAGGCTGGTGTCCCGCTTGGGGAATTCGTCCGTATCAAAGACGATGGGGGGCTTTTTCCGGCCCTGGGGAACGGTGATGGGAACGATCTCCTCCTTGAAGCGGCCGGCGTCGATGGCCTCGATGGCCAGCCTCTGGCTGCGGTAGGAGAACTCATCCTGCTCCTCCCGGGTGATGCCCATGCTCTCGGCAATGTTCTCGGCGGTGGCGCCCATGTTGTAGCGGCCGTAGGTCTCGGGGGGCTGGCTCTGGAATTGGCCTTCGGTGAGGGCGTCCACAAATTCCACGTTGCCGGTGCCCACGCCCCAGCGGGCGTCACGGACATAGAACACGGCGTTGGACATGCTCTCGGTGCCGCCGGCCAGGACCACGTCGCTCTGGCCGGTCATGATCTCCATGGCGCCGTTCTGCACGGCGGTCATGCCGGAGGCGCACTGACGCATGACGGTATAGGCGGGGACGGACTCGGGGATGCCCACCTTCAGGGCGGCTACCCGGGCGATATTGGGCTCATCGGAGGTCTGGCGGCACTGGCCCAGGATGACCTCGTCCACTTCCTTGGGATCCAGGCCGGTGCGGTCCAGGGTGCCCTTGAGCACGCAGGTGGCCAGGTCCAGGGCGTGGAGGGGCTTCAGGGCGCCGCCCATGCTGCCCACCGCGGTGCGGCAGCCGTCTACGATAACGACTTCTCTCAGTTCTTTCATGTCTCTTCCTCTGCAAAATGATAAGATTTTGGGAGCTGCGGGGAAAACCCGCACCGGGCTCAGCCCGGCGCGGGAATTCTGACGCTTATTTCTTTTCCAGGCAGATCTCTTCCAGGTTCACCGCGGCGGCGGTGCGGCATTCCAGCTCCTTGGTCTGGTAGCCCTCCTTCTCGATCTTCACGGTGAAGAACTTGTTGGTGGGCAGGCCGCGGACCTCAAAGTCCCCCAGGAAGTCGGTCTCGGTCACGAAGACCTTTCCGGTCTCCTTGCAGGTGACGGTGACCTTCGCGCCCTTGATGTCCTCTCCGCACTTGGCGCAGATGACCTCGCCGCAGATGAAGGGCTTGGGCAGGCGGCGGTAGTAGTGGGCGGGGCCCAGGCCCAGCTGGGGCTTCAGCTGCTCCAGCTCGTCCTTGTGCTCGGCCACATACAGGCTGATCTCGCTCTTGGGATCGTCCAGGTCGCCGAAGAGGATGGCCTGGTTGGGGCAGCACTCGCTGCAGCGGGTGACCTTTTCCCCGGCGTCCAGCATATGGGCGCACATGGTGCATTTCTGGGGAAGCTGCTCCTTCTCGTTCCAGAAGATGGCGCCGTAGGGGCAGGCGTTGACCATGTCCTTGTTGCCCTTGGCCTTCTCCGGATCGATGATGACGATGCCGTCGGGACGCTTGTACACCTGGTCGGGGTACTTCCGCATGCAGGCGGGATTGGCGCACTGCTGGCAGATGGTGTTGACATAGTCCACCTTCACCTTGCTGCCGGTGCCGTACTCGATCTCGTTGAGCTTCATCAGGTTCACGCCCTCGCAGGTGGGGGCGCAGATGGGCTTATGGCAGTTGCCGGTATGCTCGTCCTTGCAGGCCAGGAAGCAGGAGTAGCAGCCGTTGCACCGCTCAACGTTAAAGACAAAACCGTATCGCACGGATCATTTCACTCCTTCTGTTCAGATTCTCGTTTTTCAGCCTTCCCACTTGCGGACTTCGATGAGGCAGGAGTTGGGGGCCATGCCCGGGGCGTTCTTGGAGAGCATCCGCTTGTTGGTGAGGATGTTCACGCAGCCGCCGCGGTCGGTGGCGCCGACCTCGGGCACCAGGGGATCGTACTTGGCGGAGCAGCCGTAGGAGTGCATGACGCCCACGGGCACCCGGTAGGTCACGTCCGCGATGCAGATGACGCTGCCGCGGTCGTTGTACAGCTCCACCAGATCGCCGTTCTTGATGTTCCGGTCCGCCGCGTCCTTGGGGTTGATGCGGGCGGGCCAGTAGGCGTAGCCGTCCTTGATGACCCGGTGCACCGGGATCTCGTTCAGCCAGCTGGCGTGCTTGTCATAGTGGGTGTGGAAGCTGAAGCGGGGATGGGGAGAGATGATCTGGAGCGGATACTTCTTGTACAGCTCCGTCTCGTGGCCCTCCCAGGAGGGGATATAGTGGGGAACGGGAGGACGCTCGTCGTCATCGGGGGAGAGCTTCTTCAGATCCTCGGAGGCGAACTCGATCTTGCCGGAGTAGGTGCCCAGCTCCTTGGAGTGCTCGGTGGGCTCCATGCTGTTCATGTTGTTCACGGCCTTGATCTTCGGGTTCAGGTAGTCCTGGGTGTCGCAGTCCCGATCCTCGTAGTACCAGCGGAAGGCGGGGTGCTCCTCATAATCCTCGGGCACGGGGACGATATAGTAGCCCTTTTTGCAGAACTCCTCCCAGCTGCAGCGCTTGCTCAGCTCGCTGAGGTTCCAGAAGGCCTCGCCCCAGTCGTCCTCGGTCTTGCCCTCGGTATAGAGCTGGCCCTGGCCCAGCTTCTCCGCGATGAGGGAGAAGATGGCATAGTCGGACTTGCTCTCGCCCACGGGCTCCACGCACTTCATTTCCCGGACGATGACACGCCAGTTGTTGCCGATCTCCGCATGGGTGGTGTAGCCGCCGCCCACGCTCCATTCGCCCAGGTCGTTGCGCTCCAGGTTGGTGCAGGCGGGGAGGATGATGTCGGCATAGGGGGTCTCGCCGGACCACCAGCAGTCCTGGTTGACCACGGTCTCCAGGGCGTTGGGGCCGTCATACTGATACAGCTTGACGTAGCGGTTGGTCTCGGTCATGGTGCCCATGAAGGAGCCGCCGTACCGCCACAGCATCTTGACCTTGCCCTCGATGGGGTAGGTGTTGCGGTTGAACTGCTGCTCGATGCTCTTGCCGCAGAAGCCGTCGCCGATGAAGTCCCCGTGGCCCTCGATGATGGCTTCGGGGTAGGTCAGGCGGTACAGGCGCTGCTTGATGGTGCCCTCTGCGGCGAGCTTCCGCTCCGCCGCGGGGCTCTTGCCCATCTGGCTGTCCGGCTCGGCATAGCCGGGGAACCAGGTGTAGTCCGCCGGCGCGCCCATGGTGGTGCCCCAGATGGAGACGCCGGGCTTGCCGAAGCCCTGCATGGCGCACAGGGCGATGAGGAAGCGGGCTTCCTCGGTGCCGTAGGCGGTACGGCAGGCGGAGCCTTCGCCGCCCCGGACGCCGCCGGCCAGGGCGACGCGCTTGCTGGCCCATTCCTTGGCCAGGGCGCGGATGCGCCGGGCGGGGATGCCGGTCTTCTCGGCGGCCCATTCGCAGGTCTTGGGCACGCCGTCCTCCTGGCCCATGATATAGGCGCGGAACTCTTCGATGCCGATGGTCTTCCGCTCCACATAATCATGGTCGTAGGTATCGTCCTCGAACCAGGTGTAGGCGATGGCCGCCGCCAGGGCG
>JBGUZS010000213.1:0-2414 GCA_045223835.1 Oscillospiraceae bacterium | reverse complement strand
ATGAATTTCGCCCCAAAATGAATCTCATCTCATTCGCGCCTGCGGGCGCGAACTCTGCGAGGCTTTTGTCCCTTTGTCTACAGTCTGGGGGGCTGTTGCTTTCGCAACAGCCCCTTTTTCCCAAACCGACGACTATATTTTACAGCAGTTCACCGGCTTTTTTAGCAGTTGAACGAAAGCGGAAACGGTGTTTTCGTTTTGGTTCAAGTGCTAAAGGGCACGGGTCTGCGGAAAGGAAACGAAATGATCATTACCCACAGAGAATTCCCCAACCAGAGAAAGTATGAAATGGAATACGCCGGCCGGCCCCTCTCCTTCGAGGTGGGTAAGCTGGCCGAGCTGTGCAACGCCGCCGTGCTCACCAAGTACGGCGAGACCACCGTTCTGGTGTGCTGCACCGCCTCCCCCCGGCCCAAGGAGGGCGTGGACTACTTCCCCCTGAACGTGGATTTCGAGGAAAAGCTCTATGCGGCCGGCCGCATCCCCGGCGGCTTTCTGCGCCGTGAGGGCCGCCCCTCCGAGAAGGGCACCCTGGCCTCCCGCATGATCGACCGCCCCATGCGCCCCCTCTTCCCCTCCGACCTGCGCAATGACGTGGTCATCACCTGCACCGTGCTCTCCGTGGATCCCGACTGCTCCCCGGAGATCACCGCCATGCTGGGCGCCAGCGCCGCCACCGCCATCTCCGACGTGCCCTGGAACGGGCCCATCGGCGGCGTGGTCCTGGGCTGGGATGGGGAGAAGTACCTCTTCAACCCCACCGCCGAGGAGAAGGAAACCTCCCGCATGACCGTCACCATCGCCGCAACCGCGAAGAAGATCGTCATGATCGAGGCCGAGGGCAGCGAGATCCCCGAGGACGTGATGTTCGACGGCATCATGAAGGCCCATGAGGTCATCAAGCCCGCCATCGCCCTGATCGACAGGATGGTGGAGGAGATCGGCAAGCCAAAGTTCACCTATGCGCACACCTCCTTCAACGAGGAGCTCTTCGCCAAGATCGTGGAGGAGTATTACGAGAAGACCAAGTACACCATGGATACGGACGACAAGAACATCCGGGAGGAACGGTGGAACGCCGTTGCGGAGGAAGTTTTCGCCGAGTTCGGCGAGGAGTATCCCGAGGTCACCGCCCAATGGGAGGAGATCACCTACCGGATCCAAAAGAAGGTCGTGAAGGAATGGCTGCTCCAGGGCAAGCGGGTGGACGGCCGCGCCATGAACCAGATCCGCCCCCTGGCGGCGGAGGTCGGCCTCATCCCCCGGGTCCACGGCTCCGGCCTTTTCACCCGCGGCCAGACCCAGGTGCTCTCCATCTGCACCCTGGATACCCTGGAGGCTCAGCAGAAGCTGGACACCATCTGGCCCGAGACCACCAAGCGGTATATCCACCATTATAACTTCCCCGGCTTCTCCACCGGCGAAGCCAAGGGCTCCCGCAGCGCCAGCCGCCGGGAGATCGGCCATGGCGCCCTGGCGGAGAAGGCCCTGGCCGCCGTCATCCCCAGCCCCGAGGAATTCCCCTACACCATCCGCGTGGTGAGCGAGGTCCTTTCCTCCAACGGCTCCACCTCCCAGGGCAGCGTCTGCGGCTCCACCCTGGCGCTGATGGATGCGGGCGTACCCATCAAGGCTCCGGTTGCCGGCATCTCCTGCGGCCTCATCTCCGATGGGGATAAGTGGAACACCTTTATCGATATTCAGGGCGTGGAGGACTTCCACGGCGAGATGGACTTCAAGGTAGCCGGCACCAAGGCCGGTATCACCGCCATCCAGATGGACCTGAAGAACGACGGTCTCATTCCCGAGGTCATCCGCAGCGCTCTGGACATCACCCGGGAGGCCCGGATCCAGATCCTGGACGAGATCATGCTCCCCGTCATCCCCGAGCCTCGGGCGGAGCTGGCCCCCACCGTGCCCAAGATGCTGAGCATGCGCATCGATGTGAACAAGATCCGGGAGGTCATCGGCAGCGGCGGCAAGACCATCCAGAAGATCGTGGCCGAGTCCGGCGCCAAGGTGGACGTGGAGGAGGACGGCATGGTCTACTTCTCCTCCCTGGATATCGAAAACTGCAAGAAGGCCATGCAGATGGTGGAGGCCATCGTCTTCGTGCCGGAGACCGGCGCTCTGTACTACGGCAAGGTCACCCGGATCATCCCCATCGGCGCCTTTGTGGAGCTGGTGCCCGGCAAGGAGGGCATGGTCCACATCAAGGACCTGCAGTTCAAGCGCACCGTAAAGCTGGAGGATGTGCTGAACGTGGGGGACATGACCTGGGTCAAGTGCCTGGGCGTGGACGAGCGCGGCCGCCTGAATCTGTCCCGGAAGGACGCCTACCGGGAGCGGGAGCAGCAGGGGCTGAAGGACTGACAGTCTGAAATATGAAGAGCGGGGGGGGGGGGGGGGGCGGG
>JBGUZS010000212.1:0-2361 GCA_045223835.1 Oscillospiraceae bacterium | reverse complement strand
GTCGAAAACGGAATTCCGCGCGGCCACGGAGCAGGCGGAGGAATATGCCCTGGTGAAGGAGCGGGTGCTGAAGCTGGAGCTGAACGCCAGCCGCAGGGCCGTGGAGATCGAGCAGAGCGCCGCCGGCAAGGCGGAAGCGCTGGTGCGGGAGGCGGAGGGCCAGGCCGCCCGGGTGCGGCAGGAGCGGGAGGAGCTGCTCCGCCGGTTCAGGGGCGAGTTTTCCCGCATCTCCCGGGAGCTGGGCTTCCAGGCGGAGCTTCTGGAGCAGCAGGCCGGCCAGCTGGTGAACTCCCTTCGGGAGGCATCCGGCGCCATGGAAGCCGGTTCCGCCCGCATCGGCATTCTGCAGGAGCCTGCTCCGGCGGAGGGACAGGAGCCCGGGGCTTCGGAAGAGGGCGCGGCCGCGGAATGAACGAAGAACTGTACGAAAGCATAAGCCGCCGGAAGAGCTGCCAGAAATTCCGGGAAGAGGATCTGCGGACGGAGGATATGGACGGTCTGGTGGACTTCCTCTCGGCGCTGGAAGCGCCGGCGGAGGAGATCGACTGGAATTTCGATACCCTGCCTTACCTGGATATGGTCCGCATCTGCAGCACCGCCCCGGCGGTTCGGGCGCCCCAGTATCTGGTGCTCCGGGCGGAGCGGAAGAATTTCAGCCTGCAGAACTGCGGGTATCTGGGGGAGCTGGCGGTGCTCTGGCTCACCGCCCGGGGCGTTGCCACCTGCTGGCAGGGAAGCGCCCAGGTGGACCCCAACGAGGACTTCCGCGGCAGCCTGCCCTATGTGACCTGCATCGCCATGGGCTATGGGGAGGACGCCTTCCGCTCTCCCGGAGAACCGGCGGAACGAAAGGAAGCGGAGAAGGTCATCTTCAACCGGACCCCGGAATATGCCCCCATCCTGGAGGCGGCCAGGCTCGCCCCCTCCTCCTTCAACCGGCAGCCCTGGGCCTTTGTCTCCGATGACCGGCGGCGGCTGCACCTGTTTCGGAGAAAATCCCTGCTGGCGAACCCGGTGACGGAGTTCCATCAGTGCGTGGACTGCGGCGCAGCCCTGGCCCACCTGGAGGTGGCGGCGAGGGCGTCGGGCTTTGCTCCGGAGTTCAAGCGGCTGAAGCCGGAGCCCAGCTTCAAGCGGGGACTGGTGTACCAATGCAGCCTTCAGCTGTAAACGAATCGGCCCGGATCCAGTGCATTGGGTCCGGGTCAAGGTTTTTTATTCGCTTTTTTCGCAGAGGCGGATGAACCATCGGAACAGCGCTCCGCCGTCCACCGTATCCGGTCTGGACCGGGAGAGGCACATCCGCTCCGGGTGCCATTGGACACTGTACACCGGATACCGGGTATGGCGGCAGGCTTCGATCACCCCGTCCTCCGCCCGCTGGACCGCCTCCAGCTCCGGGGCCAGGCGGAGGATCCCCTGGTGGTGGGCGCTGTTCACCGGGAAGGCCTCGCCATACAGCAGGGCGGGGAAGGAGCCGGCCTCAGCCCGGGTCCCGTGGACCCGGTCCCCCTCCAGGGCGGGCATATGGGTCTCCGCCGTGGGCAGATGCTGCGTCAGGCTCCCGCCGAAGAACACATTCAGCACCTGGTGTCCCCGGCAGATGCCAAGGATGGGCTTTCCCGCCCGGAGATAGGCTTCGATGAGGCGGAATTCTCCCCGGTCCCGCTCCGGATCCAGGCCGAAGCAGGCCCGGTTTTCCTGCCCGTAGAAGGCGGGATCCACGTCCTCGCCTCCGGTGAGGATCAGACCGGCGCAGCGCTCCGGCCGGGGCTCAGGCAGATAGGCGGCCAGGGGAACGCCTCCGAAGGCCTCCACCGCCTCCGGATAATTCCGCACCAGGTTGGAGCCCAGGGAGATCTGGAGCTCAGGCTTCATCCTCGGCTCCGTCCTCCTCTCCGGCGGAAGCCGCTTCCCCCTCCGGCAGGCCCTCGGCCTCCTCCGATCGGCGGATCGCCTCCGCCTGGATGGCTCTCCGTTCCCGGTCCAGCAGCCAGGCTGCGGCGCCGCCCACCAGGGCGAAGATCGCCGCCCCGGCGGCTTTGCCCAGAAGCAGGGCCGCCCTGCGGCTGATTTTCGGCAGGATCATGCTTTCCTCTCCCTTCTCTGTGCTGGGGTCAGTATACACCCTCCCGGCGCGGGGGTAAAGCCTCTGCAGGGGAAGGAAAAAGCATCTTTTTTGTTTCCGCCTTTCGTGGTATAATCAGAGCATGATGAAAGTTTGTCTGATGAACGACAGCTTCCCCCCCGTGATCGACGGGGTGGCGAACGCTGTTCTCAACTATGCCCGCACCATCACCGCAAAGCGGGGGGAGTGCATCGTGGTGACCCCGGAGTATCCCGGGGCCGTCTACGACTATC
>JBGUZS010000211.1:0-18005 GCA_045223835.1 Oscillospiraceae bacterium | reverse complement strand
CCCCCCCCCCGATCTCATTGTATATCCCTTCATATCCGGGACACGATGAAATCCACCACCGCCCGGCGGACCTCCGGATCCGCTCCGTAGATGCCGTTGTTGTTGCACAGCAGCAGGCTTTTGACCCCCGCCCGGGTGAGGGCCTCGAAGAAGCGGAGGCTCTGGCCCATGGGGACCTGGATGCCGCACTCGAAGATGCCGTGGACCAGCGCCGTGGGGGCGCTTTTGGCACTCACATGGCAGACGGGGCTGGCATCCCGGGCCTTCTCCCGCAGGGCGACGTACTTGGGATCCGGGTCGTGGAGATGGAGTTTCACGTCCGCCATGCCCTTGCCGGGACCCACATAGTCCAGCATGGAGGCCAGAGGGGCGTAGGGCCCGTCGCACCGGGCCACCCGATCCGCCTGGAGGGGCCAGACGGCGGCGCAGTCATCCCCCATGCCGAAGAAATCCGTAAAGGGGAAGGAGGCGCAGGCGGCCCTGACGCTGCTGTCCGCTTCCAGGCAGCCGCCGATCTCCCCCTCGTCCTCCCGGCTGCCGTTGCAGGCGGCGATCATGCTGGTGAGGTGCCCCCCCATGGAGCCGCCCAGGACGGCGAAGCGGGCGGGATCCAGCCCCAGCTCGGCGGCATGGACCTTCAGGTAGCGGATACAGGCCTTGGCGTCCCAGCCGCAGGCGGGCCAGGGGGTGGGAGGGGGCAGGCGGTAGTCGATGGAGGCGACGGCGACGCCCCGCTCCAGAAAGTCCGGCGCGTTGGCCTCAAAATCATGGTTGGAGCCGCCGAAGCCGTGGATATATACGCAGCAGGGGTAGGGGGCCTTGCCGGTCTCCGGCAGGATCACGTCCACCAGCAGGTCCAGGGTATGCCTGGGCTGGGGATTGGAGGAGCCGGGGGCCTCCTTGGAAACGGGCACCGTAGCCACGTACAGGTTCCGGTAGGTGGTCTTGGGGAGCCTGGGGCCGGGGAAGCCGGGCATGCACCGCTTGATCTCCCAGGTTGTCTCCCCCAGGGTCCCCGTATCCGGAAGCCTGCCGCTGCCGGTGAAGGCCAGGCCGGGCACCGCGATGGTCAGGGCCATGCCCCCCGCGATGGGACGGCGCACGGCGGTGAAGGCCCGGGTGACGAAGCGCAGCTGGTCCCCCTCGGGGCAGACCTGGAGGCAGTCGAATTTCCGCCAGCGCCTGCCGCCGCGCTCGATGTAGATGCTGCGCTTGAAGGCGTACACGCTGGCGTTCTCCGGCCGCCCGTTCAGGGTGAGGGTTCCGGTGAACTTCGTCACGTTGGGGGCGATCACCGGCAGACGGAGGAAGGAAGCATAGGGGCCGCCGGTGTGTACCGTGACCGTAGGCATCTCCGCCGGGAAGCCCTCGGGCTGGTCGTAGCCGCTGCCGCCGCAGCTCAGGGCGATGCGGAGCCGGCTGCCCTTCTTCACGATCCGGGAGACCGCCTCCAGGTTGAAGGCCAGCAGGGTGGGCTTATCCGGGCTCAGACTGACGGCGTCCGCCGCAAAGCCCCGGTGGTAGGGGACCCCGAAGGCGTCCCGGATGGTGCCGGGGTGCATTTTGGCGTGGCTGGCCCGCATGGCCCCCTCGGTGATGAAGCGGCTGGAGCCGTCCGGCAGGACCTCGTCCAGGGCGGCGATGAAGTTCCCGTCCGTATGGGTGGAGGTGACCCAGAGATTCAGCACCGGGATGCCCGTGAGCTCCAGGTCCTTTTCCAGGGGCGGCAGGGTGAAGCACAGGCTTTTGCCCTCAAATTCCCCCATGTCGGCGGTGATGCGCCGGTCCAGCTTCCCGAAGCCGGGGTACAAGGTCAGGTCGTTCCGGACGGTATAGTCCCGTTTGCCCGACGGGGCTTCCTCCTCCGTCAGTCCCCCCTCGGGGGTAAGGTACAGATCCGGCTGGGTCTGGGTATCCAGGGGCAGGTCCGCGGCATAGCGCCATTCCTCCCCTTCCTTCGCTCCCTGGGTGTAATACAGGATGGGGGGCTCGTCCTGGGAGCCGTTATCCTGCCCCTTCAGGATGGGGTCGAAGAAGCGGATGTGCTCCGCGACCCAGTCGAAGCCGCCGGCGGGCAGGTCGCTGCCGCCCCGGTAGATCTCGCAGTGCCGCCAGGGTCCCAGGAGCAGCTTGCCGCCCCAGCTCTTCCAGCCGAAGATCTCCCCGGTGCAGCCGGGGTCGAACCAGGCGGCGTTCTGGTACACCTTTACATGGCCGTGGCGGATCCTGTCCATGTACGACCAGGCGGGGATCTCCAGATTGGGGGCATAGCCGATGCGGGGATTGACCTGATCCCGGAACATGTTGGGTACATGCTGCTCCAGGAAGCCCAGGTTCATCCGGTGGCACGCCAGGGCTTCGTGGGCCAGGGGATACTCCGGCGCCGGATCCTCGTCCACCGGGGTGCCGATCTCCTCAGCGGAGGCATGGTGGCCCGGCCGCCGGGGAAGGGAGGAGGCCCCGTTCGTAAAATTCTGGTAATAGAAATCCGGATTGCAGTCGCAGGGGGCGGCGGCAAAGAGGCGCTTGGGCTGCCGGGTGAGCATAAGCTGCTGGCTCTGGCCCTTGTTTGAGCCGCCGAAGGAACCGGCCTTCCCGCTGCACCAGGGCTCCAGGGTAATGGCGTCCACGATGGCGGCCAGATCCTCCGCATCCCGGGGGGAGAAGAAGCCCTCGCTCACCCCGTAGCTGGCTCCGAAGCCCCGGGGCTCGATGAAGGCCAGGGCATACCCAGCCTCCAAAAACCGCTCCAGCACGGGCTTCCGGCCCTCGAAGCTGCGGCGGCGGTCCTCATAGCCGCACTCTGCCAGCACGGGCACCCGCCGCTCCGTCACGGGAAGGTACAGGTCCACCGCCAGCTTCGTGCCGTCGCAGCTGGGGTAGTACCGGGATACACGGGTATACTCGATCATGCTTCCACGCCCTTTCGATTTGCTTTTTCTGCAGTATACCATACTTCGCTTCCAATGTACAGCAAAGGCCGCCCGGCGGCCTGAGCGTATCGACAAAGTCGACACGCTTCGACCGGGACCCACTTCATTGGGCTCCCGGTCGATTTGGCTTGCGCTCCGCTACCCGCACTTCGTCGAAGCACGCTGCGCTCATTCCGTTTCCGCGGTTTGCGTAAGAGCCGCGAAAACTGCATATTGCTTGCGGCTACTCCTCTTTTCCCAAAGCCGCCGCTTTGGGAAAGCATGGATCTCCACCCGCTCATTACCTTCTTCCTGATCCAAAATGAAAGCCAGCTTTCATTTTGGAGAGGAGGAGCAGGCGAATATCGGAGCTTTGCCCCTTCAGGGCGAAGCGGAGCAATGAGCCTTGCGACGACGACCTCGCACAGTTCGCTCCGTGAGCAGTATTGTGGCCCAGAAATGAATTCCGGCCCAAAATGGCAAGGGATTTGTCAAGTACTATTTTCACCGAGAAGCACATCATAATGAGCAACAGGGAGTCAGCCAATCTTGGCCGAGTCCCTGTTTTGATTCAATATTGAACCTAAAGGACATGTTGTATTGGGATAAATAAAACTTGAATATATGCGATTAACTTCCGAGTTTTCGTTCCAACGTGGATGTCCTATTTGTTCTTCATCATCACGGTAGTTGCCAGGCAGTCCTTCATGGGAAGAAGCCAGCCACTTTCACAGAGAATGCGCATAATGGCCTCAGCCTCTTTCATCTGGATCAGCGCGGGAAGCTTCACGGCGTAATCGGCCAAGTGTTCCGGAACATACTCTTTCATGATCCGGGAGATCCCGTCAATTCTGTTTATGGCACCTTCGCAGATTTTCCGGGCTATCGGTAGGATCCGGCTGTTCAGAGCACTGCTTTGTACCGCATTCAGGTACGGGAACGCCGGTAAGATACTTTCGCTCTCCTTCCTGGCCAGACCCAATTCCAGCAGTTCAGAGCATATGAGCTTTTCGCTGTCTGTAACCGGTTGTGAATCCGGAAGGGAGATGAGCATATTCGCCCGTACCGGGCTGATCACCGGATGCAGTGCTTCCCCGTTCAGCGGCACGTCCCAAAGAAAGATAGTCCCGTCCTCGGAACCCTGTGCGGAAATGCTCATGAAGTACGGGTCGTTCTTTGGCAGTTCCATCAGGAAGCGGAAGCAGCGATCGCCGAAGCAGTCTGTCGGATAATCCAGCGTCACCTCGCGTTGCAGAAGGTCGATATAAGCCTGACGGAGAATCAGCGAGATCAGCATCCACCTGAGTGAATTCATCGGCATGTCACTGCCGTAAAACCCAAGCGCACGCAGTTCGTCCATATATTCTTCGGCGAATGCACGGATTGCGGTGGCGGTTTTTTCCAGACCGGTCCTGTTATACTGATCGATGGCTTCCAGTTCCTTTCCGGTAATGATAACAATATTGCTCTGGTATGCCAGGCCTTTCTTTATCAGCAAGTCATACTCCAGGAGCTTTTTCAGCTCATCCTCGAGGTATGCAGTGGGTACGCCCAGTTGAAGGCTCATCTGCTCCTCGGTCAGCCTGTCGTAATAGCACGCCATCACAATGTTTTGGTGCAGCCTGTTTTCATGGAAAATATCATAATATACGCATTTTCCACCCCAGAAAATCAGCGTCAGATCCACAGGATCGTAGCTCAGCCTGACAGATTCCATTTCCATATTGATTCCCTCCCTGATACGTTTTCTTGACTGAAACAGTAGGTATTTCACCATGCTTTCGGACAGGGAAAAGCGTTCAGCGATTTCACGGACAGATCGTCCGTTAATATAAAAGGCCACCGTAACACGCCGGTAATCGGAGGAAAGCCTTGCGAGGCTGCTGAGAATCCGGCAAAGTTGTTCATGATCCTGAGCCTGTTCTTCCAGTTCCTCATACCGATGATCTGGCATATCTTCGTCCAGTTTCTCCGTGTGCTGCCCGGATTGCCTGCGGTACCAGCTTTTCAGGATATTGCCGGCTGTTTTCCAGACAAACGCGTTGAAAGCTTTTTCGCTTTCAAAATGATTGGTGGTCTTGAAGGCAACAAGCAGAATATCCTGTGCCAGATCCTCGGCGTCATGGTATGAGCCTGTCCTGGACAGGCAGAAACGAAAGATCGTCTTTGACATCCGCCCAATCTGCTCATCATTGATTCCGCCCGTCATCTTTGAATTCCTTTCCCTGTTCTGGAAGCTTCCATATGGATAATGCTGTAAAGAGGGAACCGGTTAGGCTTCATTGTGAAAAAATTCAGAATGTATTCTGATTCCATTCGCGTCTGCGGGCGCGAACTCTGCGAGGCTTTGGCATTTTGTCTGCAATCTGAAGGCCGCCCGGTGGATGCCGGGCGGCCAAAAGGGGAATGATTTATTTCTTGTAATGGTCGAAATACTTCTTGATCTTGTATTTCCCCAGCTCCCGCATGAAGGCGCCGGTGATGTTCAGCTGGATGCCGTTGTGGCTCACGCCGTAGAAGAAGCCGCCGTCATGCTGGATCTTCCGGTTGATGACCAGCAGGCCCTGGCTGCCGTTGCAGTTTTCCTCCACCCACTGGAAGAGGTACACGTCCGGCCGGAGCTTGATGTAGAAGCAGGGGCTGGACCAGGTGGCGCCGCCGCTGTTATCCCCGGAGAAGATGGTCCAGGAGTAGCTCTCAGGGGAGGAGTATACATGGATGGAGTTCATGCTGCCGCTGTAGGAATAGGCGAAGCTCTCGCCCACCAGCTCGTCCGTGAAGTGATGCCTTCTGGCGAAGGGGGGCTGGATGTCCCCGTATTCCAGGGTGCCGAAGAGCACGTTGGCTCCGGCCTCCCATTCGCTGTGCCAGTTGCCGATGCCGGTCTTGACGGTGGTGGTGAGGCCGTTCCGGAAATCGACGATCTGCCCGACCATGGACCAGTCCGGATCGCCGGTAAGCATATGGGCGAAGAAATACAGGTCCTTGTCCGGCTGGAAGCAGGCGTATTGCTCCTCCTGCCAGTTCCGGCCGCCATGCCGCCATTTCAGCGTATTGCCGTCGATGATCTGATATTCCCAGGCCTTGCCCTTGTCCCCGCTCCAGGGGGCCTGGGCGTACTTCTCCTTATCGTTCCAGACCTTGAACTTCTTGCCCGCCAGGTCGGCGCAGAGGGGCATGGTATTGAAGGCGTTCATGATATTCGCCTCGCCGTTGAGGATATTCTGCTTCTCCGCGGCGTGCTGCAGGGCCTCCTCCCGGGTCATGGGGATATCGATATCCGCGGGGCGGTAGGAGTAGCGCCCGCCCTTCCGGCTGTTCATGAAGGCCATGGGACGCTCCTTGTCCCCATATTCCGTGATCTGCTCCAGATGGGCCACGTCCCCGGTGCGCTCCAGCTCGGCCCGGTGCAGGCGATAGGTGAGGGAGTTGTCCGCCTCGAAGCCCATCTCCACCCCGGCGGCGGTGAAATCGAAGAAGTTCATGACCTCGATCCACATTTTGCCGGAGAATTCCACCTCCCAGCGGGCGTAGACATAGTTCTCGTCGTCGATGCGGATGTAGTCCGCCGGGTTCGTCATGGTGATGCCGCCCATCTCGGCGCCCAGCTCCGTGAAGGTGGTGCAGCAGACGCTGGGGTTGAAGGTGAGGATCTCATAGCCGGTATCGAAGGTCCAGTGCAGGCCGCGGCCCTCGATCCGGTTGGTGGTGGTATGGAGCTTCTCGGGCTTTTTGTTGTCCCCCTTGTCGATCCAGCCGAAGTAGTACTGCCGCTGCACCTCCCGGGGAATATCCCGGAAATGATCCGGCTTCCGGTCTCCGTACAGGCTGCCGCCCACGGGTACGCTGATGCCGAACCAGGTCTCAAAGGCGGTGACGGCCCAGGTGCGCTTGTCGATCACCAGGTGCCAGCCCCGGTCCGTGCCGGGGATCAGATGGGTGAGGATGGTGATGGGGCCCTGGGAGATGGCCGCATAGGAAACGCTCCAGCTCTTGTTCCCCTCCTTCACCTTCAGGGTCTTCTCGTCCTTGATCTCGTACTTCAGGGTCTTGGGGGCGAATTCCCCCTCCAGCTTCACGGCGAACTTCATGCCCGCCAGGCAGGGGCAGCTCTTCCCGGCGGCGGCGGGAGCCGCGCCGATTTTCTCCTCCACGTATTCCTTGGTCAGGGGATCGAACTTTGTGAAAAACATACCTTTAACCCTCCGATTCTATATGGTTTTTCCTGGTTTCGATTCTAAAGCTTAACGAAAGCAATGTCAAGCACTCTGCCCCGGCGGACTTTTTTTCATTGACGCTCCGGCACCCTGTCGGGTACAATAAAAGAAACAACGTGTTGGATAAGGAGGCAGGGTATGAAGATCACAAAGGTTGAGGTCATGGAATTTATCTGCGAAGGGAAACCCTTTTTCCGGGTCATCGGCTGCCGGGTCCATACGGACGAGGGGATCTATGGGGACGGGGAAGCCGCCCTCTCTTACGGCGTAGGGGCCTCCGCGGCCTTCGGCATGGTGAAGGACCTGGCCAGGCTGGTCATCGGCATGGATCCGATGGAAAATGAGGTCGTCTGGCATAAGCTTTACCGCACCACCTTCTGGGGCCAGGCGGGGGGGCCAGTGGTGTATGCGGGCATCTCCGCCATCGATGTAGCCCTGTGGGACATCAAGGGCAAGGCTCTGGGTCAGCCCATCTACCGGCTGCTGGGGGGGAAGTTCCGGGAGGACCTCCGCTGCTATGCCAGCCAGATCCACCAGGGCTTCGGACCTGTGCACGAGGTGAAGAAGACCGTTGAGGAGTATGCCGAGATCACCCGCAAGGTGGTGGAGGAGGGGTATGACGCCGTGAAGGTGGACTTCCTCTGCTTCGACGAAAACGGCAAGTCCTATACCTATGAGGAGCGGAAGGGCCTGCTGACTCCCCATGTGCTCAGGACCTTCGAGGACCGTCTGGCTGCGGTGCGGGAGGCTGCGGGGGAGGATGTGGACATTATCATCGAGAACCACTCCAACCTGGACGCCCTTTCCGCCATCCAGGTGGCGCAGATGGCGGAGAAATACCGCATCCTGTATTTCGAGGAGCCCAACTCTCCCAATGTGAAGACCTCCCGGTTCATCTGCGAGCATATCAATATCCCCCTGGCCAACGGGGAGCGGATCTTCTCCCGCTGGCAGTACGCGCCCTATTTCGAGAATATGGCCCTCCAGATCGCCCAGCCGGATATCGGCACCTGCGGCGGACTGACGGAGGCGAAGAAGATCTGCGACCTGGCCCACATCTACGACGTGATGATCCAGGCCCATGCCTGCGGCAGTCCCATCAGCTCCACCGTCGCCCTCCATCTGGAGACCGCCATCCCCAACTTCATCATCCATGAGCACCATCTCTGCTTCCTGCATGATTACAACAAGGCCCTGTGCACCATGGATTACCAGCCCGTGAAGGGGCGCATCAAGGTCCCGGAGCTTCCCGGCCTGGGGAACGAATGGGCGCCGGAGGCCATGGAGAAGGCCATCCGCACCGTGGTGGAATAAGGAGGATCGGCGGCATGAAGATCACCAGCATCGACGTCTTTGCCCTCAAGCCCCGGTATATGCCCCAGGCCATGCGGGGCGTCGTCTGCCGGATCAATACGGATACGGAGATCTATGGCTACGGGGAAGCCGCGGTGTCCTATGGCAAGGGCTCCATGGCGGGCTTCCATATGATCAAGGAGCTGGCCCCTCTGCTCCTGGGCCAGGACCCCCTGCGGACGGAGTGGCTCTGGGAGCGGATGTTCATGGATACCTTCTGGGGCCAGAGCGGCGGGCCCATCTTCTACTCCGCCATGAGCGCCCTGGATATCGCCCTGATGGATATCAAGGGCAAGGCCTTCGGGGTGCCCTGCTACCAGCTCATCGGCGGCAAGCAGCGGGATAAGGTCCGGGCTTACGCCAGCCAGCTCCAGCTGGGCTGGCCGGAGGACGAGGCCAGGGGCCTGCGCATCGCCGTGACGCCGGAGGATTACGCCCGGGAGGCGGAGTGCGCCCTGAAGGAGGGGTACACCGCCATAAAGACGGATTTCACCTGCGTCGGGCCGGACGGCCGGATGCGGGAGCACGATACCATGCGGGGGATCGTCCCCCGGGAGATGATCGATACCGCCTGCGCCCGGCTGGAGGCCACCCGGAAGGCGGTGGGGCCGGAGGTGGACATCATCGTGGAGTGCCACAGCCATACGGACGCCCTCAGCGCCGTCCAGTACGCCCAGGCCATTGAGAAATACGGCATCTACTATTTCGAGGAGGGGACCTATCCCCTGAATACGGACACCGCGAAAAACTGCGCCCGGAAGGTGAACATCCCCATGGCCAACGGGGAGCGAATCTATACCCGCTGGCGCTACCTGCCCTTCCTGCAGGACGATTCCATCCAGGTGGTGCAGCCGGAGATCGCCAACTGCGGCGGCATTACGGAATGCAAGAAGATCTGCGACCTGGCCCATATCTTCGACGCCTCGGTGCAGATCCATGTCTGCGGCAGTCCCATCAGCCTGGCTGCCGCCCTCCAGGTGGAGGCGGCTATCCCCAACTTCCAGATCCATGAGAACCACGTGATCAACAAATTCCTGTTCACCCGGGAGCTGGGGAAGGTGGACATGGCCGCGGTGAACGGGGATTTCCTCATTCCGGATGACCCCGGCATCGGCCAGGAGCTCTCGGACTACGCCCTGCAGACGGCCTACCATGAGACGGTACAGTAAGGATTTCGATAGAGGAGGGAAGAACCATGCTGACTTTGGAACAGATCCATGAGATCGGCAGGGAGCTGGAAAGCATCTACTGCCTGAAGAACGCCCCCATGGCCATCCGCCTGGTGAACCGGGACGAGGTCCCAGAGGACTGCGTCCAGCCCTCCGCCCAGGGGAAGCACTATGCTCTGTGTCAGACCCTGTCCTATGTCCGCCGCACCCGGAAGGCCCAGGCCATCTTCCCGGAGGATCACTGGTGCCTCTGGCCCGTGATCAACTTCCGCCTGCGGGATCTGGATGAGCAGGATAAGCGCTTCGTGGGCAGCGGCTACTTCATCCGGGACCGGGAGCTGAGCTACAAGCATTTCGTGGAGGAGTATCCCTATATCGACGAGGATAAGAAGCGGGACGGTATGGTCATCGCCCCCCTGGAGAGCTGCTCCTTCGAGCCCCAGGCCGTCATGATCTACTGCGACCCCTCCCAGCTGCGCCAGCTCCTCATGGCCGCCAAGTGGCACAGCGGCCGGATCACCCAGGCCTGCCTGGATACCTGCGATAGCTGCGGCGCCGCCCTGGTGCCCGTGCTGAACGGCGCCATGGACTACAACCTCTCCATGCCGGACGCCGGGGAATATGAGCGGGGCCTGGTGGGGGAGAACGAGATGATCTTCACCCTCACGGGAAAGAACCTGGAGGTATTCATCGAGTCCGCCCGCCAGCTCATCAAGGCCGGGTTCAGCTATAAGCAGCTGGCCTATGAGCTCCACTCGGATTATCCCCGGCCCAAGTTCTACAACGATATGTTCGAGAAATGGGGCCTGGCCACCAGCGACGACCTCTGGACGCCGTCTTCCAGATAAGCGGATAAATACGACCGGCTCCCGGGATGACCCCGGGAGCCGGTTTTCTATCACGACCGTAACCGCCGTCACCGCCGTCACGGCCGTCACCACGGTACCAAATAGAACAGAATAAAAAAGAAAAATAAAACGGAAAGGAACGGAGCGGAGGGGAAAGCAGCAGAACAGAGGGGGAAAGATTGTGGAAGGATTGGGGATGGTTTTGTGGATAACCCGGAAAGGCGCGGCGGGAAGCAAAGGATGGAAAACGGCCGTCACCGCCGTCACGACCGTAACCGCCGTCACGACCGTCACGGCCGTACCGAATAGAAGAGAAGAAAAAAGAAAAAAACGGATCGGAAGGGAAGGGAGCGAAGCGACCGGAACGGATCGGAGCAGAGGGTGTGGAAAACCCCTTGTGGAAATGTGGATAACTCCCGTCTTATTCCACTTCCCGACGGATTTCCGAAGCCTCCGGGGCGAGCACCTCCACCTCTTCCCGGCCAATGCGGGCAAAGCCGCCCCGGATCCGGCAGGAGAAGACCGTTTTCCCGCCGGAAACGCAGCGCAGGCTGCCGCCCTCCTCCAGGGCGGCCACGGCGGGAAGATGGCCCCGGCGGACGCCCAGGCTGCCGCCTCCACGGCCGGAGGCGTCGTCCTTCGCCGTGAGATCCACAGCGTCGCAGAGGCAGGAGAAGACCTCCCCCGCCGGGGTGAGGAGGCGGAAACGCAGCCCTTCGCCCATCAGCCCTGCTCCTTCCCGGCGGCGAACACCTCTTCGATGGTCCCGTGCATCAGGAAGGCCTGCTCCGGCAGGGAATCGCAGTCCCCGCCCAGGATGGCCTCGAAGCCCTTGACGGTATCCTCCACCCGGACGAAGCGGCCGGGAATGCCGGTGAAGCCCTCCGCCACATGGAAGGGCTGGCTCATGAAGCGCTGGATCTTCCGGGCCCGGTGCACCGTGAGCTTATCCTCCGGGGAGAGCTCGTCCATCCCCAGGATGGCGATGATATCATGCAGCTCGCTGTACCGCTGGAGGATGCGCTGCACCTCCCGGGCGACCCGGTAATGCCGGTCTCCCACGATATCCGGGGAGAGCATCCGGGAGCTGGATTCCAGGGGGCTGACGGCGGGGTAGATGCCCTGCTCCACGATGGAGCGGGAGAGAACGGTGGTGGCGTCCAGATGGGAGAAGGTGGTGGCGGGGGCCGGGTCCGTCAGGTCATCCGCCGGAACATAGATGGCCTGGACGGAGGTGATGGAGCCGTTTACCGTGCTGACGATGCGCTCCTGGAGCTGGCCCATCTCCGAGGCCAGGGTGGGCTGATAGCCCACGGCAGAGGGCATCCTCCCCAGCAGGGCGGAGACCTCCGAGCCCGCCTGGGTGAAGCGGAACATATTGTCGATGAACAGGAGCACGTCCTTATGGGCGGTATCCCGGAAATACTCCGCCAGGGTCAGGCCGGAGAGGGGGACCCGGAGCCGGGCGCCCGCGGGCTCGTTCATCTGCCCGAAGACCAGGGCGGTCTTGTTCAGCACCCCGGACTGCTTCATCTCCTGCCACAGGTCGTTCCCCTCCCGGGAGCGCTCCCCGACTCCGGCGAAGACGGAGTAGCCGTCATGCTCGAAGGCGATATTCCGGATGAGCTCCATGATGAGGACGGTCTTGCCCACCCCCGCGCCGCCGAAGAGGCCGATCTTGCCGCCCTTGGTGTACGGGGTCATGAGGTCGATGACCTTGATCCCCGTCTCCAGCAGCTCGCCCCCGGGGACGATCTCCGTAAAGGGCGGGGCATTCCGGTGGATGGGGCTGCGGGGTACGTGGGAGAGGTCTTCCCCCCAGTCGATGGGATCCCCCGAGACGTTGAGCATCCGCCCCAGGGTCCTTTCCCCCACGGGGATGGTGATGCATTCCCCGGTATCCCGGGCGAACATTCCCCGGGAAAGGCCGTCCGTCGCATGCATGGAGATGCAGCGGACCACGCCGTCCCCCAGCTGCTGCAGGGTCTCCAGTACCAGCTTGCCGCTGTCGGTATCCACCTCCAGGGCATTGAAGAGCTCCGGCGTCTCCCCGGGATCCGGGAAGGTCACGTCCACCACGGGACCGATGATCCGGGTGATGAGGCCCTTTTCTCCCGCAGACATGCTTATCCCTCCCTCCACGGCCCGAAGCCGGATGATGTTTCGATGACGCCGGAGGTCACCTGGGTCTGGCGCTGGCGGTTGATGGCCGTCTCCAGGGCCGCGGCGGATTTTTTCCCGTTGTCATAGGCGGAGCGCATGGAAACCAGGGTGGCCCCCTGAACCCCCGTCGCGCCCCGGAGCAGCAGGGAATAGATCTGCGCCCGGAGGCAGAATTCCACCAGTCCCGCCGCCGCCGTATCCCGGTCCGGGATCCACAGGACGTCGCCCGTTCCGCCGCCCCTCTCCCCGGGGAGCAGCTCCAGCTGCCGGGGCTCCTGCCGCAGGGCGTTCACCCCTTCGCCCCAGACGAAGAGGACCCGGCCGATCCCGCCGCCGGAATACAGGGCCAGGATCCGGTCCGCCAGGGCCTCCGCCTCGGCATACAGGGGAACATCGGAGACGGGGAAGGCCTCCAGCAGGGGATACCCCTTCTCCCGGCAGTAGGCGGCGGCCATTTTGCCGCAGGCGATATACGTCTGCTCCTCCGGCTCCGCCAGGGAGCGGAAGAAGGCAAACAGGTCGTTATGGTAGCTGCCGCAGAGGCCCCGGTTGCCGGACAGGAGGATCACCAGGGTCCGATCCGCCCCCTCCCCCGGGGGAAGGATGGCGCCGGAGGCCTCCAGCAGCGCCCGGCAGCCCCGGGCATAGGGCAGGAAGGCCGCGTTCACGGCGCTGAGCCGGGAGAGCTTGGCGGAGGACACGGTGCGCATGGCCCCCGCCAGCTGACAGATGGTCTTCACGCCCCGCAGGCGCTTCTTCAGGTCAGTCAGCGTCGCCATGTCTGCCCTCCCGGATGAACTGCTCCAGGGCCTCCTTCACCCGGGTCAGCTCCTCTCCGCTGAGCTTCGCGCCGGTCATCAGCCGTTGGGCGATCTCCGGGCGGCAGGTCTCCATCCAGGCATACAGGTCCGCCTCGAATTCCTCCATGGTCTCCTTGCTCTCCCCGGCGGCGAAGCCTTCGGATACCGCCAGGATCAGCAGGGCCTGCTTCCAGTCCGGCAGGGGGGCGTACCGCCGCTGACACAGGGCGGCCATCATCCGCTCTCCGGCGGAGAGGACGGCGCGGGTGCCGTCATCCAGGTCGGAGCCGAACTGGGCGAAGGTGCTGAGCTCCCGGTACTGGGCCAGATCCATGCGCAGCCGGGAGGAGACCTGCTTCATCAAGGGAGTCTGGGCGGCGGAGCCCACCCGGGAGACGGAGAGGCCCACGTTCACCGCAGGCCGCTGCCCGGCGTTGAACAGGTCCGTTTCCAGGAAGATCTGCCCGTCCGTGATGGAGATCACGTTGGTGGGGATGTAGGCGGAGATATCCCCCATCTGGGTCTCGATGATGGGCAGGGCGGTGACGCTGCCGCCCCCGGCCTCCTCCGTCAGCCGGGCGGCCCGCTCCAGGAGCCGGGAATGGAGGTAGAACACGTCCCCGGGGTAGGCCTCCCGCCCGGAGGGGCGGTGGAGGAGCAGGGAAAGCTCCCGGTAGGCCACGGCATGCTTGGAGAGGTCGTCGTAGATGATCAGGCAGTCCCGCCCGGAATAGAGGAAGTATTCGCTCATGGCTGCCCCGGCGAAGGGGGCGATATACTGCATGGAGGCGGAGCTGGAGGCGGGGGCGCTGACGATGGTGGTATAGGCCATGGCGCCGTTTTTCTCCAGCCTGTCCCGGATCTCCGCCACCGCCGTTTCCTTCTGGCCGATGGCCACATAGATGCAGGCCACGTTCTGGCCCCGCTGGTTCAGGATGGCGTCCATGGCCAGGGCGCTCTTGCCGGTCTGCCGGTCCCCGATAATGAGCTCCCGCTGGCCCCGGCCAATGGGGACCAGGGCGTCGATGGCCTTGATGCCCGTATGCAGGGGAACGGAGATGGATCGCCGGTCCGGAATGCCCGGAGCGGGGTATTCGATGGGCCGCTTCAGCTCCGTGCGGATGCGGCCCTTGCCGTCCAGCGCCCGGCCCAGGGGATCCACCACCCGGCCCAGGAGGGCGTCCCCCACGGGGACGCTGGCGATGCGGCCCACCCGGCGGACCCGGCTGCCGCTCTCGATCTTCTCATAGCCGCCGAAGACCACGCAGCCGATGCGCTGGGGCTCGATATCCAGGATCATGCCCCGCTCGCCGCAGTCAAATTCCACCACTTCGCCATACATGATATCCGCCAGGCCGTCCAGCCAGCAGATGCCGTCGGATATGCTCAGGACCCGGCCCAGCTGGAAGGTATCCAGCTGAGGCACCGCCTCCCGGATCCCCGCCATCAGGTCCTCCAGGATACTCTCCTTATCCAGCACCTTGTCCAGAGGCCGCTTCAGCAGATCCTTTTCCAGATGGTAGAGCCGGTTTTCCACCGTCAGGTCATACACGGTATCGCCGATGCGCAGACGCAGACCGCCGATCAGACTCGGGTCCACCTTCACCCAGTAGGAGGGCTTGCCCCCCACCTCCTCAAGCAGGGCCGTCGTCCGATCCCCGATGAGGTCCACCAGATCGTCCGCCAGGGGATAGGCGGAGGTGAGGGTGACATACAGCACATCATGGTGCATCAGGTAGCACATGTCCCCGGGGGTGATGCGGATCTTCTCCAGCACCCGCCGCGCCAGGATGGGCTCCAGGGCCCGGAGGCGGGAAACCTGGGGCTCCTGGGCGAGATGGGCGCCCAGCTCCAGGCACAGGGCCCGCACCGCCTGGTCCCGGGCGGCGCCCATGGCTTCCTGACGGAGCTCCTCCAGCTCCCGGGCATGGACCTCCGCCGCCAGGGCCTTATCCGACTCCAGCTTCCGGCGCAGGGCTTCCCGCCCGCCGTCCTCCGGGGTATTCGGCAGGGCGTCGGGCTCCTTTTCCGTTTCCGGCTGCTCCAGGGCGGCGGCGGCCTCCAGGGCCTCCGCCTCGTCCAGGGCCCTGCCGATGTCCTCCCGCCGCCGGGCGAAGCGGGGGAGCACCGATCTCCGGCCCACCAGCCAGAGACCCAGGCCCAGGAGCAGGAAATTCACCAGGGCGTACAAAAACTGCATTCAGCGTTCTCCGAAAGACATGAGCTTTTCCGTAAAGGCGTCCACATGGGCGCGGAGGGCCGTGGCCAGCTCGGGCACCAGGGCGGCGGCCTCCGCCTCCAGCTCCGTCCGCTGCCGCTCCGTCTCCTGCCGGAAGGCCAGGGCCTGGGCGTTCAGCTCCGCCTCGCCGGCCTCCCGCTGGGCCTGAAGCTCCCGCCTGCCCTCCTCGGCGATCCGGCGCAGGGCAAGCTGACGCTCCGCCTCCCGCCGGGCCTTCTCCTCCGCCCGCTGGGCGCTCTTATCCAGACTCCGGGCATGGGCGATGCGCGCCTCCCGGGCGTCCATGAACCGCAGCAGGGGCCGCAGCAGCAGCCGCCAGAGGATCAGCATAAAGGCGCAGAAGCAGAGGATGGTCCAGATCAGGATATTGGGCTGGATATTCATCGTACCCGGTTCAGGCGATCTTGCCCACCAGCATGAAGGCGATGAGCAGGCCGTAGATGGTGAGGGCCTCCATCAGAGCCATGGAGAGGAGCAGGGCCCCCCGGATATCCTTGGCGGCCTCCGGCTGCCGGGCAATGCTTTCCATGGCGGCACGGGCGGTTTTGCCCTGGGCCAGGGCGGGAAACACGGTGGAAAGGGCGATGGTCAGGGCTGCCGCAAGGGCGATAATGGCGGAATCGGACATGGTAAAATCTCCTTTTCTCGATGATGAAGGGTCCGCGGGGAATGGATTCAGTCTTCGATAAACTCCTGCAGATAGGAGGCGGTAAGCATGGTATACACGATGGCCTGGATGGCGCAGAACAGGAGGCTCAGGACCATCATGATGATGGGGGCGCCGATGGGGAGCAGGTGGTAGAGGTTCTCCATCACCGTTTCCTCCCCGAAAATATTGCCGAAGAGACGCAGAGCCAGGGAGGCGGGCTTGATGAGCTCGTCCAGCAGCAGCAGGGGCACCACCGGGGTGAGGAAATGCTTCAGGTAGTGCTTCGCTCCGGCATGGATCCCCGCCGCCTGGAGAAAGACGAAGGTGACGATGCCCAGGCCCAGGGTGACGGAGAGGGAGGAGGTGGGCGCCTTCACATATTTGCTGATCCCCACCCCCGGGATGAGGCCGGAGTAGTTGGACAGGATGATGAAGCAGAACAGGGGCCCCAGGAAGAAGAGGTAGCGTCTGCCGTTTTCCCTGCCCAGAATGCCGGAAAAGAAATCGTCCAGCCCGCTGACGGCGATCTCCAGCAGGTTCTGGAGCCGTCCGGGCCGCTCCTTCAGATTACGGGTGACCAGCAGGGAAATCCCCGCCGCCAGGACCAGAAAGATCCACATGGCGATCACTTCCCCGGTCACGTCCAGGATGCCGAACAGGCGGATCACCGGTTCGGAGGGTTCACCCATGGCGCATCACTCCTTTCTTCCCCCCGCCGCTTCCCGGGCGAGCCGCCGGGTGAAGAGGGCGAGCAGGATCGTCAGCCCCATGGCCCCGCCGATGAGCAGGGCGAAGAGGTCGAGCCCGGTATGCTTCCCGATCAGGTACAGCACCAGAAAGTAAGCCGCGCTCAGGAGCATCCGCAAGGGAGCGGCCAGGCTCAGCCCGGTTTCCCCCTTGCTCCCCATGAGGCGGCGGAGCAGAAGATAGTTTGCCCAGGAGATCAGCGCTCCCCCCGCGAACGCGGCGAGGCCGGTGAGAAACAGCGCCATGGGAGCACCTCCTTCCTGATAACTCCGTATTATACCACTATGCTTTCCGTTTGCCAATGACAGAACGGAAAAACCTTCTCTTTTGACGGGAAAACCCGCAGGGCGGACGCCCTGCGGGTACGGAATTCAGTTTGCGGTTTCTCAGCTGTTGTCGGTGTGATCCTTGGGAGCGGCGGCGTTGCCCATGCCGCCGGACATGGTCCAGTGCCGGTAGGTGCTGGCGGCGTCGCCGCTGGCCCGTGCCTTCTTGGCGGCCTCGGTGTACAGGCCGTACTCATGCTCCACCAGGCATTCTGTGTAGCTGGGATCGGTGTGGGCGTTCCGGGGCAGGGGCACGTTCTGCTCCCCGGCCAGGATATCCTGGACCTTCTTCACGTCCACGGTATGGGTGCTGGTGCCGTCCGCCACCGCCACGGCGGCGGCCACGCCCGCAGCCTGACCGGTGCCGACGCACTGGGGGATCAGGTTCACGTTGTCGATGGCGATGCGGTCCGCGGAGATATGGCGGCCGGGGGCCAGGAGATTCTCCACCTTCTGGGGCAGGATGGAGCGGTAGGGGATCTCGATGGGGGCGTTGTCGTTCAGGGTGTCCACGGTGCAGTGCCAGGCGATGCAGTCCTCATGCTCCTTGGGGAAGGCCCAGTCGTTGGAGGAGATGACGTA
>JBGUZS010000210.1:0-17525 GCA_045223835.1 Oscillospiraceae bacterium | reverse complement strand
CAAGTCCCAGGGCAGTGAGTACAGCGCGGTGATCCTGGCGCTGGGGCAGTGTGCCCCAAGTCTGCTGACCCGGGCGGTGCTGTATACCGCCGTGACCCGGGCCAGGAACCTGCTCATTGTGGTGGGAGACGAGGATGTCTTTGCCGCCATGGTGGAGAACAACCGGACCCAGAAGCGGTACAGCGGACTGAAGACCCGCCTTTGCGCGGCGGAGGCGTGATGCGCAGCCTGATCAGACTTTTGTACCCGCCCAAGTGCCCCTTCTGCGAAAGACTGCTTCAGGGGGAGGACGGGCTCATCTGCGCAGATTGCCGCGGGAGCCTGCCCTATGCCGGAGCGGCGGGAAAGCAGAGCGGACGCTTTTATACCCTCTGCGTCTCTCCCCTGTTCTATCGGGACAAGGCCAGGGAGGCTCTGCTGCGGTTCAAGTTCGGATCCCGTTCCGGATCTGCCGCCGCCTTTGCCGGTCTGATGGCGGAGCGAGTGGCGCGGGACCTGGCGGGAAAATATGATCTGATCACCTGGGTTCCGGTGAGCTTTCTGCGGCTGCGCCGCAGGGGGTATTCCCAGAGCCGTCTCCTGGCGGAGGAAACGGCCCGACTGCTGGACGCCGAGACAGCCGCCCTGCTGCGGAAGCGCAGGTACCGGCCGCCCCAGTCCCGGCAAACGAGCGCGGCGGCCAGAACAGCCAACGTGAGCGGCGCGTTTTCCGCCGTTCACCCTGAGCGCTTCCTGGGGAAGCGAATTCTGCTGATCGACGATGTGGTCACCACAGGCGCGACCCTGTCGGAATGCGCCCGGGTCCTGCTGACCGAGGGCGCCGCCGGCGTCGTATGCGCAACCCTGTGCTGCCGACCGCGCAGACCATAGAGAAGAGGTACACCCAATGCTGTTTGGGAAAGATATCGGGATCGACCTGGGCACCTCCACGGTGCGGATATGCGTCAGAGACAAGGGCATCGTGCTCCGGGAACCGGCGGTGATCGCCGTGGACCGGGTCAGCGGCCGCGTGCTCAGCGTAGGCGCAGAGGCGCAGAAAATGCTGGGCCGGACCCCGGTGAACCTTGCGGCCATCCGTCCCATGCGGGACGGGGTGGTTTCGGATTTCGAAATGGCGGAGCGCCTGCTCCGGGAATTGCTGCGAAAGGTGAGCGGCTTCAGCCTGCTGAAGCCCAGGCTGCTGATCAGCGTGCCCAGCGGCATCACGGAGGTGGAGGAGCGGGCTGTGATGGAGGCCGCACTTCAGGCAGGCGCCAGACGGGTCTTTCTGCTGGAGGAGCCCGTTGCCGCCGCCCTGGGGGCGGGGCTGAGCATCAGCGAGCCCAAGGGGAAAATGGTCATCGATATCGGCGCCGGAGCCACGGATATCGCCGTGCTCTCCCTCTCCGGGGTGGTGGAGTCTGCCTCCATCCGCCTGGCGGGGGACCGGTTCAATGAAGCCCTGATCCGCTATGTGCGCCGGAAGCACAATATCCTGATCGGCGACCGGACAGCCGAGGAGCTGAAGCTCCAGCTGGGCTGCGTTTATCCCGGCCAGGAATCCAGGAGCCTGGAGGTGAAGGGCCGCTGCCTCCTTACCGGCTTGCCCAAGCTCTTTCCCATCCATACGGAGGAGATGCTGGAGGCCTTTGATGAGAGCTGCGAGGGCATCCTGGACGCCATTCGGGATGTGCTGGAGCGTACTCCGCCGGAGCTGGTGTCGGATATCTCCGAGACCGGCATCACCCTCACCGGCGGCGGAAGCCAGCTCTGGGGAATGGATAAGCTCATCGAATCCAGGACCCGCATCCCGACCCAGCTGGCGGACGATGGGCATGAATGCGTCATCTCCGGCCTGGAGCGGGCGCTGAACTGGCTGGACGATATGCAGGACGGGGCCGTCCACTTCTCCCGCCGAAAGCAGATGTCATGAGCGAGGGGGTGCACAGCGGTCACCGGCAGCGGCTGCGGGAACGGTTTCTGAACGGCGGTCTGGACGGTATGGAGGATCATACCGTCCTGGAGCTGCTGCTCTGCTATGCCATTCCCCGGAAGGACGTGAATCAGCTTGCCCATGAGCTCATTCGTCAGTTCGGCAGCCTGAGCGCCGTGCTGGATGCGGATCAGTCTGCCCTGGAGCAGGTGCCGGGGATGGGGGAGAATGCCGCCGCCCTTCTGCGCCTCATCCCCGCCATGAACCGGCGCTACCTGATCGACCGGGCTAAGGCGGGCAAGGCCGTATGCCTGCGGGAGAGCAGCGAGGCGGGGGCGTTTTTCCTGCCCTATTTTTACGGCGCCCGGGAGGAAAAGGTCTATGTGGCTTTCCTGGATGAGCATTGCCGTCTCCTGGCCTGCCGCGAGGTCTTCCAGGGCGGGATCGGCTATACTGCGGTGAACATCCGCAAGCTGGTGGAGGCCGCCATCCGGCTCCGGGCCAGCAATCTCATCCTGGCCCACAACCATCCGGACGGGTATGCCATGCCCTCCCGGGAGGACCGGGAGAGCACCCAGATGATCCGCAGCGCTCTGGACGCGGTGCAGATCCAGCTGCTGGACCACATCATCGTGGCGGAAAACGAATATGTATCCATGGAGGAGTGCGGTTACTTCGGCAGGAAGTGACCGACTTTTGCGCTTATGTCAGAGTTTCGGGTAGTCAGTCCCTTTTCCCCCTCCGGCGACCAGCCGGAGGCCATCGACCAGCTGGCCCAGGGCCTGGAGCTGGGGCTGGAGGAACAGACCCTTTTGGGGGTCACCGGCTCCGGCAAGACCTATACCATGGCCAAGGTCATCGAGCGGCTTCAGCGGCCGACCCTGGTGCTTTCCCACAACAAGATCCTGGCGGCTCAGCTCTGCGCGGAATTCCGGGAGTTCTTTCCGGATAATGCGGTGGAGTATTTCGTCTCCTATTATGACTACTATCAGCCGGAGGCCTATATCCCCGTTACGGATACCTTCATCGAGAAGGACGCGGGGATCAACGATGAGATCGAGCGCCTGCGGCACAGTGCCACCTCCTCTCTTTTCGAGCGGCGGGATGTGATCGTCGTGGCTTCCGTGAGCTGCATCTACGGCCTGGGGGATCCCATCGACTATAAGAGCATGGTGATTTCCTTCCGGGAGGGGCAGCATCGGAGCCGGGAGGAGGTCATCAGGAAGCTGGTGGAGATCCGCTACGAGCGGAACGACATGGCCTTCGACCGGAACATGTTCCGGGTCCGGGGGGACACCATCGAGATCTTCCCGGTATACAGCAAGGATACGGCCATCCGGGTGGAATTCTTCGGGGATGAGATCGAGCGGATCAGCGAGATCAACGTGGTCACGGGGATGAGCGTCCGCCGCCTGAGTCATGCGGCCATCTATCCCGCCTCCCACTATGTCACCAGCCGGGAGAAGATGGAGCGGGCTCTGAAACGGATCGAGGCGGAGATGGAGGAGCGGGTGAAATGGTTCACGGATCAGGAGAAGCTCATCGAAGCCCAGCGCATCCGTCAGCGCACCACCTACGATATGGAGATGATGCGGGAGCTGGGCTACTGCTCCGGTATCGAGAACTATTCCCGGGTCATCAGCGACCGGGCGCCGGGCAGCGCCCCCATGACCCTGCTGGATTATTTCCCCAAGGATTTCCTCCTGTTCATCGACGAGAGCCATGTCACCCTGCCCCAGGTGCGGGCCATGTATGCCGGAGACCGGGCCAGGAAGCAGAACCTGGTGGACTACGGCTTCCGTCTGCCCAGCGCCTTCGATAACCGCCCCCTGAATTTTGACGAGTTCCGGCAGCGCATCCATCAGACGGTGTACGTGAGCGCCACCCCCGGGGAGTATGAGCTGAGCCGCTCCGGCCAGGTGGTGGAGCAGATCATCCGGCCCACGGGGCTGGTGGATCCCCGGGTGGAGGTACGCCCCACGGAGGGGCAGATCGACGATCTGCTGGGGGAGATCAATGCCCGGGCGGAAAGAAAAGAACGGACCCTGGTCACCACCCTCACCAAGAAAATGGCGGAGGACCTGACCGATTACCTGCGGCGGGCAGGGGTCCGGGTCCGGTATATGCACCATGATATCGGCAGCATTGAGCGGATGGAGATCATCCGGGACCTGCGCCTGGGCGAGTTCGACGCCCTGGTAGGCATCAACCTTCTGCGGGAGGGGCTGGACCTGCCGGAGGTCTCCCTGGTGGCCATCCTGGACGCGGATAAGGAGGGCTTCCTGCGCAGCGGCACCTCCCTGATCCAGACCATCGGCCGGGCGGCCCGGAACGCGGAGGGCTGCGTGATCATGTACGCGGATTCCCGCACCCCCGCCATGGACTATGCCATTGGGGAGACGGAGCGGCGCCGAGCGAAGCAGCTGGAGTTCAACCGGGAGCACGGCATCGTTCCCCAGACTATCCGGAAGGATGTGCGGGAGCTGATCGAGATCTCCAGGAAGGAGACGGAGGAAGGCCGGTACGAGGACGGGATGAAGATGACCCGGGCAGAAAGGCAGCAGGCCATCGAGAAGCTGGAAAAGGAGATGCGTCAGGCCAGCCGGATGCTGGAGTTCGAATACGCCGCCCTTCTCCGGGACCGGATCATCAAGCTCAGAGGAGAAAACCAAAAGTAAATCACCCGACGTCTGCCCTGAGCATAGGCTGGGCGGGAGTGGTGTGCATGAATCTAAGCAATCTGCCGCCGCCGCTGCTCGCCCTGCTGGCGGGCTGCTTTACCTGGCTGGTGACGGCCCTGGGCGCGGCGACGGTGTTTTTCTTCCGGGGCGGCAGACCCCGGACCCTGGACCTGATGCTGGGTTTTGCCGCCGGGGTGATGCTGGCGGCCAGCTTCTGGTCTTTGCTGGAACCGGCCATTGCCCTGGCGGAGGAGCTGGGGGGACCGCCCCCCTGGTTCACGGCGGCGGCGGGCTTCCTGGCCGGGGCAGCCTTCCTCCGGCTGACGGATCTGGGGCTCGCCGCCCTGCGTCCGGGAGAGGATACCGGAGCCCGGAAACGGATCCGGATGCTCATCCTCTCCATCACCCTGCATAATATCCCCGAGGGGTTGGCCGTGGGGGTGGCCTTCGGAGCCCTGGGAGAGGGATTCACCCCGGAGCGCCTGGCCGCCGCCATGGGCGTGGCCCTGGGCATCGGTTTGCAGAATTACCCCGAGGGGGCTGCCGTAGCCCTGCCTCTCCGGCAGGAGGGGCGGAGCCGGGGTGGGAGCTTTTTCGCAGCTCAGGCCACCGGGCTGGTGGAGCCGGTCTCCGCCCTGCTGGGCGCCCTTCTGGTGCAGAGGGTGCGGCTGCTCCTGCCCTGGGCCCTGGCCTTTGCCGCCGGCGCCATGGTGCTGGTGGCGGTGCGGGAGCTGATCCCCGCCTGCGGGTATGAGGATGAGGAAAGGTCGAACCGCGCCGCGCTGGGCATCCTTGTGGGCTTTGCCCTGATGATGGTTCTGGACGTGGCGCTTGGATGAAAGGAGCGTACAAAAGATGAAGCTTGCAGAGGCCCTTCAATTGAGAGCCGATCTTCAGCGGCGCATCAGCCAGCTCAGCGGCAGGCTGCACAATAACGCCCGGGTGCAGGAGGGGGAGCAGACCCCGGAGGATCCGAACCAGCTCCTGGCGGAACTGGAGGACTGCTTCGATGAGCTGGAGACCCTGATGGCCCGGATCAACCTCACCAACAGCCTCACCCTCCTGCCGGAGGGGAGTCTGACGGAGCTCCTGGCGCGGCGGGACCGGATGACCCAGCAGCTGGGCATCCTTCGTTCCTTCCTGGATGCGGCCAGCAGCCTCACCAGCCGATCCACCCGGTCGGAGATCCGTATCCTCAGCGCCGTGGATGTGCGGAGCCTGCAGAGGGACTGCGACCGGCGCAGCGCAGAGCTGCGGACCCTGGAGACCGCCATCCAGGCGGCCAACTGGACCACGGATCTTCTGGAGAACTGACGAAAAACGAAGGTAGCCGGGGCGGAGCGGGTCCAAGCTCGGCAGCGGAGCCAAGCGCTGCATGCTATGGTGGATGGCGGGGCCCATCCTTGGGGGTTCGAATCCTCCTTTACCCTTATGCCCAGTATGCTTACACGGGCACAGGGCACTCAGCATTGTTACTACCGCGGACCGGCCGCTCCGGCGAGGGCGGGAATGGGGAAATCAGAGAATCAACTGAGGCGCTGCCAAACGGCAGCGCCTCAAGCGTTTATCCCGGAAACTCCAGAAAATACTCTCCGCATTTATACACTTCGCTCATCACCCTGCGGTAACTCTTCTCCTGCAGGAACCAGTCTTCCTTTCGGATGCCCTGGGTATCCGTCGGCACGACCAGGATTTCCGTTTCGGGGAAAAACTTCCCGTAGGACATGAACGCCCGGCGGGCGTGGAAGGACTGGCAGCAGAGGATCGCCCTTTTGACCCGGATCCCCAGTTCCCGGAGAACCATGGCGGAAAACTCCGCGTTCTCCCCGGTGTTTGTGGAGCGGTCCTCCCGAATGATCGCGCTGTCCGGAACGCCGTTTTCCCTGAGGATATGCCTGCAGTATTCGAAATCTGAGGCATATTCCCCCGCATACCGGGGATTATCGATCTTTTCCGCAGCGAATTTGCCCCGTTTGCCGGAATAGGCCCCCGTTGGGATCACATACTGCGCAAAGCCTGCGCAGAACAGTTCGGCGGCTTTTTCCGTAATGGCCGACTGGGATGTTCCGGGGATGAAGATGACGTCGCTCTTCTGCGGCGCATCCTTCATGAAAATGAATTCCGAAATGTCATGGATCAGCCTTTGATTCATCTTCGCCCTCCGATCGGTTTTCAGAGTTTTTCCACTTTCCCCAGCTTCCGGTACACGGTGAAGTACATGGTGATGAAGCAGGCACTGGCGCCCAGGACCTGGCTCACGGGCTCCGCCCAGAACACACCGTCAGCCCCCAGACCCGTGATGGCAGGCATGAGATAGATGAGAGGGAGGAGGATGATGAATTTCCGCAGCAGGGAGAAGCACACCGCCCGCTTGGCCAGCCCCAGGCCGGTGAAGGTATTCTGCCCCGCCATCATGAAGGTCATGAAGAAGATCATGGCGTAATAATGCCGGATGCCGTATACCCCCAGCTCCAGCAGCTCCGGGTCGCTGTTGAAGATGCGCACGAAGAAGCCGGGAACGAGCATAAAGGCGCACCACACCACAAGACAGTAGCCTGCCACGATCAGCACCATCACCCGGATGCAGGCCTTGCACCGTTCCCATTCCTTTGCCCCGTAGTTGTACCCCAGTACGGGCTTTGCCGCCTCCGTCACCCCGGAGGCGGGCATGAAGGTCAGCTCTCGGAGGGAGTTGAGGATGGTCATCACCGCTACGTGGGTGTCGCCCCCCAGGCTGGACAGGGTGCTGTTGTAGGCAAAGCTGACGGCGGAGTTTGTGAAGGCCATGGTGAAGCCCGCGACCCCCAGCCCCAGCATCTTTTTCAGGATGGCTGGGTCCGGACGCATATCCGAGGGCTTCAGCCGCAGGAGCACCCGCTTCCCCGTGAGGAAGCGCAGCACCCAGGAGGCGGAGAGCATCTGGCTCAGAACGGAGGCTGCCGCCGCGCCCCGCACCCCCCAATGGAAGACGTAGATAAACAGAGGATCCAGCAGGAGGTTGGCCACGGCGCCGATGAGTACCGTGAGCATGCCGATCTGCCCGAAGCCCTGGGCGTTGATGTAGGGGTTCATGCCCACCCCGGTCATGACGAATGCCGTCCCCGCCAGGTACACGCTCAGGTAGGCGTTGGCATAGGGGAAGGTTTCGGCGCTTGCCCCCGTCCACCGGAGCACAGGGGACTTGAACAGGTAGCCAAGCAGGGTGAGGGAGAGGCCCATCACCAGGAGCATGAAGTAGGCGTTGCCCTGGATGCGGCAGGCCTTCGCCTCGTCCTTCTCCCCCCGGGCGATGGAGAAGAGGGGCGCGCCGCCGGAGGACCAAAGCGCCTGGAAGGCGCTGATGACCATGAGGATGGGGGCCGCCAGGCCGATGCCCGTGAGGGCCAGCTTCCCATCCGGAATATGGCCGATGTAGATCCGGTCCACAATGCTGTACAGGGTGTTCACCAGCAGAGCGAGGGTCATGGGTCCCGCCAGCCTCAAAATATTCCCCACCAGGCTTCCCTGGGAAAAGTCGTTTTGGTTCCGCGTCGCCAAGTGCACAGCCTCCTCCGGATCGTTTGCATACAAAGTATATCGGCTTTTTGCCGATGATGCAAGAAAAACCGCTCCCGGGGCTCGTTTCGAATCGGACCCGCTTCGTTGGGCTCCGATTCGAGAAGGCTGCGCTGCGCTCCCCGCACTCGCTCTGCTCGCACAGTCCGCTCCGCGAGCAGGATTTTGGGGCAGAAATGAATCCCGCCCCAAAATGGTTTCGACTTTATTCGCGCCTGCGGGCGCGAACTCTGCGAGGCGTTTCGTATACTCTGTCTGCAAATTGCACGCTCCCGGGTCGGAAGAGACCCGGGAGCGTCGGAGGTTTGTTTGGTTTCATTTGTTCTGGTACATGGAACGGCGCTTTTTGAGCTTGTTCTTCCGGGAGACCATAAGGATGACCAGCAGGATCACGATCACGGCGGCGATGATGATACCGTAGATCAGGATATTGCTGCTGCTGCCGCCGGTCTTCACCTCCAGCCACAGGGAGTCCATCTTCTGGTTGGTCTTTGCCGGGAGGTTCAGGAATGCCCTGCCCCGGGCCAGGGTGGCTTCGTCCGGATAGGCGATGGGGTTGGAGGCCATCTCCTCATCCATATACTCGGTAGCCCCCTCGATGGGCGCGGAGTAGCCCAGATAATCCAGGTTCTGGCCGCAGATGTCCGGGCGGCAGAGGAAGTTGATGTAGGCTTCGGCAGCGTCCTTGTTCTGGCAGCTCTTGGGGATGCAGAAGGAATCCACGAAGAGGTTGAAGCCCTCCTCAGGGAAGCAGAAGGCCAGGGCCTCGTTCTCCCACTGCATCTGGATGAAGTCCCCGGCGTAATACACGCCGATCCAGGCTTCCTCATGCTCCAGCGCGCTGTACATCTGGTCCATGAAGTAGTCCTGTACCAGGGGCTTCTGCTTCTTCAGCAGGTCGGCGCAGGCCTGAAGCTCCTGCTCGTCCGTGGTGTTCAGATCGTAGCCCAGGTAGAATTCCGCCACGCCGAAGGCGTCCCGGGGGTTATCGAACATGAGGATCTTGCCGCTGTACTTCTCATTCCAGAGCAGATCCCAGCTCCCCACGTCCGCCTCATCCACGTATTTGGTGTTGTAGATGATGCCGGTGCAGCCCCAGGTATAGGGGATGCTGTAGGTATCCTGGGGATCATGGGCCATGCCCCGGTAGGCGGGCATGACGTATTCGGCGTTGGGGATATTGTCGTAATTCAGGGGAAGGAGCATATCCTCCTCGATGAGCCGGGCGATCATATAATCCGAGGGAACGATCACGTCGTAGGAGGAGCCGCCGGTCTTCAGCTTGGTATACATGGTTTCGTTGGAATCGAAGGTGATGTAGTTCACCTTGATCCCGGTTTCCTTTTCGAATTCGGCGTTCACGTCGATGTAGCCGTCCGTGCCGTCAGAGATATACTGGCCCCAGTTATAGACGTTGATGGTCACCTGTTCCTTTGCGGCGCTGCCGGGGACGGCCAGGCCCAGAACGAGGCAGGCCAGAAGCAGGATGGAGCCGAGGATGCGCAGAGAACGATTCATGGTCAGTTACCTCCCGATACAGTGTTGACGCGTTTCCGCTGACGGTTCAGACGGTTCCCGCGCTGCTTGGCGCTGTCCCGGGCCTGGAGCAGGTTCATGACGGTCATGACCACCAGAATGGCCAGGAACAGCAGGGTGAACAGGGCGTAGATCTTGGGATGCAGGGGCTTTTTGGTGTAATTGTAGATTTCCACGGGCAGGGTGACGAAATTCGGCCCGTATACGAAATAGCTGATGACAAAATCATCCAGGGACATGGCAAAGGACATGAGGATGCCGGAGATGATGCCCGGAAGGATCTCCGGCAGGGTCACCTTCCAGAAGGCCCGGAAGGGAGTGCAGCCCAGGTCCAGGGCCGCCTCCGTCAGGTTTTCGTCCATCTGCAGCAGCTTGGGCTGCACGGAGAGGATGACGTAGGGCAGGTTGAAGGTGACGTGGGCGATGAGCAGGGTGGTGAAACCCATGACGCTTTTCAGCTTCATGGCCTGGCCGACGAAGGCGAAAAGCAGGGCCAGGGAGACGCCCGTGACGATCTCCGGGTTGGTCAGGGGGATGTTCGTGAGAGCCATCGTCATCCTGCGCAGCCCCGGCTTCATCCGCTGGATGCCCAGGGTGGCGGCGGTGCCCAGCACCGTGGCCAGCAGGGAGGAGATCAGGGCGACGATCACGCTGTTCAGCAGCAGGGGAAGGAGTACGCCATCCTGAAGCAGGGCGGCATAGTTGTTCAGGGTAAAGCCCTTGAACACCACCGGGTCATTGCCCCGGTTGAAGGAGGCCGCTGCCAGTACCAGCATGGGGAGGTACAGAAAGCAGAAGACCAGAACGGTAAAAACCTTGGAAGCCTTTCTCATAGGGTGGCCACGCTTTCGTCGTCCCCGGTAAAGCGGTTCATCACCGCCACGCAGATCAGCACCAGGACCATGAGGGCCAGGGAGAGGGCCGCCCCCAGGTTGGGATTGTAGGCCGCCTTGAACTGGCTCTCGATCACGTCGCCGATGAGGGTGCTTCCCGTGCCCCCCAGCTTCTGGGAGATATAGAAGGTGGAGACCGCCGGAACGAAGACCATGGTCAGACCGGATACGATGCCCGGCACGGAGAGGGGCAGGGTGACCTTCCGGAATACCTGGGCGGCGTCGCAGCCCAGATCCTGGGCGGCCTCAACAAGCCGGGGATCGATCTTCATGATGACGGTATACAGGGGCATGATCATATAGGGCAGGTAGTTGTACACCATGCCCAGGATCACGGCGCCGCTGTTCCGCATGAGCTTCAGCGGGCCGACGCCGATGCGTCCCAGCAGCTGGTTGATGATGCCCGTATCCTCCAGGAGGGAGACCCAGGCCAGGGTGCGCAGCAGGAAGCTGATGCACATGGGCAGCATCACCAGCAGATAGAAGAACCGCTGATGGCTGGGCTTCGCCTGGGCGATGGTCCAGGCCACTGGGTAGCCCACCACCAGGCAGATGAGGGCGGAGAGGAGGGAGAGCCATACGCTCCGCAGGAAGATGGGCAGATAGGCGCCCAGGGAGGCGATGTTCTTCAGGGTGAAGGATCCGGTGATGGAGTCCGTAAAGGCGTAGTACAGGACGATGACCAGGGGGATTATGGTGAAGAGTCCCATCCAGATCAGGTAAGGCCCGGAGAGCAGCTGCCGTTTCATTCCTGCTCCTCCTCCAGCTCCTCCGCCATTTCCGCGTCCCCGATCTCATCATATTCCGCGCTGTAGGAGCTGTAATCCCCGAACATGCCGGAGTATTTGCTCTTTTTCATGATGTGGATGTCCTCCGGGTTCAGGCGGATGCCGATCTGGGCGCCCACGGGCTGGAAGTCCGTGGTCTGGATGAGCCACTTGAAGCCGTGAAAATCCACGATGATATCATAGTGGACGCCCTTGAAGGTGACGTTGGTGACGATGCCGCAAAGGTGGCCGCTGTCCGCCGGGACGATATCCACATCCTCGGGACGGATCACCACGTCCACGGGCTCGTTGGTCTCGAAGCCGAAATCCACGCAGGGGAAGCGGCGGCCGAAGAATTCCACCAGCCGGTCCCGGAGCATGACGCCGTCCAGGATGTTGCTCTCCCCGATGAAGTCCGCCACATAGGCGTTTTTCGGCTCGTTATAGATGTCCTCGGGCCTGCCGATCTGCTGGATCTCCCCCTTGTCCATGACCACGATGGTATCGCTCATGGTGAGGGCTTCCTCCTGGTCGTGGGTGACATAGATGAAGGTGATCCCCATCTGCTGCTGGATCCGCTTCAGCTCATTCTGCATATCCTTTCTCAGACGCAGATCCAGGGCGCCCAGGGGTTCGTCCAGCAGCAGGACCTTGGGCTGGTTCACCAGGGCCCGGGCGATGGCGATGCGCTGCATCTGGCCGCCGGAGAGCTTATCCACCTTCCGCTCCTCGAAGCCGCTCATGCCCACCAGACGGAGCATTTCTCCCACTCGCCGGGCGATCTCCTCCTCCTCCAGCTTCCGGATGCGGAGGCCGAAGGCGATGTTCTCATATACATCCAGATGGGGGAAGAGGGCGTAGCGCTGGAAGACCGTATTGACCTGGCGTTTATGGGGCGGGACATCATTAATCCTCACACCGTCAAACAGCACATCACCGGAGGTAGGCTTGGCAAAGCCGCCGATGATCCGCAGGGTCGTGGTCTTGCCGCAACCGCTGGGGCCCAACAGTGTGAGGAATTCGGAATCATTGATATAGAGGTTTATGTTGTTCAAAACAACTTCACCGTCATACGCCATGCTCACGTTGGCAAGGCGAATGAGCTCTTTGGACATTTATCCTCCCCCATTCCCGTTTGGATTCGCGCCGACAAAGTTTGACAGTTTACGGTACTGTATTGTGCATCTTATCATATATTCCGGAAATGTCAATGCCGGGAAAGTACTTCTCCGCAAATTCCACCCGATCCACGGCAAATTCCCGGCCCCGGAGGTAATTCAGGCATCCCGCATCCGTGGGCAGGGTGAACCGGAGGCGATAGGAGTACAGGTTCTGCTTCGTTTCCCCCCCGGCCTGCACCTCCCGGCCGCCGTATTTTCCGTCCCCCAGCAGCGGCCAGCCCGCTGCGGCCATCTGGGCTCGGATCTGGTGGGTCCGCCCGGTGAGCAGGCGGCATTCCACCAGGGAGAGGCCGTTCCGGGAGGCCAGGGTGCGGTATTCCGTGGCGGCGCTGAGGGCGCCGGGCTCCGGCTTCTTCCGCACGTAGACACGGTTTTTTACCGCGTCCTTGAACAGAAAGCCCTCCAGCTTGCCCTCGGCGGGCTTCGGGGTGCCCTGCACCACGCAGAGATAGTATTTGTCCAGCTCCCGGTCCCGGATTTTCTGGTTCAGGATCCGCAGGGCCTCCGCGGTCTTGGCGGCGATGACGATGCCCCCGGTGTTCCGGTCGATGCGGTTGCACAGGGCGGGAGTGAAGGCGTTTTCCTCCCGGGGCCGCCATTCCCCCTTCTGATAGAGGTAGGCCTGGATGGCGGCGATAAGGGTGCGGCTGAGCTCCGCTCCCTGGCCGCCGTGGCAGAGCATGCCGGGCTTCTTGTCCGCCAGGAGGAGGTTTTCGTCCTCATATACCAGCTTGAAATGGGGGGTGCTCACCTTCAGATAGGCGTTCTCCTCGCTGGGCTTCTGGAAGAATTCGTCCCCGATATACAGCTGCAGCAGGTCCCCCTCCCGCAGGCGCTGGTCCCCCTTGGCCGCCTTTCCGTTCACCTTGAAGCGCTTCAGGCGCAGGTATTTCTGGCAGAGGGAGGCGGGGAGGAGGGGGACCGCCTTATCCAGGAAGCGGTCCAGCCGCTGATTCGCGTCGTTTTTTCCGATGGTCAGTTCTTTCATGTTGCCTCCGGAGGGGGAACCGCAGCCTCCCAAAAAAAAGCTTGCAATTTGTTCGCCCTTCTGGTATTATCTCTATTGCTGTTTTGAATACTACGCCCAAGGAGGTGTGGCAGTTGGCAAAATGTGATTTCTGCGATAAGGGCGTTTCTTACGGCATCAAGGTCAGCCACTCTCATCGGCGTTCCAACCGCATGTGGAAGCCCAATGTGAAGCGGGTCAAGGCGATCGTTGATGGCAAGCCGGTGCATGTGTATGCCTGCACCCGGTGCCTTCGCAGCGGAAAGGTCACCCGTGCGGTGTGAACCGACCCCGTATGGAAATGAATGCGCAGGCAGAGGAAAACTGCCGGAAATGACGAGCGAAAGCTGGTTGTTTCCGGCAGTTTACTTTATCAGTTTTTAGATTTCCTCGTCTCCGCCCTTTTTCTTCTTCAGGCCTGCGAAGTAGCGCCGGAGATTGCCCCAGTAGGGCAGGACCAGCGCAGCCGCGGCAAGGATAGCCAGGATCAGCTTGACTCCCCAGAGCCACGTTCCCAGGATCAGAGAGAAGAGGATGAAGCTCACCGCCGCAGCCAGGGTGCTGACGGATACCCGCTTGGTGGGGATGTACACAGCCAGGAACACCACCAGAGCGATGAGGAAGAGGCGCCAGTCTGTCCACAGGAGCAGCAGGGCGGGGAACACCAGCCCATGGCGGGCGCGCATGGCGTTGGTGATGGGCAGGGACTGCCCCACGATGCCGAAGAGCAGAGCGGTGCGCCGGCCGATCCCGGGGTAATCCCTCAGCAGGAGTCCGCCCAGCAGGATGATCACCAGGGCGCGGATCAGATCCCCCGCCAGCACCAGGCCGACGCCCAGCCAGCCATGCCGCCGCATCACTTGGGGATAGGTGTTTGCCACGGGGGCCTGATCGTCCTTGATCGGCAGCCTGGAGCAGATCAGCGCAGGGAGGGGGATACAGCCCAGGGCATAGGCGAGGATGATGATCAGCAGGATCTTGATTACCATGGGAAGACCTCCTTTTCGGCGTCTGTGCCGTTATGCTTCAACTGTTTCGCCCCGTTCCCGGATCAGCAGTCGGATGGGCGTTCCCTCCAGCCCGAAAACGCTCCGGAGCTGGTTTTCCACGTAGCGCTGGTAGGAGAAATGGAACAGGGTGCGGTCATTGCAGAAGATGGCGAAGGTGGGGGGACGGACCCCGGTCTGGGTCATATACAGCAGCTTCAGGCGCTTGCCCTTGTCCGTGGGGGGCTGCACCCGGGCGGTGGCGTCCGCCAGGACGTTGTTCAGCATGCCGGTGGAAATGCGCATGGCGTTCTGCTCGTAAACATAGCGGACCAGCTCGAAAATGCGGCTGACGCGCTGGCCGGTAAGGGCGGAGATGAACAGAACGGGGGCGTAGCTCATAAAGCTCAGGTCCCGGCGGATGTCCTCCCGCATCTTATCCATGGTGCGGGTCTCCTTGTCGATCAGGTCCCATTTGTTGACGATAATGACGCTGGCCTTGCCGCTCTCGTGGGCCAGCCCGGCGACCTTGGTATCCTGCTCCGTGACCCCCTCCCGGGCGTCCAGCAGGATCAGGCAGACCTGGGCCCGCTCTACCGCGGCCTCCGCCCGCATGACGCTGAATTTTTCGATCCGGTCCTCCACCTTGGATTTCCGCCGGATCCCGGCGGTATCGATGAAGAGGTATTTGCCGCTCTCGTCCTCATAGGGGCTGTCCACCGCGTCCCGGGTGGTGCCCGCCACCTCGCTCACCACCATCCGGGTCTCGCCCAGAATGCGATTGGTGAGGGAGCTCTTGCCCACATTGGGACGGCCGATGATGGCCACCCGGATGCGGTCGTCCTCCTCTTCCTCCTCCTGTTCGGGGGGGAAGTAGGCCAGGCAGGCATCCAGCAGGTCCCCGGTGCCGTGCCCATGGACGGCGGAAACGGGGATAGGCTCTCCCAGACCCAGGTTGTAGAACTCGTATACATCCGGATCCACGGGGCCGGTGGAATCCACCTTGTTCACCGCCAGGACCACGGGCCGGCGGGAGCGGAGGAGCATATCCGCGATCTCCTGGTCTGCGGCGGTGACGCCGGTGCGCAGATCCGTCACCAGGACGATCACGTCCGCCGTATCCATGGCGATCTGGGCCTGTTCCCGCATGAACTGCAGGAGCTCGCTGTCCGCCCGGGGCTCCAGGCCGCCGGTATCCACCAGGGTGAAGCTCCGGCCGTTCCAGTCCGTATCCGCATAGAGGCGGTCTCTGGTGACGCCGGGCGTATCCTCCACGATGGAGATCCGCTTGCCCACCAGTTTGTTGAAGAGCATGCTTTTTCCCACATTGGGCCGCCCCACCAGGGCGATCAGGGGTTTACCAGCCATGGGTCGAACCTCGCTTATCCTTCCGTATCCAAAAATGCCCGGAGCAGAGCGGCCCCGTCGTTCCGCACCGGGATCACCGGTATGCCCAGGGCCTGGGAGAGGGCGTCCAGGGTCATGTCATCCAAAAACATGTCTCCGCCGTGTCGCAGCATGGAGGCGCTGATGAGCAGCCGGCTGCCCAGATCCCGGTCCCGGAGCTGCGCCAGCAGATCCTGCCCGGTGAGGAGACCGGCCACGTTTACCATCTCCCCGAAGAAGCGGTTTTGGATGGGAATCACCTGCCCTTGTACAGCATAGCACGAATCCCGGAAAATTTGAAGTAGTTTCGTTAAAAGAGGCGCCGCCGCCGCCCCGGTGGCCACGGTGAAGGGGGAGACGGCCTCCGGCCGGGTCTCCAGCTCCTCCAGCGCCTCCCGGAATTCATCCTCCAGGGAACGGAGCATACCCACCCCGTTTTCAAACTGGGGGAAGCCCTCGTACCAGTCCCAATCCGGCACCGGTCTCCCGGCCTTGCAGTAAAGCTCATCCCCGCAGCAGAAGATCCGGGCGCCGTACCGCTGCAGACAGATCTCTCCCATCCGGTCCGCCTGATCCAGCACGGTCCCGGCCATGGCAGAGTCCATGGGGCGCAGGGGAGGCAGACCCTCCCGGTACCGGGTGAGGCCCACGGGAACGATGCTGACGCTGGTGACGGCGGGGTACAGGGAGGCCAGGTCCTCCATGGTGCGGTCCAGCACCGCCCCGTCGTTATACCCCGGAACCACAACGATCTGGCAGTCCATGTGGATGTGGGCGTCCGCGAAACGGCGCATGATCTCCATCACGTTCCCCGCCCGGGGGTTGCCCAGAAGGCGGCAGCGGGCCTCCGGGTCGGTGGCCTGCACAGAGACGTTGATGGGGCTGATGCGCAGGGCCATGATCCGCTCCAGCTCCCGGGAGGAAAGATTCGTCAGGGTGATATAATTCCCCTGAAGGAAGCTGAGCCGGGCGTCGTCATCCTTGAAATACAGGGTCTCCCGCATTCCCCGGGGCAGCTGGTCGATGAAGCAGAACACGCATTTGTTCACGCAGGCCCTGGGCCGGTCCATCAGGTAGGTTTCGAAGTTCAGGCCCAGCGGTTCGCTCTCCTCCTTGCGGATCCGAAGCGTTTTCCGCTTGCCCTGCCGGTCCACCTCCAGGCGGAGCCGGGTTTCTTCACTGTGGTACCGATAATCCAGCACGTCCAGGATGGTATGGCCGTTGATGGTCAGAAGCGTATCCCCGGGCCGGAGACCGGCCCGGTCCCCCGGGCTCCCCGGGTCTACGCTGAATATGCGCTGGGGCATAAAAGGCCTCCTTAACGGGTCAATTCCGACGAAAAGCGGAGGGGGACATATACCCCCTCCGCCCTTTGGATCGAATGTGCTTACTTCGTTTCCTCGACCTTGAGGACCGTCTTGCCGTCATAGGTACCGCACTTCCGGCAGGCCCTGTGGGGCAGATGATAGGCCCCGCACTTGGGGCAGGCCACCAGCGTGGGCGCTTCCAGCTTCCACACGGAGGAACGCCGCTTATCTCTCCTGGCCTTGGAGACCTTTCTCTTCGGAACAGCCATTATGACACCTCCTGTATTATTCTTGTTCTAATAGCTGTCCTAATAC
>JBGUZS010000209.1:0-10302 GCA_045223835.1 Oscillospiraceae bacterium | reverse complement strand
TTGTGAACTTTTGGATTTTTTCCTTTTTCCCCCTTGCAAATCAAGGAAATTGTGATATGATAATCAATGTTAGCACTCCGGCGTTTTGAGTGCTAACGTTGATTTTTGTTTTTTATTAAATGTATATAAGGAGGCATCCCATTATGAAACTGACACCGCTGTTTGACCGGGTCGTGCTGAAGATGACCGAGGCGGAGGAGACCACTATGAGCGGCATCATCCTCACCGGCAGCGCCAAGGAGAAGCCCTCTGTGGCGGAAGTGATCGCCGTGGGCCCCGGCGGCACCGTGGACGGCAAGACCGTGACCATGGCCGTGAAGCCCGGCGACAAGGTGATCACCGACAAGTACTCCGGCACCAAGGTGACCCTGGACGAGGTGGAGTACATCGTGGTCAAGCAGAGCGATATTCTGGCCATCGTGGAGTAAGTTACTCAAAGAGGGAGCTTCGCTCCCCCTTTAGATTCCCCACCACCAGTCTGCGGGCTGGTGAACGCGCCCAGGACGCTTGGGTCGTGGTATTTTTGCCACGTACACGCCGCGGCAAAAAACATTTTGATTTATTGCTGCGGAGAGGATTTTCGGAATAAAATTGCAACTTTAGGAGGCAATACGTATGTCTAAGATGATTCTGCGGGGCGAGGAAGCCCGCAAGGCACTGGAGGCCGGCGTCAACCAGCTGGCCGATACCGTTAAGGTCACACTGGGCCCCAAGGGCCGCAACGTGGTGCTGGACAAGAAGTTCGGCACGCCGCTGATTACCAACGACGGCGTGACCATCGCCAAGGAAATCGAGCTGGAGGATCCCTTTGAGAACATGGGCGCCCAGCTGGTCCGCGAGGTCAGCACCAAGACCAACGACGTGGCCGGCGACGGCACCACCACCGCCACCCTGCTGGCCCAGGCCATGGTGCGGGAGGGCCTGAAGAATCTGGCCGCCGGCGCCAACCCCGTGGTGATGAAGAAGGGCATGGCCAAGGCCGTGAACGCCGCCGTGGAGGCCATTCGCGCCCAGAGCAAGCCCGTCAACGGCACCGAGGACATCGCCCGCGTGGGCACCGTGTCCTCCGGAGACGAGGCCATCGGCAAGCTGATCGCCGAGGCCATGGAGAAGGTGTCCGCCGACGGCGTCATCACCATCGAGGAGTCCAAGACCGCGGAGACGTACAGCGAAGTGGTGGAGGGCATGATGTTTGACCGGGGCTACATCACCCCCTACATGGCCACCGATATGGAGAAGATGGAGGCCATCGTGGATGACCCCTACATCCTGATTACCGACAAGAAGATCTCCGTCATCTCCGACATTCTGCCCCTGCTGGAGCAGATGCTCCAGAGCGGCAAGAAGCTGTTCATCATCGCCGAGGACGTGGAGGGCGAGGCCCTCAGCACGTTGCTGGTGAACCGGCTCAAGGGCGTGCTGAACGTGGTGTGCGTCAAGGCCCCCGGCTTCGGCGACCGCCGCAAGGAGATGCTGCAGGATATCGCCATCCTCACCGGCGGCCAGGTCATCAGCGAGGAGCTGGGCCTGACGTTGAAGGACGCCACCATCGACATGCTGGGCCGTGCCCGCCAGATCAAGGTCACCAAGGAGAACACCATCATCGTGGACGGCATGGGTGACGCCCAGGCCATCCGTGACCGTGTGGCCCAGATCCGGGCCCAGATCGGCGTGACCACCAGCGACTACGACAAGGAGAAGCTGCAGGAGCGGCTGGCCAAGCTGGCCGGCGGCGTGGCCGTCATCAAGGTGGGCGCTGCCACCGAGACCGAGATGAAGGAGAAGAAGCTCCGCATTGAGGACGCGCTGAACGCCACCAAGGCCGCCGTGGAAGAGGGCATCGTGGCCGGCGGCGGCACCATCTTCGTCAACGTGATTCCCGCCATCAACGCCCTGCTGAAGGACGTGGAGGGCGATGAGAAGACCGGCGTGCAGATCGTGGCCAAGGCCCTGGAGGAGCCCATCCGCCAGATTGCCGCCAACGCCGGGCTGGATGGCTCCGTGATTCTGGAGAAGGTACGCTCCAGCGGCAAGGTGGGCTACGGCTTCGACGCCTACCGGGAGGAGTACTGCGACATGATCGCCGGCGGCATCGTGGACCCCGCCAAGGTGACCCGCAGCGCCCTGGAGAACGCCGCCTCCGTCAGCGGCATGGTGCTGACCACCGAGAGCCTGGTGGCCGACAAGCCCCAGCCCCCCGCTCCCGCCCCCGCACCCGGCATGGGCGACATGGGCGGCATGTACTAAGATGTAACTTTCGAGTGAGAAAGCAAGCAAATTAGTATCCATTCTTCATGAAAACGCAAACTTTTAAATGTGAAAAGTTCGAGCTTACGCAGACCTTACGCAGAAAGCTTTGCGCCTAATGAGTAACTATGAAGAAGCCTCTGAATCATCAAATGGTTCAGAGGCTTTTTCATTACTGGATCTCAAACGCTGCAAAGTCCAGGCTTCCGCCGCCCTCGTAGACGAAATATAGATCCCCCAGGGAATGAGCTTTCGCTCGTCCCCTGGGGGATTTTCGATCAAAGCGTATTGCTCAAGAGCAGCAGCTTCTTCCCTTCTCTCGATCCACAGTCAGCGTTTCCAGCATCAGAGCAAACCTACCAGGTTGAAAGCCAGGATCAGGCCAGAAAACACGATTGAGACCGTGGAGCAGAGCTTGATCAGAATGTTCAGGCTTGGGCCAGCGGTGTCCTTCAGCGGGTCGCCCACCGTGTCGCCCACAACAGCAGCCCTGTGCTGCTCGCTGCCCTTGCCTCCGTGGTGCCCCGCTTCGATATACTTTTTGGCGTTATCCCAGGCGCCGCCGGCGTTGGACATAAACACCGCCATGGCAAAGCCGGATACGGAGACGCCGCCCAGCATCCCCACCACGCCGACCGGGCCCAGCAGCAGGCCTGTCACGATGGGCACGATCACTGCCACCAGAGCGGGAGCGATCATCTCATGCAGTGCCCCCTTGGTGCACAGCGCAACACACTTGGCGTATTCGGGATCCGCCTGATAGACCATGATTCCCTGGATCTCCTTGAATTGGCGGCGGACCTCCAGAACAATGGACTGGGCCGCCCGTTCCACGCCGTCCATGGTGAGGGAGGAGAAGAGGAAGGTCAGCAGCGTACCAATAAACAGCCCCACCAGCATCAGGGGATTGGTAAGGGACAGGTCCAGCACCTCCTCGGTCTTGGCCTGCACTATGTCCACATAGCTCACCAGCAGCGCCAGCGCGGTAAGAGAGGCGGAGCCGATGGCAAAGCCCTTGCCGGTGGCGGCAGTGGTGTTCCCCAGGGAGTCCAGCGCGTCGGTGCGCTCCCGCACTTCTTCAGGCAGCTCCGCCATCTGGGCGATGCCCCCGGCGTTGTCGGCAACAGGGCCATAGGCGTCGGTTGCCAGCGTAACGCCCAGGGTAGAGAGCATACCCACGCCTGCGATGCCGATGCCATAGAGCCCCTGGTCAAAGGATTCTGCCCCGCCTGCCGCGAAAAAGCTCAGCAGTACCGCTGCCGCCACCACCAGGATCGATACCATAGTGGAGCGCATGCCCAGGGACAGGCCCCCGATGATGATGGTCGCGCTGCCGGTCTCGCTCTCCTGGGCCAGCTCCCGGGTGGGCCTGTAGGTATCCGAGGTGTAGTACTCGGTAAAATAGCCGATCACGCAGCCCCCCACCAGGCCGCTGAGGATGGCGATATACACGCCCCAGCTGCCGATCAGGAGCTTGGTCAGCGGCGCTGCCAGTACGGCCGCCAGAATGGCCGCGGAATAGGTGCCGATGCGCAGGCTGCGCAGAAGCGCCTCCTGGCTGGCATTTTCCTTGGTTCGGATCAGAAAGGACCCCAGGATCGAGCACAGTATGCCGCACACCGCAAGCAGCAGCGGCAGCAGCATTCCCCGAAAGCCATAGCCAGCGATTCCGCCCAGGGCAAAGGTAGCCAGGATCGAGCCCACGTAGCTTTCGTAAAGGTCAGCGCCCATGCCTGCCACGTCGCCCACATTGTCGCCCACATTGTCCGCAATGGTGGCGGGGTTGCGCGGGTCATCCTCGGGGATCCCCGCCTCCACCTTGCCGACCAGGTCAGCGCCAACGTCGGCAGCCTTGGTATAGATGCCGCCGCCTACGCGGGCAAACAGCGCCATGAAGCTGGCGCCCATGCCGTTCATGACCATGACGGATCCGATCTTCTCCGGCTCGGTATAGCCCAGGCCGTAACGCAGCAGGAAAAACCACAAGGTCACATCCAGCATGCCCAGGCCCACCACGGAAAACCCCATCACGCTGCCGGAGGAGAAGGCTACCTTCAGCCCTTTGTTCAGGCTTTCACTGGCAGCGTTGGCGGTGCGTGCGTTCGCAGAGGTTGCGATACGCATGCCGATAAAGCCCGCCAGCATGGAGAAGATCCCGCCGGTGAGGAACGCGAAGGGCGTCACCCGGGAGAGCATTTGCCCGCCGGAGGCGAAGGCCAGCACCAGAAGCAGCAGGAATACGATGGCAAAAACCTTAAACACCGTGGTATACTGATGCTTCAGATAGGCATTCGCGCCAGCCCGGATGGCCGCTGCGATCTTCTGCATGCGCTCATTGCCTTCGGAGACCGAAAGCACCCTCCGTCTCTGCAGAGCAGCAAAGCCCAAAGCCAGAGCAGAGCCCAAAAAACCAAGCAAGAAATATCGTTCCATTCCGTTTCTTCCTTTCTCTCAATAGAATTCCCGGATATATGCCTTCACGTCGGCAAGGCTGCCCCGAAACACACCGGGAGTCTCCATTTTCAGGGAGACGCAGGCTGTTGCGTAGAGCAGCGCCTCCTCCATATCGTGCCCAGTCATCCGCATGGCCAAATACGCACCGAAGGTAGTATCCCCCCGGCCAGTTCGCCCGGAGAGATTGCGCGCCTTCACCGGACAGCGGAACACCCTCTCCCCGTTGCATACCAGCATTTCCGCATTGTGGGAGACCATGACCTCTCCGGCGCCCCAGGCCACCAGCTGTCTGGCAGCGGCTTCCCGGTCACGCAGGCCCGTGAGCATCTCCGCCTCGGCGGCGTCGGTTTTGAAAAAGTTCATCCAGGGCAGGAAGCGCAGCTTCTCCTGCCAATCATGCAGCGCCATGGGGCCGCCCTCGTTGTGCCGCAAAAAGCCCTGGGCATCCGCTGAAAGCAGCCCTCGCCTGTGCAGCTCCTCCAACAGCTCCTCAGGGAAATCGCCGTACAGCAGTCCCGCCAGATGGCAGAGCTTCCAGGAGATCGCCGGCAGCTCTGCCGGCAAAATGGGGTCAGACTGGGCAGCGCAGCCGGATCTGCGGCGCTCCCGGTCCGGTGTGAAATACTCATTGCGCATTAGCGTTGTCTTTGCCGACGGAAGAAGGGCTTTGTCCTCCTCAGGCATCTGGAATACGTCCAGAATGTCCCGGTCCTCCGGGGCGATCTTCACCGCCGCGAAGACGCTGGCTCCCATGGCCCGTGCTGCCGGCGTGCAGAAGGTCACGGCACCCCCGGCACTCCGATCCTCTGCGCCGGTATAGTCGATGTTCACGTCTCTCGTGGCAGGGCCCAGGATCATCAAATCATATGGTTTCATATTGTATCCCCTCAAAAAAGCTTCCCGCCCGCTCATGTCGGAGCGGGCGGCGGCTTTGCGCCGAAGTGTCAGGCCTGGTATTCGGTCCCTGTGCCAATGGTCATGGCATCATAGGCCCGCCTGACCTTGGCATAGTTCTTGTCCCGGTCCAAGGCAACCCCCCGTCCAACGCCGTCCACGATCACGCCTCTGCCGATTTTGGCCAGCTTCTTGTCAAGTGTCCGGAGCATGGCCGGGGCTGATCCCGGCTCGGTGCTGCGCCCGTCGAAGATGATGTGCAGATAGACCTGCTCCACCCCCTCGGCCATCTCCGTCAGCATCAGGGGGTAGTCGATGCAGCCATGGCTGGATTTCTCCGTCAAGTAGGCCAGCAGATGCAGAGCGGTCCCCTCTTCCCTGGCTGCGTCTATGGCATGAAGGAAGACGGGGTTGCGTTTGAAAGAGCCGTCCTGAATGGCCTGATCCATGCGCACGTCATCCTGTGCTACGATCCGGCCGGCACCAAGGTTGTTGTGTCCGGCCTCGGAGTTGCCGGCCTTGCCCGCTTTCAGGCCTACGTCCTCGCCGGAAGCGCGCAGCTTGCTGCGGGGGTATTTAGCCAGCATCTCATCCCACTCGGGGGTATGAGCCAAATAGATGGCGTCGCCCTCGTCCCCGGTTCCGAAGCCCCAGCCATCCAGGATGATGAGCATCATCCTGTCGTTTTTGAAGTTCGGCGTCTCCATGAGGCTCCGTCCCGTCATCTCCGCCGGCTGCTCCAGCCCCAGCACCGAGAGGATGGTGGGGGCCACATCGCCCAGGCGGCCATCCCGCAGCCGTACTTCCCTGCCCTTGGGGTCCAGGATCAGGAAGGGCACCAGATTGGTGGTGTGGGCCACATGGGGCTTGCCCTCCTTGGTGTAGAGGGCTTCGATATTGCCGTGGTCCGCCGTCACCGCCACCACATAGCCCTTGTCCCTGGCATAGTGGGCAACCCGACTTACATAGCGGCTGATGGCCGCAGCGGCTTCCAGCTTGGCGTCCTTATTGGCGGTATGGCCAATGACGTCGCCGTTTGCAAAGTTTGTGACGATAAAGTCATAGCCTTCGTCCACGGCCTGCTCCACTTTCTCGGCTACGGTGGGCAGACTCAACTCCGGTTTCTGGTCGAAGGGAATCCCCTTGGGTGAGGGAATGCACAGATCCGTCTCTCCCGGGAAGGGCTGGTTATAGCCGCCGTTGAAGAAGAAGGTCACGTGGGCAAACTTCTCCGATTCCGAGCAGTGGAACTGCCGCAGCCCCGCCTCACTGAGAACCTGAGCCAACGGTTTCTCTACCCGCTCAGGAGCAAAGGCGATGGGAAGACTCTTGAACTTTTCGTGATACATAGTCATGATCGCGAAATCCAGCTTATCCAGATACTCACGGTCAAAATGGGGGAAATCCTCTTCCGTAAAGGCTTCGGTCAGCTCGATCTCCCGCTCGCCCCGGCGGCAGCAGAATACCACGTGGTCGCCGTTTTGGATCTTGCCCACAGGCTCGCCCTTCTCATCCACGAGGACCATAGGCTCCAGGGAGTAATCGGTCTGCCCCTGAGTATAGGCTTTCTCCACTGCCCTGGCCAGTGCCTCGCCTCCGTGAAAGCTTTTGTCAAACATACTGTCTTCCTCCTTCAACGCAGCGGCGGGAAAATTTCCAGCAGCTGTGAAAAATGCGTAATAAACCGGTCCGGCCGGTTCTCGTCGGTGACGGTCTGCGGTTTCTTGCCGGGGTACTGCACTGCCACCGTCATGCCCAGGCCTGCGGCCTTGGCGCCGACAATATCCCGGTTCAGATTGTCCCCCACGTAACAGGTGCGCTTGGGGTCTGAGCCGCATTCCTCCAAAGCGTAGTAATAGATAGCGGGGTGAGGCTTTCGGATCAGACACACAGAGGACTGCTGCACACTCTTGAAATAGGGGCGCAAGCCGTCACGATCCAGCCACTCATCGACCTCATGCGTGCCCACCAGATCACTGACAATGGCAAGCGTATAGCCGCGGGCGAATAGCTCCTTCACGGTTTCGATGCCGCCGTCGGTGACCACCCGCTCGCCCTTGGTGCGGCGATAGGCATAGGTCATCTCGTCCGCCGCGGCCTCCACCCGCTCCCGCGGGAAGTCATAGGCCAGCCAGCGTGTCCAGAGCTCCTTCACCGGCGCCTCGCAGTAGAAATGCAAGGCCCACTCCCGATACTTGTCATAGCGGGGCTCAATGACCCGGTGATAGAACTCTGTAGGGTCCTCGTCGGTGCCCAGGCACTTTGTGATCACAGTCTTGGCCTCCAGCTCATAGGCCGGATCTTTACGAATGACCCGGAAGGTATCCCCAAGATCCACAAATATCGTATTGATGTTCTGTTCCATCAGGTACCTCCCTGCAAAATCGGCAGCTCCAGAATATCCAGGAAGCGATGTACAATATAATCGGGACGATTGGCGTCGGTGATGATCTTTTTCTTCAGCTTTTCCGGGCTGATGAAGAGGATGTTGGCCCCGATGCCCGCCGCTATGGCGCCGGTGATGTCCCGATCCAGATTGTCAGCCACAGAGGCGCATTCGCCGGGTTCCAGGCCGAGCTGCTCACAGCCCAGCAGGTACATCCGCGGATCAGGCTTGCGCAGACCCGTCACCGGAGAAAGGATCACCGCGTCGAAATACTCGTCCAGCCCGTCGGCCTTCAGCCACTCAGGAATCTCGTACTCGCCGATGAGGTTGGAGATGATGCCAAGCTTGTAGCCCCTGGCGTGGAGGGTCTTGATGACTTCCCGTCCGCCCTCCACCACATGTCGCAGGCCCTTGACCTGGCGGTACTGGAAGGTGATCTCGTGGCATATCTCCCGCACCTTCTCCTCGCCCATCTCCGGCAGGAGCCACTTGTGCCAGAGCTCGAAATCGCTGCTCTCCTTCATCTCGCCCAGGGCCCAATCCCGATAGGGCAGATAGCGCTGCTCCACCATGTCGATGAAGGCGTCTGCGTCCTCGTAGCCCGCCAATTCCGCCATGCGCCGTTTGGCCTTTTCCTGGTGCTCGGGCACGTTTTCCGCAATGCGGAGGGTGCCGCCCAGGTCAAAAAATACACCTTTGATCTTCTTCACGGTCGTCTCCTCATGCTCTGTGCGGGAACAGATCCAGCAGCTCAGGAATGGACTTGATGGTGTAGTCCGGCAGTACTGTGGGCGCCTTGCCTTCCCGGTCGGCAGTGCCGGCGTCTTCAAACAGCACCATAGCGCCGAAGTTTGCGGCCTTGGCTCCCTCCACGTCCCGAACCGGGTTATCGCCAACATAGGCGCAGTTTTCCGGGGCGCTGCCGATACAGCGAGCAGCCAGCAGGTAGATCGCCGGGTCCGGCTTGCGCAGGCGCACCTTGGACGAGAGGATCACGGTCTGGAAGCAGTCGGCCACACCGTCGCGGCACATCCAGTCGGGGATCTCGGTCTCGGTGATGGTGTTTGCAATGATGCCGAGCTTGTAGCCCCTGCGCTTCAGCTCCCGCAGGGTCTCCAGGGTGCCATCGTGCACAACGCGGCGGCCGTCATGGTCACGCCAAAGGCGGGTCAGCCTGGCGGCGTGTGGTGCCACACGCTCAGCGGGGTAGTCCGGCAGCAGATACTGCAGCCAGAGCTCCATTTCGGAGACATCCAAAAGCTCCGTCTTGGCCCATTTGCGATATGCCTTCCAATTCTTCTCGAGCTTGGCAAAAAAAGCGTCATGCTCTTCCGTGGAACCGACAAGCTCCATCAGTTCTCTCTCTGCAGCGGCGGCAAACTCCTTATCCTCCACCACATAGCGCAGCGTCGCGCCAACGTCAAAGAAAATGGCTTCCAGGTTCTGCATTTTTCCGTCCTCCCTTTTTGCGTTTATGGTCAAACATTCTTATCGTTTCAATACAGACGGGATTTCTGCCAGGTCCTCGATCAGGGCATCCGGCATGTAGCCCGAATGCTCCAGCCCCGCGTCCCGATGAGCGATACTGGGGTTTTGGATCTGGATCATCATGGCCCAGCCGGCATTGCGTGTGCCGATCACATCCCGGGAAATGGTGTCGCCCACATAGCAAAGCTCTTCCGGCTTCAGACCCATGGCTTTTTCCGCAATGCGGAAGATTTCCGGCGAGGGCTTGCGGATCCCAGTCTCGGCAGAGGTAATGACACAATCCATCAGTGCCTCGATGCCGTACTCGGCCAAGAAGTGCCGCACGACAGAGCGTGAGATGATATTGCTGATAACGCCCAGGTGCAATCCCATGGCTTTCAGCTCCATCATCGTCTCCTTCAGATGCTCGCGGCGCATCACGCAGGGACGCTCATAATCGTAAAGGAAGCTGAGTTCTTCGGCAAAGGGCTCGATCCGTTCGCGTTCAAGCCCGTATTCCCGGAGGTAGTAGTCGCTCCAGATTTGCGCCGAGGGAAGTTCCCGCAGCGTTACTTCGGATTCATGCTTATAGACCTCGCTGTTAATGGCCAGACGCCCAGCCAAAAGCTCAGCGCCGCCTTCCAGCTTGATCCCATAATCGGAAAATCTCTCGATCAGCCGCTGCGCGAACCAGAGATCCCGTCCTGGGGGTGAGGAGGATTTGTGCAGTGTGCCGCCCAGGTCGAACAGTACCGCCTTGATCATGCTATAGCTCCTTTCCGGCAATCTCAAACGTTTCCGAACGATCTCAACCAAAAGATACCGCTTTTTCTTTCGCCCGTCAAGTATCTTTT
>JBGUZS010000208.1:0-5965 GCA_045223835.1 Oscillospiraceae bacterium | reverse complement strand
GCCTCCCTGGCCGCCGTGATTCTCTTCGCCCTGGTGTGTCTCCGCTTCGTGCCGGTGTGGATGCGGGCCTGGAGCCGGAATGCGCCGCCGGAGCCGGGGGCGGACCTTGCCGAGCCCCCGGGGGTGGGACTGCGCATTTTCGCCCTCCTGCTGGGGGTGGATATCGCCGTCCTGCTGCTGACCTGGGCGATCTGGCGGATCGCCGGGGAGGAGGGGAGCTTCCGGGAATACCTGGATTTCTGGCGCTGTCTGGACAGCGGCCAGTATCTGGATATCGTCCGGGACTGGTACCCCTCCGAGGGGGACAGGGACGCCTTGGTGCGGCTGGTCTTCCTCCCGGGCTATCCCGTCCTGGTGCGGCTGGTGCGCTGCCTGGTGAAAAACGACCTGATTTCCGGCCTGATCGTTTCCGGCCTGGCCTTTCCGGCGGCGGGTGTGGTCCTGTATCGTCTCCTGCGCCTGGATCTTCCCCGGAAGGACGCCCTCCGGGGGATCAGGTACCTATGCATCCTGCCCGGGGTATTCTTTTTTGCCGCGCCCATGAGCGACGGACTGTTCCTTCTGCTCTGCGCCCTGTGCCTGTACCTGGTCCGGAAAAGGCGGTGGATCCCGGGCTGTCTCTGCGGCGGCGCGGCGGCCTTCACCCGGAGCCTGGGCCTGAGTCTGCTGATCCCCCTGGTCTTCCTGCTGGCGGAGGATGCCATCCGGGACCGGCTGGGGGCGGGGGAGCCGTTTCGGCGGGTCCTTGGGCGCGCGGCCGCCCTGCTTCTGGTCCCGGCCGGCTTCGGGGTATACTGCTGGATAAATTACCGGGTCTCCGGGGATCCCTTCAAGTTCTTGGAGTACCAGAGCGAGCATTGGCACCAGCACCTGGGGTGGTTCTTCAATACGGCGGCGTACCAGACGGACTATGCGGTGCATGATTTCTGGGAAAAGCCGCATGTCTTCCTGGGGCTCTGGCTGCCCAATCTGCTGTTCAGCTTCGGCTGCCTCACCCTGATGTTCTGTGCGGCGAAGAGGCTCCGCCCGGGCTATACGGCCTGGTTCATCGGGTATTATGCCGTGGCTTACGGGGCCACCTGGCTGCTCAGCGGTCCCCGGTATCTTATCGCCCTGATCCCCGTCCCGACGGCCATGGCCCTGGTGACGGAGAAGCGGGCGGCGGATCTGGCCCTGACCGTCTGCTGCAGCATCCTGGCGGTTTTGTATTTCCTGGCTTTCGTCCTGCGCTGGCAGGTGTGGTAGACGCAGAAAAAACCCGGCCGGGTCTGTCCCGGCCGGGCTCCTTCTGTTCATAGGCTTTTATCTTCTGGGCGGGAAGGGCGGACGCTTTGTCAGCATGTCCGCGAATTCCGTCATGATCTCCGGGATCTTGATGCTCTGGGGGCAGATGGAGGCGCAGGCGCCGCAGCCCACGCAGCGGCGGGGATCCAGGGCGGGATCCGCCTTATCCGGATCGTAGCGGGACATGAAATCCCCGTTCTTCATCCCGTTGTAGGCGGCGATGATCTTCGGGATATCCAGCTCCATGGGGCAGCCCTCGGTGCAATACCGGCAGGCGGTGCAGGGCACCCAGGTGAGCATGGAGTCCGCCACCTCCTGAAGAAGGGCCTTCTCCTCTTCGCTGAGCGGATTCGGCGCTTCGAAGGTCTCCACATTCTCCTTGATCTGCTCCAGGGTGGTCATGCCGGAGAGCACCACCGCTGCCTCGGGCAGGGTCTGGAGCCAGCGCACGGCCCAGCGGGCGGCGCTGTCTCCGGGTTTGCAGGCCTGCAGCTTTGCCAGCTGTTCCTCGGGGATATTGGCCAGCCTTCCGCCCCGGACGCCTTCCATGACCACCACCTTCAGGCCGTGTTTCACGATGGCCTCGTACTTGCCCTTGGCGTCCTGAAGCTTCCAGTCCAGATAATTCAGCTGGATCTGCACGAAGTCGAAGACCCCCTCATGCCGGGTGAGAAAATCGTCTATGGTCTGGGCGGAGGAGGCATGGGAGCTGAAGCCCAGGCGCCGGATCTTCCCCTCCGCCTTCATGCGCTGCACGAAGTCCACCACCTTAAGGTCCGGGTCGTCGTAGATGGCCAGGGAGGCTTCGTTCACATTATGCAGGAGATAGAAATCGAAGTAATCCACCTGGCACTTCTCCAACTGCTCTTTGAAGACCCCTTCCACGGTGTTGTCCGGCCAGCCGGCGAGGCCGCTGGTGAAGCCCACCACGCCCCCTTCCTTTTTCACCATCATGTGGCCGGGGAACTTGCTGGCCAGCAGGAAGCTTTCCCGGGGGTAGGCCTTCAGGGCCTGGCCGATGAAGCGTTCGGACTGGCCCCCATGATAGCGGTAGGCGGTATCGTAATAATTGATCCCATGGCTCATGGCATAGTCGATGATCTCCTGAGCCTTTTCCCGGTTGATGTTGTCGTCCTTCCCCTCCAGGGTGGGCAGGCGCATATTGCCCATGCCCAGGGCGGAGACCTTGACGCCGGCGATTTCCCGATAATACATTTGCTTCTCCTCCGTTTCCTTTTTTTCCTGTCCGTATTGTAGCACGTTTTGCCGTCAAGTGCCACCATCCTCTTGCAAAAGCTCCGGCGCTGTGCTAAGATAATAAATGTAAAAATGTCTTTGTCGAGATGGATAGATAGCATGGCAACCATGCATCTGCCCTCCCCCGCTGAAGAAGTTGAGAAGAACAGGAAATATAGAGTTTTTTGCAGAAAGGATCAATGCCATGTATACCTTCAGACCTGTATCCGACCGTATCGAGCGCCTGCGCGGGAAGGTCCGGGACCGCATCATCATCGCGGATCCCTCCAAGGCCCGGATCGTCCGGGAAGCTCAGGCCAAGTACAAGAACTATCCTCCCATCCTGGCGAAGCCCGCCGAGGCCCTGTATGTGATCCAGCGCATGCATACGGATATCGAGGAGGATGAATACTTTGCCGGCGACGTGGGCAACAAGCACTGGGGCGCCGCCAGCGGGACCATGTGGCTGATGATGGACATCGAGCATACCTGGCCCATCGGGCCGGACGGCCTGCATCATGCCCCGGATGACGACCCCACCTATTCCCACCAGAAGCTGGCCATTTCTCCCGAGGACCTGAAGGAAATGCGGGAGGATATGAAGAAGAACATGCAGCCCGGCATGGTCCGGCCCGAGACCTGGCTCCCCCAGGGGGCGGATGAGCTCTTCCGCCTGGAGGCGACTCCCTTCGGCCGTCCCGGCGGCTTCGGCGTGCTGATGCCTCCCGGACACCTGACCCCCGGCTTCCAGACCATCCTGAAGCGGGGCTACGGGGAGATCCGCAAGCAGGCGCAGGACTGGCTGGATGAGCGCAAGGGCAACATCATGGGGGACGACATGGGCAAGTATGAGTTCTACTCTGCCGCCGTCCTGGCCTGCGACGGGGCCATTGCCCTGACCCGCCGGTACGCGGATACCGCCCGGGAGAAGGCCAAGACCGCCGCCGACCCCGCGAAGAAGGCCGAGTATGAGAAGATGGCCGAGGGCCTGGACCATATCGCGGAGGGCACCCCCCGGAACTTCTGGGAAGCCTGCCAGATGTATATGCTCTACCATATCTTCCTCATCGTGGACAATGGCCCCGGCGTCACCAGCATGGGCCGCTTCGACCAGTATGTCTGGCCCTACCTGAAGAAGGACCTGGAGGACGGCACCATCACCATGGAGCATGCCCAGGAGCTGGTGGACGCCTTCTTCCTGAAGCTGAACATCTTCTATGGCGGCGGCTTCGGCAAGGGCGCCCAGACCGCGGGCATCGGCCATATCGGCCAGCATACCACCATCGGCGGCTGCGACCCCAAGACCGGGGAGGACGCGGTGAACCCCGTCTCCTACATGGTTCTGGAGTCCATCGCCCGGCTGAAGCTCCATGAGCCCACCGTCTCCCTCCGCACCACCAAGAACACCCCCCAGGAGATGTGGGACTGCGCCATCGCCACCAGCATGAACGTGGGCGGCCTGCCTCTGCTGCAGAACGACGACTGCATCATCCCCGGCATCATGCGGGAGCTGGGCTTCTCCCTGGAGGACGCCCGGAACTATGCCTTCATCGGCTGCCAGGAGATCACCGGCTCCGGCAACGACTATCCCGCCCCCAACGGCTCCGCCATGGGCATCAACGGCATCTACTGGCCCATTGCCCTGGTGATGGCCATCAATAACGGCATCAACCCCATGAACGGACGGCAGGCTCCGGCGGAGTACTGCTCCGGCTACCTGTACGAGATGAAGTCCATGGAGGAGGTCAAGGCGGCCTACGAGAAGCTCACCAAGTGGATGTTCACCTGGATCGCCACCCTGAACAACTACTGCGAGCATGAGTATACCCGGCTCTTCCCCTTCCCGAACCTCTCCATCTCCACCGAGGGTTGCATGGAGTCCGGCAAGGACGTCTCCGCCGGCGGGGCGAAGTACAACAGCTACGGCGGCACCGCCACCGGCCTCGCCACCGTGGGGGACAGCCTCACCGCCCTGAAGTATATGGTCTTCGATAAGAAGCTCGTCTCCGGCAAGGAGATGCTGGACGCTATCCTGGCCAACTGGGAGGGCTACGAGCCTCTGCGCCAGAGGATCATCAACGAGGTGCCCCATTACGGCAACGCCGATCCCTATGCGGATATGGAGCAGAAGTACGTGATGGATCTGTATTACAACCAGTCCCGCGGCTTCCATAACGAGCGCTGCAAGGTGTACAAGTGCGGCATGTTCGGCGCGGCGGACCATGTGCCCCAGGGGGAGATCACCTGGGCTACCCCCGATGGCCGCAAGGCCGGCACCCCCATCGCGGACGCCATGAGCCCCGTTCAGGGCCGAGACGAGAAGGGCCCCACCAGCGTCTTCGTCTCCTCCTGCTGCTTCGACCATTCCCGGTATATGGACGGCATGGCGGTGAACCTGAAGATCCATCCCACCGCCCTGAATTCCGACGACGGCATCACCAAGCTGCAGGATATGACCAAGACCTACTTCGAGGAAGGCGGCATGGAGGTCCAGTATAACGTGGTGGACGCCGCCACTCTCCGGGCCGCTCAGCAGCATCCTGAGGAATACCATAACCTGGTGGTGCGCATCGCCGGGTATTCCGCCTACTTCGTGGATATGACCGAAGCCATGCAGAACGACGTCATCTCCCGGGCCGAGCACTCCTTCTAAACCCAGAGTCAGTGCGGGGGCTCTGCCGGATGGCAGGGGGCCCGCGTTTTTTTTGTGGAAATATATTCTGTATCTGAAAGAAGCAAATCCGGAGGACGCGGAGGCGGAATGGGCCTTCCTCCGGGATATGCCGGAAAATGAGAACGGGGTGGAGAACCGCTGGCACGGCTGCAGCTGGGAGACCTTTCGGGATATCGCCCTGCCCCGGATGCTGGCCCACAGCCGGGGCGACAACCTGCCGGAGGGTTATGTGGCGGATACGACCTGCTTCCTCTGGGCGGATGGGGAGATCGTGGGCCTCTTCAAGCTGCGGCACTGGCTGAACGACGCCCTGCGCTTCGGCGCGGGCCATATCGGCTATTTCATCAAGCAGGACTGCCGGGGCCGGGGATACGGCACCGAGGGCCTGCGCCTGACCCTGGAGCGGGGAAGGACCGTCATCCCGGAGGAGGAATTCTGGCTCCGGCTGTACAAATACAACATCCCCTCCCTCCGGGTCATGCTGAAAAACGGCGGCCGGGTCGTGGGGGAGGACGAGGAGCATTTCTTCGTCCGGATCCCGAAATAATCAATCTTAAGAAAAATCGGGCCGCTCCAAACGGAGCGGCCCGAACGCAAGACAAAGGCTCTCGGCAGAGTTCCCGCCTGCAGGCGGGAATCAAATGGAAATCATTTTGGGGCGGAATTCATTTCTGCCCCAAAATCCTGCTATCGCCGCTGCGTCCTCCGAGCCCGGAATGGTTCGCAGCGCCGCAGGAACGGCACTGCTCCGGGATTCCGGGCTCTCGTCCT
>JBGUZS010000207.1:0-24661 GCA_045223835.1 Oscillospiraceae bacterium | reverse complement strand
TCCCCTTGGTCATGTTAAAAATAAAAGGACGGGAGTTGCGGATTGCCACAACCGGTGACATCGGTCACCGGTTTCGCAATGACCATTTTCGTTGGTCTGGTACCTTGTCTACAGTCTGGGGGCGGCGGAAACGCCGCCCTCAGCGCGTTTTCGGAGGGGATAGGGGAAACGCCGTCCCCGGCGCCGAGTTGACAGGGGAAAGCCGCGGTGATACATTGATTGCAAAGCAGGAACCGATGTTCGGGGGACGGGGAGAGGACAGACCGGAACCGTCCGCCGCCGCAGGCGGCATGAATTCTGCGCGGGACGCGGCAGGGATCCGGGGAGACCCGCTCCGCGCAGGAGGAGGGAATGCATATGTACGAAATCGACCGCTCTCTTCTGGAAAGGATCGACGCGCTGGAGCTCAGCGAGCGGAACCGGCAGTGGCGCGACGCCATGAAGGCGGCCCCCTGGCGGGTGTATGTGGACCGGGAGCGCCTGACCATTCAGTCCTGGCATGAGACCGAGGGGGAGGACCTGGAGATCCGCACCGCCAAGCTGCTGAAAAAGGTTATGGATAACGTGCCCATCCGGATCCACCCCTTTGACGAGATCGTGGGCCGCCCCACTCCCGGCGTGATCGGATGCCAGACCGCCATCAACGTCTGCGGCGACTATATCCATGATATCTGGAACGACGACGGGATCATCGGCGTCACCCTGGACGCCTCCGCGATCCTGAACCGGGAGGAGCTGGAGGTCCTGCGGGAGGCTGCCCGCCTCTTCGAGCCCAACTGCATGCCCAAGCGCACCTATGACGCCTGGCATGAGCTGGTGGGAGACTGGGCCAGGCAGGCGGAAGCCGGCAAGCTGAGGGACCCCGGCTTGCAGAACGGCATCACCGGCCAGAGCACCTCCGCTCTGGACTGGCCCAATATCCTCCCCGCCGGCCTGAAGGAATACATCCGCCGCTGCCGGGAGCATATCGACGCCTATATCGCCCAGGGCGGCACGGATGTGAACAAGGTCTACTTCTGGCGGGCGGCCATGATCGTCCTCCAGGCCACCATCGACCATTCCCGCCGCTACGCGGCCCTGGCCCGGGAAATGGCCGCCGGGGAAACGGATCCCGGGGAGAAGGCCCGGCTGGAAAAGATCGCGGAGACCTGCGAATGGGTCCCCGAGAATCCGCCCCGCACCTTCCACGAGGCTCTGCAGTTCATGGAGATGTGCTCCCTGGCCAAGATGTTCGAGAATCCCATGCAGAACAACAGCCACTGGGCCCGCGCCGATCAATACCTCTACGGCTACTTCAAGAAAGACCTGGCCGGCGGCGTGCCGCTGGAGCAGCTTGCCTCCGATCTGGCGGACATGATCGGCCGCTGGGGCACCCAGACCTTCGTCTCCGACGATATGAACAAGGAGACCCACCAGATCAACTTCGGGATCAACAATGTGATGGTTGGCGGCCTGGGCCAGGATCATACGGATATGTCCAATGAGCTGAGCTACCTGATCCTCCATTTGGTGGCCAAGCTGAAGCTCTCCAGCCCCACCGTCGGCCTGCGCTGGAATGAGCACACTCCCCACTGGATGATGAACAAGGCCATCCGCACCAATCTGGAGACCCGGGGCGGCATCCCCCTGTTCCAGAACGATGAGGTCATGATCCGCAAATATATGGACTGGGGCATCCCCTATGCCGAGGCCTGCGAATGGCGGGGGCTGGGCTGCGTCTACCCCTGTCTGCCCAACCGGGCCGAGCACTACGGCGCCGAGGGCGTCGCCGCCTACAATCTGGCGGGCGTTCTGCATCTGACCCTCCATAACGGCCTGGATATCAACGGCAACCGGACCGGGCTGGAGACCGGCGATCCCCGGAGCTTCGAGACCTTCGAGGAGCTTTACGAGGCCTTCTTCCGGCAGGAAAAGGCCCTGGTGCACAGGGGGCTCTGGCTGGGCGCGGTGGCCCGGGATATCTGCTCCGAGTTCATCCGCACTCCCCTGCTCTCCATCCTGGGCATCGAAGCCAGCATGGACCTGGGCCAGGATCTCACCAAGGCCCATCCCGACCACAGCATGTTCGGCGTGTCCGACCGGGCCATCATCGACGTGGCGGACTCTCTGCTGGCCATCAAAAACCTGGTCTATGACGGGAAGGTGCTCACCATGGCGGAGCTCATGGACGCCCTGGACTCCAACTTCGCCGGCGAGCGGGGGGAGGAGATCCGGCAGCTCTGCCTGCGTCAGCCCAAATACGGCAACGATATCGAGGAAGCCGACGAGATGGTCAGGCGCATATCGGAGCGGTCTGCCGGGATCATCCTCGCCTTCGACAACGCCCCCTTCCGGAGGATGATCATCTCCCGGGAAGGCCTGGCCTGGCACTACTTCGGCGGCCTCGGCGCGGGAGCCCTGCCCAACGGGCGGCCAGCCCTGGAGCCTCTGAACGACGGCTCCCTCAGCCCCATGCGCGGCGCCGACAAGAACGGCCCCACCGCCGTGCTCCGCAGCGCCATGCGCTCCGGCTACAGCAGCGTATGCTGCGCAGCCGTGCTGAACCAGAAGTTCAATTCCTCCCTTCTGGGCTCGCCTGAGAGCATCGATAAGCTGGTGGCCTACACCAACGCCTACATGAAGGGGGGAGGCTCTCACATCCAGTACAACATTCTGGATACGGACCAGCTGAAGGAGGCCAAGGCCCACCCGGAAAACTACGCCGACCTGATCGTCCGCATCGGCGGCTTCAGCGCCTATTTTGTCCAGCTCAGCAAGGGCATCCAGGACGACGTGATCTACCGCAGCGAATTCGAGCTGTGATCGGCTCCCCATGGGAACGATTATGGAGGCGGAGAAGAAAAGGGATATGGATATGAGCGCAGCCGCACTGGTCGCCAATATTCAAGGCTACTCCATCCATGACGGGCCGGGTATCCGCACGGTGGTCTTCCTCAAGGGCTGCCCTCTGCGCTGCCGCTGGTGCGCGAACCCGGAAAACCTGGAGGACCGGGTGCGGGTGGGGTTCCTGGTCAATCTCTGCAAGCATTGCTCCCGCTGCGCAGGGGCCTGCCCCCGGGGGGCGATCCTCCCCGACCCGGAAAGGCGCATCGACCGCGCCCGGTGCGACGAATGCGGCGAATGTACGGAGGCCTGCTTCTACGGGGCCCTGGTGCGCTACGGGAAGCGGATGACCGCGGAGGAGACCTTTCGCAAGGTCCAGCGGGATAAGCTGTTCTACGATACCTCCGGCGGCGGGATCACCGTCTCCGGCGGCGAACCGTTGCTCCATGCAGATTTCGTGGCGGAGCTCTTCGCCCTCTGCCGGGGAGAGGGGATCGGCACCTGCGCGGAGACCTGCGGCTGCGTCCCCCGCAGCACCCTCGAAAGGATGCTGCCCCTGACGGACCTCTTTTACTTTGATCTGAAGCTCATGGACAGCGAAAGGCACCGGGAATATACCGGCCGGGGGAACGAAGCCATCCTGGAAAACGCCCGGTTCCTGGCAGACAGCGGAGCGGCGATGCTTTTTCGTCAGCCCCTGATCTCCGGGGTGAACAGCACGGAGGAAAACGTGCGGGCCACGGCGGACTTCATCCGCAGCCTGGGCCGGCCGGAGCTGCAGCTCCAGCTCATCCCCTATCACCGCATGGGCACCTCCAAATACGCCGCGCTGGATATCCCCTATACCCTGGAGGAGATGAAGCCCATGACCGGCGGGGAGGCGGAGGCCGTCCGGGCCCTCTACGAATCCTGCGGCATCACCTGCACCATCTCCAAATAACCGCATCTCTCGACGGCGATCCGAAAGCCGGGAAAGGCTTTCGGATCGTTTTTTTCTGCCCGCGCCCAAATCATACTTTCGGTATAAAAATAATTATCCTATCAGTATTGCCGGTCTCTTCCCCTCCCCCAGCCCATCTGCTACAATAGTCCCGTCGATAAAGTGAAAAGGAGGTCCGGGCATGGAACTCAACCTTGGGAACAATATCCGCACCTTCCGGAAAGAGCGTCGGCTGACCCAGGAGCAGCTGGCGGAGGTGCTGGGAGTCACGACGGGAGCCGTGTACAAATGGGAATCCGGCATGAGCGTGCCGGAGCTGAACCTGATCGTGGAGCTGGCAGATTTCTTCGACACCTCCGTGGACGCCCTCCTGGGCTATCGGATGAAAGACAACCGCCCGGATGCTGTCACGGAGCGGCTGAACGCCTATTGCCGCAGCCTGGACCCGGCGGCCCTGCTGGAAGCGGAAAAGGCTCTGAAAAAGTATCCCCAGTCCTTCAAGATCGTCCTTTCCTGCGCCGGGGTGTACCTGATTTTCGCCGCTGGAGATCATGATCCGGCCAAGGCCCGCCGGGCTCTGGAGCTGCTGGAAAGAAGCCTGGTGCTTCTGCCCCAGAACGACGATCCCTCCATTGGGGAACACATCCTCTTCGGGAATATGGCCTACGCCTACGCGCTGCAGGGGGACTGGGAAACGGGGATCGAGCTGCTGAAGCGGCATAACGTGGGCGGCATCTTCAGCGACCAGATCGGGGTGAACCTGGCGCTCTACCTGAACCGCCCCGAGGAGGCGGCGCCCTATCTTTCCGAGGCGCTGCTCAACGCCGTTTTCTCCCTGGTGAATACGGTGACGGGGTACGTCTTCGTCTTCTCCGCCCGGGGGGACTATTCCTCCGCCCGGGATATCGTCCAATGGAGCCGGGATCTGCTTCTTGGCCTGAAAAAGGCGGATGACCCTGACTTTCTGGACAAGACCTTTGCGCTTTTCCGGGTCCTCATGGCCCACTCTCAGCTGAAATGCGGCGAGCCGGAGGAGGCCCGGCGGGAGCTTGCGGAGGCCTCCGGGCTTGTCCGGCGCTTTGACGCAGCCCCGGACTACAGCGTGAGAAGCACCCGGTTCGCCTCCGCGGAGGCGGGCGCCAACGCCCACGACTTACTAGGCTCCACCGCCGCGGAAAGCGCGGAAAATCTGATCCGGTATCTGAAAAACGAGGCGCTCGACGCCCTGTGGAAGGAGTGCAAACCGTATGCCTGAGGAAACCGCAAAGAGCGAAAACGTATTCCGCAGCCGCAATTTCCGGCTGGTGTTCCTGGGGGCCCTGGTCTCGGAGCTGGGGGCGCTGCTGTACAGCTTCGCCGTGAGCTTCTATATTCTGGAGATCAGCGGGAACAACGCCTTCCTCCAGGGCCTGTATCTCGCCCTGTGCGGCGGAGTCTGCCTGGTGCTCACCCCCCTGGGGGGCGTGCTGGGGGACCGGTGGAACAAGGCGAGGATCATGTTTGTCTGCGACTATCTGAAGGGCGGGGTCATTCTCCTGGCCACCGGGTTCATGGCCCTGTTCCGGGCGCCGGGCGTTCAGGTCGTCATCCTCTTTATCACGGGGATCCTGGGAAGCGCCGTCAGCGGCATCTTCTCCCCCGCCTCCGCCGCCCTGCTTCCCCATATCGTGGAGGAGGACCGGCTGCAGCAGGCCAACTCCTATTTCACCGTGAAGAGCTCCCTCCAGGCCATCCTGGGCATCGTGCTGGCCGGCATCCTCTACGCAGCGGTATCCATCTACGTCCTCTTTGCCTTGGTTGGAGTATGCTACGTCCTCTCCGGCGTATCGGAAATGTTCATCCGCTATGCCCATGTGGTCCCGGAGGAGAAGCTCAGCCTTCGGCTGGTCCTGGGGGACATGGGGGATGGGTTTCGGTATCTCCGGACTCAGAAGGCCATTATGGCCCTGATGATCGCCATCCTGTTCATCAACTTTTTCTTTGAACCCATCTCCGGGAACTTCATCCCCTACTTCGTGAAGACGGATATCGCCGGAGCGCCGGCCTACCTCTTTTCCCGGCTGCTGACGCCGGAGCTCTGGTCCTCCGTGTTCAGCGTCCTTCTGGGCTTCAGCTCCCTGGCGGGAGCGGTCATCCTCAGCGCCAGGCAGCAGGCGGAAAAATGCGGCAGGACGACGGCGCTGCTCCTCTGCGCCATGGCGGCGACCATCATCTGCCTCACCCTGGGATACTGGCTGCTGGTGGCCCGGGGGATCTCCCTGAACGGCTTCCTGCTCCTGCTCTGCGCGGGCAGTCTCCTCACCGGCCTTCTCGTCACCAGCATCAATATCCCCGTGAGCACCGCCCTCATGCGGGTGGTGGACCGGGATAAGCTGAGCAAGGTCACCAGCATCGTCAGCGTCCTCTCCCAGGGGCTCACCCCCATCGCCGCCGTGCTGGCGGGCGTCGTCCTCCAGTGTTGGGGCAGCACCCTCCTTCTCCTCATCTGTGCTGCGGGCTTCACCGCCGCGGCTCTTTTCCTGCTCTTCAACCGGAGCGCTAAAGAGATCTGACTGCCCCTTGTTCCGACGCGTCTGCAGCCGGAACGGAAGAAAAACGATGGATACCCGGGAGCCAATCGAAGGGATCAAAGGGATGGAAATGGCAGCCAGGGTCCCCGAACGTGCATCTTGTGTCCGGTTTCCCTAACTGGTATAATTGGGAAGAACAAATGCAGAAGGAGCTGATCAGCATGGGCGTTCTTTCCAAGTATCACCGTTACCGTGAGGCGGGAGAGCAGGCCAACGTCAACAATGTGGAGCGGTTCGGGGAACCCGTCCGGTCCCTCTTCACCTCCTCCAAGGTCTTCACCCTGCATCACCAGATCGATATTACGGATGACCGGGAGCAGATCGTGTATCAATCCGCCTCGAAGTTTTTCTCCCTGCGGGATAAGACGGATATCACGGACGCCGCCGGGAATCCGGTGGCCCATATGGAGCGGAAGGTCTTCTCCATCCATCAGCGGCACTTCGTCACCATGGCGGACGGGCTGCAGTTCGAGCTTTCCACTGAACTCTTCCATCTGATCAAGGACATCACCAACATCGTCGGTCTGGGCTGGCAGCTGCAGGGAAACGTCCTGGGTATGAATTTTGAGCTGTATGACCGGGACGGGAGCATCATCGCGGTGATCGGCCAGAAGATGTTCTCCCTTCATGATAAATACTGCGTGGATATCTACAAGCCGGAGCAGGAGGCCGTGGTGGTGGCGATTCTCGTTACCCTCCAGCACATGATCCGGGATCGGGAAGCAGCCTCTTCTTCCTCCTCTTCTTCCTCCTCCGGGAGCTGAGCGCGAAGCATGGGCGAATTGAAGTTCAAGTATGTCCGGATCCAGGGCAAGGAGCTGGCCATCAATACCCTGTACGCCAAGGGCATTTTCAGCATGTGCTGGCAGCTGATCCAGCAGGATGTGATGGAGGAAGAGGATGCGGATCTTTTCCGGGAGATAGACGACTGGTTTGCCGAGAACCTGCCCTGGCCGCCCCAATGCAAGAACCGGGAACCCGTGGTCTGCTGGTTCAAGACGGAGAATTCATCGGAAATGCTGAAGATGATCCGGCCTGCCCTGTGGCTGCTGGAGCGGTATCACCACCCCTATTTTCTCGTCTATACCAACGACCCCGGAGAGATCGTCTATGAGGATCAGTACCAGGTGGCGGCAAAAACAGACGGCTATCTCCAGATCGACCAGCTCCAGCCCTCCTGGTCCCCGGAAGAGCGGGAAAAACAGGGCTGAATACACGAAACCCCCGACCGGCTGCACCGGTCGGGGATCATTTTCATGCGCCGAATCACGCGCTCAGGGCTTCCCGGGGAAGGACGCCGGTCTCCGTCAGCAAGTCTGTCACCGTGCCGACGGGGATGATCTCCAGCTTTTCCTTCACCTCCGGCGCCACATCCTTCAGGTCGAAGAGGTTTGTCCGGGGGATATACACCCGGGTCACCCCCGCCCGCTGGGCAGCCATGAGCTTCTCCGGCAGGCCGCCGATGGGACACACCGCTCCCCGGAGGGAGACCTCCCCCGTCATGGCGATATGGGGATCCACCACCCGGCCCGTCACCAGGGAGGCCAGGGCCGTGGTGAGGGTCACCCCCGCGCTGGGCCCATCCTTGGGTACGGAGCCCGCAGGCACATGGATATGCAGATCGTTTTCCCGGAAGAGCTCCGCCTTTTCCGGGAAGGCCGCCTTCACCAGGCTCAGGGCGATGCGGGCGGATTCCTTCATCACGTCCCCCAGCTGACCGGTGAGGATAACCTCTCCCCGCCCCGGGGTGAAGAGGGTCTCGATATAGAGGATCTCGCCCCCCGCCTGGGTCCAGGCCAGGCCCGTCACCACCCCGGCTCTGGGCTCCGGCAGCACCTCGTTATGCTGGATCGGCCGCTCGTCCAGGGTCTCCCGCAGGACCTCCGGCGTGACCAGGAGGCTCTCCTCCGGCTGCTCTGCCACCTTCACCGCCAGACTGCGGCACAGGGCGTCGATATGCTTCCGCAGCCCCCGGACCCCCGCCTCCATGGTGTAGTCCGAGATCAGCAGCTCCAGGGTCTCCTCCGGCACGGTGAGCTTTCCCTCCGGGATCCCCATGGCCTCCATGGACCGGGGCAGCAGGTGACGCCGGGCGATCTGCAGCTTTTCCAGGGGGCTGTAGCCCGTGAACTGGATCACCTCCATCCGGTTCAGGAGGGGCTCCGGGATGCCGTCGGTGGAGTTGGCGGTGCAGATGAACAGCACGTCGGACAGGTCATAGGGCACGTTCATGTAATGGTCCGTGAAGGTGTTGTTCTGCTCCGGGTCCAGCACCTCCAGCAGGGCGGAGGCGGGGCTGCCGTTATAGGAGGCGGAGAGCTTATCCACCTCGTCCAGCACCATCACGGGGTTGGATACCCCGCTCTTCTGGATGCCGTCCATGATCCGGCCCGGCATGGCGCCGATATAGGTCCGCCGGTGGCCCCGGATATCCGATTCATCGTGCACGCCCCCCAGGCTCACCCGGCTGTAGGCCCGGCCCAGAGCCCGGGCGATGCTCTTGCCGATGCTGGTCTTGCCCGTGCCCGGGGCGCCCACGAAAAGGAGAATGGAGCCGGATTGCTGCCGCTTCAGATTCATCACGGCGATCTGCTGGATGATCCGCTCCTTCACCTTTTTCAGGCCATAATGGTCCTCGTCCAGGATCCGCCGGGCGGCGGCCAGATCGATATTCCGGGCCTCCTCCTTCTTCCAGGAAAGGCCGGTCATGAAATCCAGCCAGTCATAGAGCATGCCGGACTCCACGCTCTCCCGCCCCTCCTGCTTCAGCCGGTTCAGCACCTTTTCCGCCTCCCGGCGGGCGGTTTCGTTCATGCCGGATTCCGCGATCTTCCGCTCGAACTTCTGAACATCGGTAATGTTCTCCGGGTGCATCTCGTCCAGCTCCCGCTGCAGATGCTCCATCTGCCGCTTGATGGCGGCCTCCTTGATTCGCTGCTGGTTCTCCTTCTGCTGGGAGCTCACCGCCTCGTTGGTGATGCGCCCCACCTCCAGGAAGGCGTACAGGGCCTTCTCCACCAGCTCCGCCCGCCGGGCCTTGCTGTCCTCCGCCAGGATGGCATAGCGCTCCTCGTTGGAGAGGTTCAGCCAGGGGGACATGACGCAGGCGGCCATGCCCACGCTCCGGATATTCTCCAAAAACCCCTCCGCAGCCGGGGCCCAGTCGAAGCCCTTGGCAAACTGCCGCATCTCCTGGAGCAGGCTCCGGAGCTTCTCCGCCTCCACCGACGGATCCAGGTCCTCCGTATCGTTCCTGCGGGCGATGGAAAGCTGCACGGTGTGATCCGGGTCGATATACACGCTCTGCAGGTCTACCCGGTACTGGGTATCCACCACCGCGAAGCCATGGTGGTTCAGCTCCCGCACGGTGCCGGAGACGCCGATGGGATAGAAGCTGTCCTCCTGCAGCTCCGACAGGGGCAGATTCTCCTTCGCCACGATGAGGATCAGCTTCTCTCCCGGGTTGATCCCCCGCTGCCCCGCGCTGCGGCGGAGCATATCCAGGGGCATATACAGGGAGGCGTCCGGGCTGAGGATCATGTTGTAGGTCGGTACGACGATCATGTTCATCCCTCCTTGGGAAAAATAAATGAGTGTTCGTTCATCAATCTTCGGGGAAAAACCCCGCCGGAGGCGGGGAGGATGCGTTAGGGAAGCAGCAGCCGCTGGATCATACCCACCAGCTCCCGGAGCTGGGGCTCCGGCGAACCGCCTCCGCGGTTCATGGCCAGGAAGCGCACCGGGGCGATGAGCACCGCCGCCAGGTTCAGATCGCTGCACCGGCGGATGAGTCCCCTGGCCTGGTACCGGTGGAGAAGCTCAAAGATGCCGCCGCAGCACTCCTGCTGTGAGACGTATTCCGCCAGGGTGGGGCAATGGGCGCACTGCTCCACGAAGCTGAAGATCTCCTCATGCTCCACGGAATAGGCGTAGTATCCCCGGACGATGGCCTCAATCAGCTCCGCCGGCCCCATCTCCGGCCGCAGACGGCGGTCCAGATACTGATAGGACTGGTAGGAATACTCCCGGAAGGCCGCAGAGAGCAGGTCCTCCTTGCTGGTATAGTAGATATAGATCGTTGCCGGGGATACCCCCGCCTCCCGGGCGATCTTGGAGACGGAGGCGCCGTTGATGCCCTCCCGCAGGATCAGGCGCACCATGGCCTCCTTGATCCGCTGCTGCTTTTCATAGTCTCTGGTTCTCATTTTCCTTCACCTGGCCCAATAATAAACGATCATTCATTTATTGTCAAGGGGGTTTTCGGACGCCCTTTTCGGACAGCTGCGGCGCTGGAAGCTTCTTCCTGCAACTTTTTTACAGTTTTTGCGTCTATATAGACAACAGGAGGATCTATCCTGCCTTGTGATCAGCAGAATTTTACGGTATAGTGGTTGAAGAAGTTCAAAGTCGCGTATCGTTTCTCAGGAAAGGAGGTAATCCTATGCCCATGCCGGGTCTTGATCCGAATTTCATCAAGGAGCAACAGCAGGTCATGAGGATGATCGGGCTGAAGCGGGCAAAGAAGGTCGAAACGGCTTCTCCGAAAAAGCTGCTGCTCATCCTCATTCCGGTTTTTCTGGTCGCTATAGCCATCACCCTGTATACCTCCGGGATATTTGATGAGCCGCATACGGTCAGCTGGAACGGCGCGATCTACCGCCTGCCCAATGAACTCAGCAAAGTGCAGCTGAGCATGAAGCCGGAGGGCTACAAGTTCGCCGGATACCTGGACCCCGAGGAGGAAAACGATTCCGCCAACTGGAGTCCGTTTGCTGAGGTTTATGTCAAAGAGGGGGATGACCGGGTCATCTATCTCTATTTGACCGCGCCGAAGGGTTATTACAGGGCAAAGAAGAAATAACTGCAAAAGGCAGGGAGAAGGATGAACTGGTATTGGAAAACAGGAAAACGAGTCCTGTTTTGCCTTCTGACGGGGGCCGGCTTTTCCCTTTTGACCGCTCTGGCGAGGCTGCTGGGCGGACTGATCTCCGGGACCCGCCCCGTGATCAACTGGCTCATACCCTTGACCCAGCCGCCCATGTCGGTGACGCTCGCCGCCGTGATGCTGCTGGCCCTGACAGGAGCATGGATTGGGTTGCTGGTCATGGGTGCTGGCTGTGCCATCGGAGCGGCGGCAGGAGGCTTTGCCGCGAATCTTCCGGCGGATTACTCCAACGGCTGGCCTACGAATTACCCGGGCGGGTATCTGGACGGCATCACGCTCGAGCTGGCCATCGGCATCAGCGCGATCCTTCTTGCCATAGCGGTACAGCTGCTGGCAAACCTGCTCCGCCGGAGAAAAGAACGCTGATTCCGGTTGTGATGGGCTTTGCAGAAAAATCTGTCGTTGACGCTTCTTATGTATAGTCCTCTTTCTCGATTCCCGCAGAATACCGATCGCCCTCCGCCGATAAACGGCGGAGGGCTGATTTCGCCAAATCCGATCAGGTAATGGGCAGGTCGATGCTGCCCAGGATGGTGTAGCCGGTTTCCTCCACCCGGGAGAATTCGATCCGCTCCACCCGGGCGGAAAAGGGGACGAAGCGATTCTCCAGGGCGGCCGCGGCAGCCGTCAGGTCCCCATCCGGATTATACAGCAGCGTGGTATGGGGCTTCCAGCGTTCATCCCCGGTCCACCGGTCCAGGCCCCCGCTCCATTTTTCCGCAATCTCCCCATGGAGGGAAAGCAGCTCCCCCTCCTTCTCCAGGGACGCCACCAGAATGGAGGTGGCGGGGAGGATCTCGATCCCCCCGTAACGGACGGAGAAGGCCCGGCGGCCGGAAAGCAGCGCCCGGCAGGAGGCGATGAACCGCTCCTCTTCATCCCCCACATAGGTGACCAGGGTGATATGGCCGTACAGCTCTCCCCTCCGGCTGTCCCAGGCCTCCGCGGTCTTCCGCAGGGCGGCCAGCCGCTCTCTGGCCCCGGGATCGACGCGGGCGATGACGCATAGCATAGGCGTTTCCTCCGGCGGACGGGAGACCCGTTTCCGGGTCAGCCGTTTTCGATCTCTTCGATCAGCGCCTGGTAGACGATATGCAGATTCTCGTTCTCCCGGCGCAGGTCCCGGACCAGGGTGATGGAGATGGACATGAGCAGCTCCAGCCCGATATGGGGATGCTCCCGGCAGAAGCGCTGGAAGGCCGCGTAGTCCAGGCACAGGGTCCGGCAGTCCGTCCTGGCCTGGATGGTGGCGCTGCGGGTACCCTTGTCGATCAGCGCCATCTCCCCGAAGGAGCAATGGTAGCTGTCCTGCAGGGAGGCGGTGACGTACGGCTCCCCGAAGGGGGTCGTTTTCAGCACATCCACGCTCCCCTCCAGCAGCAGGTACATCTCCTCCCCCGTCTCCCCTTCCCGCAGGATCTCCGTCCCCGCGGGAAAGCGCTGCTCCCGCATAACGCCCGCCAGAAGGGCAAGATCCTCGTCGGAAAGCCTGCTCAGCAGGGGGAAGGTTTTCAGATCCCGGATCATATCCTCAGACTGCATATCAAATCTCCTCCGCCAGGACGATCAGGCCCATATTCCTGCCCAGGACGTAGTCGTCCGGCGGGTTGAGGAGCGGATGGTTGAGCTCCGCGTCCTTGACCGTCTTCAGTTTCTGGATGACCTCGCCGTAGTTGCTGGACTTCATGGCGTCGGAGAGGATGGAATGCTTGATGGTCTTCTCCGCCCCCATGTTTTCCAGCACGCCCAGGGTCAGGATCCCCTTTTCGTTCTTGCAGTAGGCCGCCAGCTCCGCATAGGTCCTGTCCCGCCATTCCCGCTCCACGGGAAGGATCTGGATGCTGATGCCGTTGCCGTTGTCGAACAGGGCCCGGAGCACGTTGGCCATGCCCGTGTAGCTGGTGGCGGTGGAGAGGATATACCGGCTGTATTCCTCGGTATAGATGACCTCGTCGCAGTTCTGGGCCTCCAGATAATTCCGGTACCGCTCCGTCTGCACCAGGGCGCAGACATGGCACCGGGGATTCAGGGTCTTGATCATCAGGGTGCAGACGAAGATGCGGGAATCCACCAGCTCCGCATCCAGGCTCTCATGGGCCTCCCCCAGGACCAGGGCGGTGGAGGCGTTCTTCACGTTGGCGTTCTGCAGGGTCTGTTCCTCGGTGAAATCCCCCCGGATGTACTTGATCCCCTTCAGTTCCTTATCCATGAGCAGGCTCTGGATCTTCAGCTCGTTCACGTTGTTCACGATGACGATGTCCTCCGCCGTGAGGCCGGGGGACTTCCGGAGGATATCCCCGATCAGGGCCCGGATATCGTTCTTCCAGCCAAAAATGATGACGTGATTCGACAGCGACTGCACTCTTTTGATCCTCCTTGCGGGACTGTTGACATTGGCGTTGATCTTCGAGGAAATGAAGCCGATGATCGTGGACAGGAAGAGCATGCTGAAAAGGATGAAGATCATCAGCAGCGCCCGGCCCTTCCAGGTCTTGGGGACAAGGTCCGTGAACCCTCTGCCGAGGACGATATTCACATTGTTCCACAGGAGGATATCCAGATAGGTCTTGGTTCCCCCCGGGCCGATCTCCGCATACCAATAGAGGTAGCACAGCGCCGCGTACACCGCGAGGAAGAGGAGGACCGCCCGCAGGGTCGAGCCCGCGGACCGCCTTTTCAGTTTTGAGAGGAATCTCTTCATGCTCGTTATTCCACCGCTGTTTCTGTGTTCCGGCGAACCGGTCTTTCGTAGCTTGTTCCTTTATTTTACTTTGCCTTCGACGAAATGTCCAAGGTTTTTTTCTCCCGGGCCGGCCGCTGCCCGCCGGGCGTCTTCCCCCTTGCAAAAAACGGGGATCCGGGGTAAAATCACTTGTATTTTCTATCGTTTTGAGCGCACCTCATGCGCAGACGGGAAAGGAAGGAAACCATGAAAAAGACGATGGCGATCGTGATGCTGGCCGTGCTGCTGCTGGGCCTCCTGGCGGCCTGCGGCGGCAAGGACGGCGGGAGCTCCGCCGGCGACCCCCTCCTGGGCACATACAAATTCAGCAAGATGGAGGACATGACCGTACAGGAGCTGGCCGATCTTCTGTATGACGGCGATGTGGAGAAGGCCCAAAGCTTCATGGTCCTGGAGCTCAAGTCCGGCGGCAAGGGCGTATTCTCCTCGGATGACGATTCCGACGAGCTCAGCTGGAAGGTTGAGGGGGAGAAGCTCATTCTCTCCGCCAAGGACGAGAACGGCGGGGAACAGATCCTGGAGGGCACCATCAAGGACGGCGTCGTCACCCTGGATCTGGATGGAGAATTCGTCGAGCTGGCCAAATAACAAGCCGCGCCGGACCCATGATCATCGGGGGACCCTCACGGGTCCCCCGAACCTTATTCCCTCATCCATTCCCGGACCCGGGCAATCTCCGCCCGGTAGCCCTCGTCCTCATTGGGCGTCTCCAGGATAAAGGGCAGCCCCTGGAGCAGAGGATGCCGGACCGCCGCCCGGAGGGCCTCCGGGCCGAGCTGCCCCAGGCCCAGCTTCTCATGCCGGTCCTTCCGGGAGCCGCAGGGATTCTTGCTGTCGTTCAGGTGGATGGCCCGAAGCTTGTCCAGGCCGATCACCCGGTCGAATTCCCGGAGCACCCCGTCCAGGTCCCCCCGGATATCGTATCCCCCGTCCCAGACATGGCAGGTATCCAGGCAGACCCCCAGCTGATCCCGCCGCTCCGCCCCGCCCAGCTCACCGGCCAGGTCCAGGATCTCCCGCAGGTCCTCGAAGCGGCCGCCGATCTCGCTGCCCTTCCCCGCCATGGTCTCCAGGAGGATCCGGCTGGCCAGGGGCGCGCCGGAAGCTGCCTCCGCCGCCCGGATCGCGGCGTCCAGCGCCTGGGCGATCTGCCGGATGCCCGTCTCCCTCCCCTGGCCCACATGGCTGCCGGGGTGGAAGTTATACAGGTTCCCCGGCAGCGCCTGCAGCCGGATCAGGTCGTCCCGGAGCATCTCCAGGGAATTGGCCCGCACCTCCTCCCGGGCGGCGCAGACATTCATGGTATAGGCCCCGTGCACCACCAGGGGGCCGAAGCCCTGCCGCCGGATGAAGTCCGCCAGGGCCCGGATATCCTCCGGGTCTGCCGCCCTGGATTTCCCGCCCCGGGGATTCCGGGGGAAGAAGGCGAAGGTATCGCCCCCCAGGGCGGCGGCATGCCTGCCCATCTCCAAATAGCCGCCCGAAACGGAAACATGATTGCCGATGTAGATCAACCGTCTTCCCCTCCCCGCTTTTTCTCCCCTTCATCATACCAGCCCGGACCGAAGCCCGCAACGGTTTCCCGCGTTGACCCGGAGGCCGGAGACCGGTATAATGGAGGAAAGGAAAGGGAGGCAGGGACCATGTATGAGCTGATCCGGGTCACGGAGAACTGCTTTTATATCGACTGTCCGGCGAAGATCGGCCTGGTGAAGACCGGGGCAGACCGGGTCTGCCTGATCGACAGCGGGAACGACAAGGACGCGGGAAAAAAGGTGAAGCGGGTCCTGGACGCCAACGGCTGGACCCTGGAGGCCATCTACAACACCCATTCCCATGCGGACCATATCGGCGGGAATCAGTATCTCCAGAAGCAGACCGGCTGCCGGGTGTACGCCCCGGGCATCGAGCGGGATTTTACGGAGCATCCCCTGCTGGAGCCGACCTTCCTGTATGGCGGAAACCCGCCGAAGGCGCTGCGGCATAAGTTCCTCATGGCCCAGGGCTGCGACGTCCTGCCCCTCACGCCGGAAACGCTGCCCGCGGGCTGGGAGCTGATCCCCCTTCCCGGCCATTCCTGGGATATGGTGGGCTTCCGCACCCCGGATAATGCGGTCTATCTGGCGGACTGCCTCTCCAGCCGGGATACCCTGGAGAAATACCGGATCAGCTTCCTGGTGGATCCGGGGGCCTATCTCGCCACCCTGGAGGCGGTGGCGGCCATGGAGGCGGAGCGCTTCATCCCCGCCCACGCAGAGCCGGCGGCGGATATCGCCCCCCTGGCCCGGCTGAACGCCGAGGCGGTGCGGGAGATCGGGGACCGGATCCTGGCCCTCTGCCGGGAGCCCAGCAGCTTTGAACAGCTCCTGCAGCGCCTGTTTGCGGAATACGGTCTGACCATGACCTTCCAGCAGCATGCCCTGGTGGGCAGCACGGTGCGGTCCTACCTCGCCTGGCTGGAGGCGGCGGGGCGGCTGGAGGCCCTGATCCGGGATAACCTGCTTCTGTGGCAGGCGGTGTGAACGGAGGCTGAGCAAATGAAAAACAAGGAGAATCGGGGCGGCCTGTTCGCCCGCTTCGGCCGGAAGGACCGGGCCGGCCGGGAGCTGGCGGAGAAGATCCCCTTCGACCCGGAGAAGCAGATCCCCGTCCTGCGCAGCTCCATCTGCACCGGGGAGAAAGTCGCCGGGTTCAAGGACCTGGAGGGCGGGCATTTCACCGAGGTCATGCTGATCCGCACCCCCCGGGACGAGGCACGCTTCCGGGAGATCTACGGCCTGGAGAGCGTGAAGAAGGAGTACTGAGGAAGTATCGGAGTATACCGACGAACAGGAGAAAAGACGGTCCGTCCCTCCCCCAGCGGGGAGGGACGGAGATTTTTGTGGGTTACATCTCAAAAAACACACGACTCTCAAACGCGGAGACGCGCCCCAGGTGGGCCAGGTTTTACTACCGCTCAAAATTACACTACTCTCAAACCGTTCTGCGGGCAGGTGAAGATCGGCTGATGTTTTACTACCACTCAAAATTACACTACTCTCAAACGGAGGCTAGTGCTGTATTATGCCCTAGTTTGTTTTACTACCACTCAAAACTACACTACTCTCAAACCGTCTCTTCTCTTAACTTCACCGGCAATCTGTTTTACTACCACTCAAAATTACACTACTCTCAAACCCCGCTGCGCCTCTGCGATCTTCTCCCGGTGTTTTACTACCACTCAAAATTACACTACTCTCAAACGTTGTAATAGAGGACGGCGAGGTCGTGGAAGTTTTACTACCACTCAAAATTACACTACTCTCAAACTCAGCCGGACGATCTGGGGAGAGACGCGGGGGGTTTTACTACCACTCAACATTACACTACTCTCAAACTAGGTTGACGGAACGATACGTTCTCACGCTGTTTTACTACCACTCAAAATTACACTACTCTCAAACTGGCAGCATTGGACCCACTTCCAGATGCAAGTTTTACTACCACTCAAAATTACACTACTCTCAAACCTCAAATCTCAAACACAGCGTCTGAAATCATCAAGGTATTCGGCAGTTTACCGCCACTACTAAGCGGTCGAATCCAAGCGGCAAAAGCATTATAACGCACTTCAGCGGATAATGCAAAGATCTTTGTCGACGATCGTTGTCTCTTCCTCCGGAAGTGGAGGTCGGTCCTGGCGTGGTTCGATCAACAGCAGCCGCAGCTTCTCGTAGAAAACAGAGCGGTAGAAAGATCTTCTCTCGTCCTCCTCAAGGAAAGAAGAGAGTCCATAGAACACAAACAGCTGTTTCCCCATGAACCGGCGCTGAAGCCGCATCCACGTCAGCAGGCGTTCGGTGAACGGCAAATCTCCGCCGGCAGCGCGAAATCCCATCATCCGCACCAGCTCCTCCGGGCGTTCGATCTCAGTATAAACGGCGTCAAAATCAAGCTCCAGGCAGAGCTCGGACGCCAGTTGGTTGATCTCAACGATCAGACGCTTCAGCCTATCGCCGTGCGGCTCGGCAACAACGACAACCTCACTACCGTAAAGCGAGGAGAGCATCCCATACGGCGTCCTAGTTTCATCGCAGAAAATCACGTCAATCTTCCTGCGCTCCAGCTCGCGGAGAAGGTAAGCTGTGAGCGACATCGCCGTGGACTCCAGAATCAGGACAGATACCTCGCTGAGGTGGATCCTGGTGGTATCTTCCCGGCTCCTTACAACCAGATAATCCATCTTGTAATCCAGCTTGCTCATACTGGAAACGGAAACGATGCGCCAGCTCATTGGAGGAGATTTTCCCGGTATTCAAACAAACCGGTCACAGATTGATGAATCAGAGATGCGGTTTTATCTCCGTCCAGCTTCTTGCTGATCAGTACCCGGCCAACGGTCCCCTTTCCGCAAAGCAACTTCAGGTTGGCGTTCTGCGGATTGCAGCGGAACGCTTTCAGGATCTCCAGAAGGACGAGCACTTGATCGTGCAGAGACAGCTCTTTGAACGCGTCTTTCCCGTCCTTTAGATCTTTCTCCATGTTCGCCAACAGCCGATGGTATACGCCTGTACTCAATTTGTCTAGGAAAAATCCGTAGAGCTTTTCACAGTCCTCTTCTGTGATCCCATCGAAGGCAGTGATGGGAAGTTCCACCCTGCGAGCCGCACAGCGATCCGCGTATTTCCTAAGATTTCTGATCAGCTTCTCTCTTACCGGATCAATAGCCAGCTGATACGCGTGTTCGCATACGTAATAATTCCCGGTCCGTCCGGAAATATAGAGTCTGCACCCATCCACCTCCAGCAGGGAATCTACCCGGATCTCCCCGCATATGATGCGAGGTTCAGTCAACCCGAGCGTCTCCGTGCAGTATGCAAGCGGATCTGTTTCATAGGATTCACGCTGGTAGAGGTACACAGGCTCAATGGTGCGGATGCGTTTTCCTTTTTCAAGATGCTCGATCACACAGTAGTACGCTCCCGTGATCTTATTGTAACCACCGTATTTCGTGATATCCAACCCCGCTTTTTTCTCCAGCTGTCCCTTTCCCGCAGGCATAATCTGAAGATCAAAGAGCTTTCCCTTTGCTTCCCGGGGCATCCTGGTCACGATGGGATTATTCTTCGCCATCATCCGCCTGACGGTTTTGATCGTCTTCTCTTTCTCCCAAGCTCCGGGAACATTATCGGCAAAGACCTGGTTCAGACTGTAGTTTTCGCTGTGAATATTGGCAAAAAAGCGATCAGTGAATTTTGTGCAGTACACGTTGCCCACTACCACGTTCAGGTAGGCGTCCTTAGCATGATGCAAATCGTTCGTCTCTCTGCACTTGAGCAGATCGAAATCATGTCGGAAATCGCTTACGTTCCCTGCCTTGGAAAATACGATGCGGCAGTGTTCGCCGTACCGTTCCTGTAAAAGCAGCGTGAGCGCTTTGGTGGATTGGCGGGTCTCCACCAGCTGGCGAGCCACAAAGGAGGCCAGTTCTTCGTCCGTCAGCGGGCTAGTGCGCGTCAGCCGGTCATACTTCTTCTCGCCGATCATGCCAAAGCGGCGGAGCATATCCCAGTAAGGTTTCATCTTCTTTCGGATGTCGGCGCTGATGGGATAGATGTTGGTTTTTTCCCTGTTGAGGGTATTTTTCACCACGACCCGGTTTTCCAGGCTGTTGTCTTTGATTTTGGAGCGGGGGAAAATATGGTCCACATCGAAGAGGCGTCCGTCCATCAGCGCTTCCAGATCGATGGGCTCCCCAGAATACATACACTTGCCGAACTGGGTATAGTAAAGATACAGCTTGTCGCTTTGCAGCCGATCTTCATCCTCCTGCTCCAGCTTGGGCAGAAGCTCTGCCGCCTGCTCTCTGCAGCTTGAATAAAGGGCCAACAGCTTCGCCTTTCTGGATTCCGTGCGCTTGCCCTTCAACTCTTTTGCATTGTCCCGGGCCATTTCAATAAAAATCTTCTTCGGGACGGATCTGCGGATATCCACGATCTCATCCACGATCTTCAACGTCTGGCGGATGCTCCTGCGTACAGCAGGCGCCACGTACAGGCTGTCCAGTCTGTCCGCCAACGTCTGTTCGCCGTCGAACAGTTCCTGCCGATGGGCTTCGGCTTGTGCGGCAAAGTCATAACGGTCGGAGAGAAGCTGCATCAAATTTCGGCAACTGCTACGCATCAGATCCATGATGCTGCGCGCTTCGCCCGTCCCTTCATCAGGATCGGCACTGAAGATCTCCGTCAGAAAACATCCGGACAGGCGGCCCCACTCGCTGTATCTGAGACAGCAGATGTATTTGTAATCCTTTTCGTCCAATCCGTGTGTATTCATACGCAGCCATTTTTTCAGCATGACGGGATCGTTTCCGAATATGAGCAGATGGCGGATGATCTCCTCGACCATTTCCCGATCCCCGGTCCTGGCCAGGATATCCCGGAAATCATGGAAGGAGCGCAGCGTCGTTTTGATCTGATCATCCACACCACTGACAACGTCGTCCGCAGTAATCAGTCCGCGGCTTAGCAGATAACTGCGGATCTGCTTTTTGGAGACCTTTTTCCGAGAAGCCTCAAACAGGTCGCGCACGATCTCTTGCTTCACCTGCGGAGGGATCGGGTGTCCGTTCACATGAAGGGGATTCAGCTCGTTCAGCAGCATGAATTCCGAATACAGCAAAGAATCTTTCGGCAGGACACGCTCCCCGGTGTAGGTGCAGCGGCCCACAAGATTATCAATAAAATTCACCGATGAAGCGGCAGAATCGATCACCTTATCGAAGTTCCAGGGGTATATTGTCACCTTTTCCATGCCGGGAAAACGAACAGCCCAGGCATTGGCCGCATTTTTGTTCAGAGGACCGACATAGTAGGGAATACGGAACTCGAAGACCATGCGGATCTTATCGCTGACTGTGTTTCCGTCTTCATCCATCTCTCGTAGAAAAGGAAGATATCGAGCAGCGTTTTTCAGTATCGCCGTCAGTTCTCTCCGCTGGAGCTGATAAGGGATGACCCCGTTTTCGCTTCCCTTCAGCTTCGTCAGAAAGACGCCGTCACGGATTTCCTGCATGATCCTGGACAGTTCACCGTCTGTCTCAGCAGGTTTTGGCAGGATACCGGCGAGGTATTTGCAGAATTCCTCCTGGGTGCAGGAGTGGACGCCACTTCGGTTCCGGTATCCGCTGTATGCTGCATAGTTGTTCAGCTTGTCCTTTTTCGTGGTGAAGATTTCCTTGTACTTGTCAGGGATCGCGGCTCGGACGTATTTTTTCAAGATGCGCAGATCCGTGTGGTTTTTGTCATATAGTACCACCTTGCTTTCGCTGAGAGAGCCACAGCCCTTCAGCATTTGGGAGAGTCGGGCAGCATCGAACACCGTCTTCAGTTGCGACAGCAATTCGATCCGATCTCCAAGGATGGAATACAGTTCATCATAGTGTTCGTCCATATCCGATTTCAACGATACCTTGCTAATCTCTGCATCAGACAGACTGTCATCGCAGAACAGAGCGGAGAGCTTGATCCCGCTTTTTCCGGCCAACAGGTCGATAGTGCTTTTTAGACTGATTGCAGCGTCCTCTGCATCAGTACCGCCCCAAGCTGCTATCAGCAATTTCTGCTTCGCGTTTACGCCCAGATCGCCTCGCTCCAGCGCGGAGATAAAGGCAGACCTGTCTGAAAACTCTAAACTTATATCGAAGCTGCTCTCCAGGATGCCGGTCAATTCGTTGATTGCGTCTTCCGTGGTATAGAGTTTATCATCCGCGTCGATCTCATAGAGAAAATGCCCTCGGCTCTTCATAATATGGAGAAGCGCAAGGTATACAAGCCGGACATCGTGAGGCTTATCCGACGCCATCAATTCACTGCGCAGATGGTAAACCGTGGGATAACGCCGATGATACTCCTTGTCCGTGAACCCGGGATCATTGAACAGAGAAAAGCGGCATGCCTTATCCGTCTTGTCTTCGATCCACAGTGCGCTTTCCTCCAGCCGCCGAAAGAAGGTGGGGTCTATTTCGTTTATTGCTGATGAAAACAGCAACTCCAATAGACGCAGACGTTGATTCCTGCGCGCAAGTCTGCGGCGGGTGACCCGGCTCGTCCTGCGTGCAGAGGCATCCTGTGCTTCATCAAACAGACGCGCGCCCCACATGGAATTACCCTTGAACCGAAGAACGTTGTATTCCGTATCCGTAGCGGCCCAGCCAACGGAATTGGTGCCAACATCAAGACCCAGGTAGTATTCTCCGGTACGTTTATCGTTTCCGTTCTGTTTCATCTGGTGTCTCCCCCTTGACGAATTGAAAGAATGTGATATAATTTGAATATCTTAAGCTACCACTTAAGATTACACTACAAGTTCAAATAAGCTTTCAGCGCAATCATCGCAATAGCGAATTCACAGTGTGTGAAGTAAAAAAGTCCCTTCGTGGGACTTTTTTATTGTTTTCTGACAGACGGATAACCGGGTCATTCTAAATACCTTTGACACCAGGTTTTCTTTGTATGAGATATCGCAAATAGACATGAACCGTCTTCTCAAATCTGGTCTTAGTCTGAAATACTTAAAACGCGCTATTTCAACCTCATCTTTTCTCTGATGTTTACATTATACTTCCATTTTCTGCCCCTTTCAACAGCAAACCCGGGTATTCTTCTGCCCCCGGCTCACGCAAAAACCGGTCCCCGGAAGCACCGGAGCCGGTCAGACTGTAGACAAAGTACCAGACCATCGAAAACGGTCATTGCGAAACCGGTGACCGGTGTCACCGGTTGTGGCAATCCGCAGCTCCCGTCCTTATCTCCTTAGCATGACCAAGGGGACGAGAGAACGGATCGCCGCGTCGCTTTGCTTCTCGCGATGACAAAACGGGGGGTTGTCGACATGTTGAGGGCTGCCGCGCATTTGCGGCAGCCCTTGGAAAAAACAGGACGGCAGGGAACGGGTACGCAGGTCATACGGCTGCGAAGCCCTTTTCCAGGTCGGCAAGGATATCGTCGATATGCTCCGTGCCGATGCTGAGGCGGATGGTATTGGGGCGGATGCCCGCCGCCTCCAGCTCCTCCGCCGTGAGCTGGGAATGGGTGGTGGTGGCGGGGTGGATCACCAGGCTCTTCACATCCGCCACGTTGGCCAGGAGGGAGAAGATCTCCAGCCCATCGATGAACCGGAAGGCCTCCTCCTTCCCGCCCTTGATATCGAAGGTGAAGATGCTGGCCCCGCCCTTGGGGAAATACTTCTCGTACAGGGCGTGGTCCGGGTGGTCCGGCAGGGAGGGATGGTTGACCCGCTCCACCAGGGGGTGGTTGACCAGGTATTCCACCACCTTCTTCGTGTTCTCCCCGTGGCGCTCCAGCCGCAGGGAGAGGGTCTCGGTGCCCTGGAGGAGCAGGAAGGCGGCGAAGGGGGAGATGCAGGCCCCCGTATCCCGCAGGAGGATGGCCCGGATATAGGTGGCGAAGGCCGCCGGACCCGCCGCTTCGGTGAACCTCACCCCGTGGTAGCTGGGGTTGGGCTCGCTGATCCAGGGGTACCGGCCGCTCTTTGCCCAGTCGAAGGTTCCCCCGTCCACGATGACGCCCCCCAGGGTGGTGCCGTGGCCGCCGATGAACTTGGTGGCGCTGTGGACCACGATATCCGCCCCGTGCTCGATGGGCCGGATGAGGTAGGGGGTGCCGAAGGTGTTGTCGATCACCAGGGGCAGGCCGTGCCTGTGGGCCAGGGCCGCCAGGGCGTCGATATCCGGGATATCGCTGTTGGGGTTCCCCAGGGTCTCGATATACACGGCCTTGGTCTCGGGCCGGATGGCCGCCTCCACCTCTGCCAGGTCATGGACGTTCACCAGGCTGGCCTCGATGCCGTAGAGGGGCAGGGTATGGGCCAGCAGGTTGGCCGTGCCGCCGTAGATGGTCTTCTGGGCTACGATGTGCTCGCCCCTGGCCGCCAAGGCCTGGATGGTATAGGTGATGGCCGCGGCGCCGGAGGCCACCGCCAGACCGGCAGCGCCCCCCTCCAGGGCGGCGATGCGCTGCTCGAACACCCCCTGGGTGGAGTTGGTGAGCCGCCCGTAGATGTTCCCCGCGTCCGCCAGGCCGAAACGGTCGGCGGCATGCTGGGCATTATGGAAAACATAGCTGGTGGTGGCGTAAATGGGTACCGCCCGGGCGTCGGAGGCGGGATCGGCCTGCTCCTGGCCCACATGAAGCTGCAGCGTTTCGAATTTATAGTTGGACATGGTGTTTCCCTCGTTTCTGTCAGAATGTTTTTCTCTTGGATGGTGGGATGATACCATGCCCTCCCGCTTCTGTCCAATATCCTATCTAAATGGTTGGTTATAGATTCAGGCTATAACAAAGCATCCCGTCTCCCCAGAGACGGGACGCCGGCGGTCTGCCGTTCAATTGTGCGTTTCCTGATACTGCTTCAGGTATCGGTCCAGCTCCCGGATATACCGCTCCGCCAGGTCGCTCAGGAGCATGTTCTTCCGGGAGATATAGCCGATCTCCATGCGCTTGCCCACGGCGTCCTCCTCCGCCTCGAAGGGGATGGCCAAGTACTCCGGGCCGTTCAGCTCCTCGCAGATCACCCCGGAGCAGAGGGTATACCCGTTCAGGCCCACCATCAGGTTCAGCATGGTGGCCCGGTCCGTGGCC
>JBGUZS010000206.1:0-12116 GCA_045223835.1 Oscillospiraceae bacterium | reverse complement strand
CGTCCGCCTCCGCCTTCCGCCGGTCGGCTTCCGCCCGGAGGTCAGCGCTCTTCTTCTGCAGTTCCTCGTTCTTCTCTCTATAGGCTCTGCGGCTGTCTTCCCGGTCCGTACTCTCCGCAGAATACCCCTGCAGAAGCCCCTTCCATTCGTCAATGCCCTTCTCCAGAGCTTCTTTCTCCGTATCCAGCGCAGCTTCCCGTTCCCGGAGCTTCCCGGCGGCCTCTCCCAATTCCCTGAGCTTCCGTTCGATGCCTGCCCGATCCTGGCTCTGGGACTCTGCAAGCCCCCTCAGCCGCTCCGCCTCCCGGCTATGCTGGGTCCGCAGACGTCCGGCCTCCTCCGCCGCCTTTTCCAGGCGGCTCGACTCCTCCCGGCTTCGATTCATGCTGTTTTCCGCCGACCGGAGACTGGCCTTCACCGCCTCGGTCAGAAGAAGGCGCTGCTTCTGCTCCGCCTCCAGCTTCAACACCTGGTCCTGGATCTCCCGCAGCTGGATGCCGGCTGTCTCCGCGGCGTATTCCGCGTTCGCCAGCTCCTTTTCCCCGGCGCGAAGGACCGACTCGGTCTCCTTCGCCTCGGCGGCGATCTCCTTCATCCGCGCCCGCAGGCGCTGCAGCTCGTTTGCCCGGGAGAGGATCCCCACGTTTCTCGCGGCGCTGCCGCCGGTCATGGAGCCGCCTGCATTCACCAGCTGTCCATCCAGCGTGACGATGCGGAAACGGGCGCTGTATCGACGGGAAATGGCGATAGCTGCGTCCATATCCTCCGCTACGACGGTCCGGCCCAGCAGATTCCGCAAAATCTCCCCGTAGCGCTGGTCACATTCCGCCAGCTGGGAGGCGATTCCCTCAAATCCGGGGATCCGGTCCAGCTCCCGCTCCCGCAGCTCGGCACCGCGGATGGCGGTCAGGGGCAGGAAGGTGGCGCGGCCGGCATCCTGCCGCTTCAGGAGGGATATGGCGGCCTTTCCGTCCTCCTCCCGGTCCACCACGATGCTTTGCAGGGAGCTGCCCAAAGCGGTCTCCAGCGCTACGGTATACCGGTCCTCCGTATGGATCAGACTGGCAACAGTGCCATGGATCCCCCGCAGGGTGCCCCGACCCTTTTCGCGCATCACCACCCGGACCGCCCGGGAAAAGCCCTCGTATTCCTTCTCCATATCCGAAAGCAGGCTGACCCGGGACCGGATCGATTCCTCATCCATCCGCAGCTTTCGAAGCTGCTCCTCCTGTCCCCGGATCCGCTCCCGGCGGGTATCCGCCAGCATGCGGCGGCCTTTGCACTGGTTTTCTGCCTCTTCTGCGGCTTCCCGCTTTTTTTGAAGCAGGTTTTCGGTCCGCTCCAGAGCGGCCTGTTCCTCTTCCAGTCGGAGCTGCAGACGATCCCGCTCCCCCTGCGCTTCCCGGAGACTCTCCGTCTGCGCGGCCGCAGAGGCCTCTATGGTCTCCAGCCGTGCCGCTTCCGCGGCGGCGGCATTCTCCTCCTCCGCCGCCTTTGCCGTCAGGACTTCCAGATCCTTTTCCGAGCGGTCAGCCTGAAGGCTGGTCTCATTGCTGCTCAGGAAAAGCCGCTCCTTATCCTGTTCCAGCGCGGCCCTTTCCGAAAAGAGCGCATTCAGTCGTTCCTGACGCTCATTCAGGCGGGCGGTCAGGTCTGCGATCCGCTCCTGCTGGCGGGCGTTTTCCGCATCCAGCCGCGCAATGGCAGCCTGGTTGCTCCGTTCCTCCGCATCCAGCAGGTCGGCTTCATGGCTGAGCTCAGAGGCCAGATTCTCCAGCTTCCCGATCTCCAGGCGGAGCTCCTCCGCTTTTTCGTCCGCGGCCCGGATCCCCTCGCTGCAATCCTCAGAGGTGCGGTAGAGGCTCTCCAGCGCTTCCTTCTGCGCCCGCAGCCGTTCGTCGGCTTCCTCATATTCCTGGGTCAGGATGCGGGTCTGCTCCGCCAGTCGGTCCAGCGCATCCATCCACAAAGAAATCTCCAGGCCCCGCAGCTCATCCCGCAGGAGCAGGTACTTCTTCGCCGTTTCCGCCTGCTTTCTCAGGGGTTCCAGCTGCAGGTTCAGCTCCCCCAGCTTATCCCCCAGGCGGAGCATATCCTGTTCAGTGCGCTCCAGCTTCCGCAGGGTCTCCTCCCGCTGATACCGGTATTTGGAAATTCCGGCGGCTTCCTCAAAGATCTCCCGCCGGTCCGTGCTTTTGGCCGACAGGACCTCGTCGACTCTGCCCTGGCCCACCAGGGAATACCCGTCCCGCCCCAGGCCGGTATCCATGAGAAGGGTATTCACATCCTTCAGCCGGACCAGCTTGCGGTTGATATAATACTCGCTGTCCCCGCTGCGGTAATACCGGCGGGTGATCATCACTTCATCCGCGTCCCAGGACAGGCTGCGATCCTCGTTGCCCAGAACCAAGGAGACCTGGGCAAAGCCGGCGGGGCCCCGCTGCGCGGTGCCGCCGAAGATCACATCCTCCATTTTCCCGCCCCGAAGGGTCTTTGTCCGCTGCTCCCCCAGGACCCAGGTGATGGCGTCTGCGATATTCGATTTCCCGCTGCCGTTCGGTCCCACGATGGCGCAGTAGCGTTCCTCGAAGGTCAGGCGCAGCTTATCCGGGAAGGACTTGAAGCCCTGAATCTCTAATGCGCGCAGATCCAATCTTTCACTCTCCAAATGGCATTATTGCTGTTCATGAAATCATATTTTACTCTATTCCTGCTTTGATTGCAATAGCTCCTGTGGGCAAATCCCCGGCTTCCGCCCGCACCTGCCGCAGGCGAAACCGGTCCCGCAGCCAGGTCAGGTTTCCCTTTCCCCTGCCGGTCATCTTGGAGAGCTCTCCCCGGGATACCAGAAGCGTCAGATCCTCCGGCAGGCTCTTCTGTCGGCTCAGCAGGCGCTCCGCCTCATCCCGATACAGGCGGGAATAAACCAACTCCCCCAATGCGGGATGATAAGGGCCGGCCAGAAGCTTTTCCTCCAGTTCCCGGGAGGGGTGCAGACCCAGGCGCAGAATGGGGATCCCCCGCTCCCGGAAAAGCCGCGCGATAGGCGCACAGGTCTCCACCGCTTCCTCCACCGTCTGTGCCCGATACCCATCCCGTTCCAGCATTTCCGCAAGCGCCGTTCCCCGCAGGACAAGGGTGGGATAGATCCGCACCCCGTCCGGCCTCAGGTCTGCCAGGCGCTCCGCCGTATGCAGGTCGTCCCTCGGATCCGAGCCGGGAAGCCCGGTCATCATCTGCAAGATAACCCGGAAGCCGCGCCTGCGCAGGAACGCGCAGGCACGGACCGTATCCTCCGCCCGATGGCCCCGCCCGGCAGCCTCCAGCACCCGGTCCGACATGGACTGCGCCCCCAGCTCAACCGTTTCCACGCCGTATGCCGACAATCGGGCCAAGGTATCCTCGTCGATACAGTCGGGCCTGGTTGAAACGCGGATGGAAACGAGAAACCCCATGCGGCGAAAGGGCTGCGCCGCCTCCAGCAGACTGATCTGCGTCTCCGGGGAAACGGCGGTGAAGCTGCCTCCGTAAAACGCCAGCTCCGCCCAGGCTGAAACAGCCTGTGCGGAGCGCAGCGCTTCCTGAACGGTCTCCGGACCGGCAGATCCCTGCCGCCCGGAGATGATCCGCTGATCACAGAATACGCACCGATGGGGGCAGCCCAGATGCGGAACGAATACCGGGACGATCCGGTGCCTGGGAGTCATTCCTTCCCCTCCGCCCGCAGGGAATCCAGCGCGTTCTTCGCCGCCGCCTGTTCCGCTTCCTTCTTGCTGCGGCCGCTGCCCTCCCCCGCCGCCTTTCCATCATAGAGGACTTGGACGGAAAAGACCTTGTTGTGATCCGGCCCGCTCTCTCCCACCAGCCGGTACGTGGGCGCCGCCATGCCCAGATGCTGAACCGCTTCCTGCAGGGCGGTCTTGTGATCATGGCTGCCGGTTTTTGCCGCGGTCTTGAGCTTGGAAAGGATGAACCGTTCCACCATGGCTCTGGCCGGGCCTTCCCCGCCGTCGATGTATACGGCGGCCAGAGTCGCCTCAAAGGCGTCCGCAATGATGGAGGGGCGCTGCCGGCCGCCTCCCTGCTCCTCGCCCCGTCCCAGGCGCAGATGCTTCCCCAGGCCGATGACCTCGGAGGCCTCCGCCAGACTGCTTTCGCAAACAAGTTCCGCCCGCAGCCGGGTCATATCCCCCTCGGGCATCTGGGGGAAACGGAGGTAGAGCGTCTCCGCCACCAGCCAGCCCAAAACGGAATCCCCCAGGAATTCCAGCCGCTCGTTGCTTCCCAGGCGTCCGCTGCCCCGCTCGTTGGACCAGGAGCTGTGGGTCAGGGCATGCTCCAGGAGCTCCCGCCTGCGAAACGTATAGCCCAGCCTGGCCTCCAGCTCATTCATGGGTGCGCTCCGGCTCCGCCGCGGGCAGCTCGGCCAGCTTTTCCGCCAGATCCCGGCAGAGATCCGCGGAAACCAGCTTCATCGCCTGGGCAATGGCATTTTTCATTCCCTTGGCGTCACATGAGCCGTGTGCCTTGATCACCGGCTTGGTAATCCCCAGGAACACGGTTCCTCCGACCTCCCGATAGTCCATCATTTTTCTGAAGCCCTGGATATCCTTCTTCACCAGGAGCGCAGCCAGCTTTGTTCGCAGACTGCCGAGAAACATGGTCTTCAGCGCACCCGTCAGGTATATAGCGGTACCCTCCATGGTCTTCAGCAGGACGTTGCCGGAAAAACCGTCCGTGACCAGCACATCCGCCATGCCCTCAAGCACATCACGCCCTTCCACGTTGCCGATGAAGTTCAGCTGCCCCGCTTCTCCCGCCTGCTCCAGCAGGCGGTATGTATCCTTCTGTAGGCTCGTTCCCTTCCCGGCCTCGGCGCCGATATTGAGAAGACCCACTCTGGGCCGCTCCAGACCCAGGTACAGCCGGGCCAGCGCATCCCCCATGAAGGCAAACTGCATCAGATATTCCGGGCTGCACTCCGCATTGGCTCCGCAGTCGATGAGTACGCAGCTCCCCTGCTTCGTGGGCAGGATCGGCGCCAAGGCCGCCCGGCGGACGCCCCGGATACGCTTCACCACCAGGGTCGCGCCGGAGAGCAGCGCCCCGGTGCTTCCGGCGGAAACTGCGGCGTCCCCTTCGCCGTCCCGCAGCATACGCAGCATGACGGACATGGAGGAATCCTTCTTATCCCGAACCGCTCGTGCGGGATCATCCTCCATGGTCACCACCTGGGTACTGTTGGAAATCTCCAGACCCTTGGGCAGATCGGTACGGCCCATATCCTGCATGCAATGCAGGATATCCTCAGCACGGCCCACCAGGACGACCTCCACCCCGAATTCCTCCACCGCCTGTACGGCTCCTTTGACGATCTCCTGAGGGGCATGATCCCCGCCCATGGCGTCCACGATGATTTTCATCTTTCTATCCTCTTTTCTCAAAACCGGGCGCCGCTCAGAGCGACGTCAGCACCTGCTCCAGCCGATCCAGCGCCCGCTGGGACAGGATCGCATTCCGGTTCCGTTTTCCCTTTACTTTTCCCTCCAGTGGAGCGATGATCCCATAATTCACATTCATGGGCTGGAAGTCCGCAACGGTCCCGTCGCTCACATATGCGGCCAGGGCGCCGATCGCCGTCTCCCGGGTGAAGTCCGCCGGGGGCTGCCCCAGCAGCTCCCGCGCCGTCTGCAGGCCGCAGAGCAGGCCGGAGGCGGTGGATTCCACATAGCCCTCCACCCCGGTGATCTGCCCCGCGAAGCGGATCCTGGGCTCCTCCCGGAGACGGTACCGCCCATCCAGCAGACGGGGAGAATCCAGATAGGTGTTCCGATGCATCACGCCGAAGCGGACGAATTCCGCCTCCCGCAGAGCGGAAATCATAGAAAACACCCGCTTTTGTTCCCCAAAAGTCAGGTGCGTCTGAAAGCCCACCAGATTATACAGGCTGCCGGCAAAATTGTCCCGCCGAAGCTGCACCACTGCGTAAGGCTCACGTCCGGTTTTGGGATCAATGATCCCTCTGGGCTTCAGCGGGCCGTATCGCAGCGTGTCCACGCCTCGCCTGGCCATGACCTCCACGGGCATGCATCCTTCAAAAACCAGCTTATCCTCAAACCCGTGGACATGGGCTTCCTCCGCCTCCGCCAGGGCCTGACGAAAGGAAAGATACGTCTCCTTGTCCATCGGACAGTTGACATAATCCGCTGATCCCTTGTTGTACCGGGAGGCGAAGAAGGCCTGCTCCCGATCCACGCTCTCCAGCGTGACGATGGGAGCTGCGGCATCATAGAAATGGAGATAGGTCCCCTCCCCCAGCCTGCGGCCGATGGCTTCGCTGAGGGCGTCGGAGGTCAGGGGGCCGGTGGCCAGGATTACGATCCCCTCCGGGATCTCCGTTACCTCCCCAGCCTCCACCCGGATCAGGGGGTGGCTGCGGATCGCCTGGGTGATGGTCCGGGCAAAGCTCTCCCGGTCGACGGCCAGGGCGCTCCCCGCCTCCACCCGGTTCTGATCCGCGCTCCGGAGGATCAGGGACCCCAGCCTTCGCAGCTCCTCCTTCAGCAGGCCTACGGCATTGGTGGGATCCGCGCTGCGCAGGGAATTGGAGCAGACCAGCTCGCTGAAATCATCCGAGATATGGGCGGGAGATTTCTTCTCCGGCTTCATTTCCCTCAGGCATACGGGTATCCCCCGCTCTGCCAGCTGCCAGGCCGCTTCGCAGCCCGCCAGGCCGGCGCCCACCACCGTTACTTCCTCAGGCATCTTCGCTCCCCTCCGAAGCTGGCTTCCGGCTGCGGCCGGCGGATGCGGTCTTCTTTCCCCCGGCGGCTCCGGATGCGGCTTTCTTCACCGTCTTTTTTTGCCCGGCTGCCTTCTTGGCGGCGGTTTTGGGGGCCGATGCGCTCTTCCTCCCGGGTGTCTTCCCGGTCCCGGCTTCGGCCGCTTTCTCCCCGCCGCCTGCTTCCCCGCCGGCATCCTCTGCTTTTTTTCGATAGCCCCGCTGATCCTCGGGCAGGAAGGCGCTGCATTCGGGATTGATGCAGAAGGGCTTCCGATATCCCCGGCCGGACCGCTTGAACAGCGTCTTTCCGCAGCTGGGGCAATCGTCCTTCAAGGGAACGTCCCAGGTCATAAAGCCGCATTCCGCCCCCCGCTCGCAGGCATAGTAGGTATAACCCCGTTTGGAGCTGCGCTTCAGGATCCTGGCCCCGCATTTCGGGCAGCGGCCGGGCATTTCGATCACGATGGGCTTGGTGAATTTGCAGTCCGGGTAACCGGGGCAACCCAGAAAACGCCCGAAACGGCTGGTCTTTACCACCAGGTTCCGGCCGCAGTTGGGGCAGATCTCAGAGGTCACTTCATCCGGGACCTTGATCCGGACGCCCTTGAGGTTGGCCTCCGCATCCTCCAGGGATTGGGCAAAGTCCCCGTAGAATTCCCGCAGGACCTGCTTCCAGGGCTTATGTCCCTTCTCCACCTCGTCCAGGGTGGCTTCCATATGGGCGGTGAAGGCCAGATCCACAATATCCCCGAAACGCTCTTCCATAAAGCCGGTGACGGTCTCCCCCAGGGAGGTGGGTTTCAGGAGCTTTCCCTCCTTGACCACATATTCCCGGTCCAGGATCGTGCTGACGGTAGGCGCGTAGGTGCTGGGGCGTCCGATCCCCTTCTCCTCCATGGCCCGGATCAGCGTGTCTTCCGTATACCGGGCGGGAGGCTGGGTGAACTTCTGCTCCTCCTTCAGCTTGAGGAGATCCAGACGGTCGCCTTCATTCAGCAGAGGCAGAGGTGTGCTCTTTTCCTCCCCCTCCTCCGCCTGGCTGTCGTATACCTTGGTAAAGCCGGGGAACTTCAAAGAGGAGGTACTGGCCTTGAAGACATACCCGGCAGAGACCGCATCGACAGAAACCGCGTCATAGACGGCGTTTGCCATCTGGCTCGCCATAAAGCGCCGCCAGATCAGCCGATACAGCCTGTACTGATCCTCCGTCAGATCCTTCCGGATCCGCTCCGGCGTCAGCTCCACATCCGAGGGGCGAATGGCCTCATGGGCATCCTGCGCCTCCTTGCTGGTTTTGAAATATCGGGTCTTCGGCGGATAATACTCGCTTCCGTAATTGCGAAGAATATGATCCCTGGCGGCGGCAATGGCCTCGGCGGAGATGCGGAGAGAGTCGGTACGCATGTAGGTGATCAGGCCGATGCTGCCTTCCCCGGATACATTGACGCCTTCATACAGCTGCTGGGCGATGGACATGGTCCGCCTTGGGGTCATATTCAGACGGCGGGAGGCCTCCTGCTGCAGGGTGGAGGTGATAAAGGGAGCCGCCGGAGAACGGCTCTTATCCTGCCTTTTTACGCCGCCCACGGTAAAAGGCGAGCCCTTGACGGCGTCCATGACCTTATCCACGGAAGCCCGGTCCGGGAGTTCCATTTTTTTCTTTTCCGTCCCGTGAAACCTGGCGGTGAAAGCCGCGGTCTGTCCCGCGGGCCGCAGCTCCGCATCCAGGAGCCAATACTCCTTCGGTTCAAACGCCCGGATCTCCTGTTCCCGGTCCACCACCATGCGGGTAACGGCGGACTGGACCCGGCCGGCGGACAGGCCCCGGCGAATCTTGGACCAGAGCAGGGGGCTGAGCTTATATCCTACGATACGGTCCAGGATACGTCTTGCCTGCTGGGCATCCACCAGATCCATGTCGATCTGACGCGGCTTGCGGATGCTCTCCAGCACGACCTTCTTCGTGATCTCATTGAAGGTCACCCGGGCGGTCTTTTCCTCCGGCAGCTCCAACAGCTCCTTCAGATGCCAGGAGATCGCCTCTCCCTCCCGATCCGGGTCGGTGGCCAGGAAGACCCGGTCTGCGCTGCGGGCTTCCTTCTGCAGTCTTTCGATGATTTCATTCTTCGAGGCGATGGGCTCATAGTCCGGCGAAAAATCCGCCGCGATATCCACGCCGATGGTGTTTTTCGGCAGATCCCTCAGATGTCCTGTGGATGCGGTGACCCGATAACCGGCGCCCAGGTATTTCTCAATGGTCCTCGCCTTAGCGGGCGACTCCACGATCACAAGTGCGTTTTCCATGCGTACCTATCCGCTTTGCCGAGCAAAGCGCTCCTTATTTTCGATTTATCCCTCCGCCGGTCCCCTCAGGTGACCAGCAGCCGGTAACGGCGGTCCTCTTCCGCGACGTAGCCCTTGAGCTGCAGCATGACCAGGGAGGTGATCACCTCTCCGGGATCCCGGCCTGTGGCCGCGATGAGATCATCGCTGTGCTTTTCCCCTCCGGCCAGAAGCCCCACCAGCTCCAGCTCCGCTTCCGTCAGCTCCGCCAGCTGTTCTTTCAGTGCATGATAGCCTACATCCCCAGCCTTGTCAAGTTCAGGCCTGCGCACCCCGTCGGAGCCCTTCCGCTCCCTTTTGCCGCTGCGGAAGCCGATGAGCCGGGGATACCGGAAGCGGTATTCCTCCAGGATATCCTCTCCGCTGCACACCAGCTGCGCGCCGTCCCGGATCAGGGCATGGGAACCCGCAAACCCCGCATCGTTGGCCATTCCCGGCACCACGAATACATCCCTGCCATGCTCCTGGGCCCGCGCGGCGGTGATGAGGGAGCCGCTCTTCTGCGGCGCCTGCACCACGGCGATCCCCAGGCTCAGACCGCTGATGATCCGGTTCCGCTGGGGAAAGCTGGCCCGGGTGGGACCCGTTCCCGGGGGATACTCGCTCACCAGCGCGCCATTCTCCGCCACCGTCCCCTGGAGCTTGTCGTTCCAGGCGGGATAGACCTTGTCCGTAGACGTGCCCAATACGGCGATCACGTTCCCGCGGCCCTTCAGCGCCCCCTTGGCGGCGGAGCTGTCGATCCCCTCCGCCAGCCCAGTCACCACAATGGCTCCCGCTTCGGCCAGGTCCCTGCCGATGCTCTCCGCCATCTCCCGTCCGTAGGAGGATGCCCTTCGGGTGCCCACCACGCCGATGGTCAGGCGGTCGTCCACGGGAGGCAGATTTCCCTTGACGTAAAGCACAGAGGGGGGATCGGGGATATTTCTCAGCCGCTCGGGATAATCCGCGTCCTGAAGGCAGAGGATCCGCACCCCCTGCTTTTCACAGGCAGCCCGGATGCGTTCGGCCCGGGCCAGATCCCGGTTCAGCAGGGCTTTCACCTCCTGCGCCGTCGCTCCCTCTGCCTCCCGCAGCTCGCTTTCCGGAGCATAGTATACCCCTTTTGCGCTGCCGAACCTGCGCAGATATTTCTGCGCCCCCGCAGCGCTCACCCCCTTGCACTGGGAAAGCCAGAGCCAGCAGTTCAGATCCGACATATCATTCTCCCCTTCTCCGATAGACCTCCCAGAGCAGGACGGCAGCGGCGGCTCCGGCGTTCAGGGATTCCGCGCCGGGCTCCATGGGGATGCGCACCACCCGGTCCGCCGCTTCCAGCATTTTCGGAGAGAGTCCGTGGCCTTCATTGCCGATAGCCAGGGCCAGGCGGGAGGGAAACGGACATTCCCCCAACGTCAGGGCGTCCTCCCGCAGCGCTGCGGCAACAAGGGGAATGCCCTGCTCCCGCAGCGCCCGGACCGCATCCGCCGGCGGCAGGGTCCATACCCGGCGGCGGAACACCGCGCCCATGGAAGCCCGCACCGCCTTGGGACCGAAGGGATCCGCGCAGGCTCCCGCCAGGATCACCCCGTCGAAGCCGAAGGCATTCGCAGTACGGATCAGCGTACCCACATTCCCCGGATCCTGCAGGTCCTCCGCCAGAAGAAGCCTGTCCCCCGCCACCGGTCCCGCTTCCGGGATCCGGCATACGAACAGCAGCTCCGGCGCAGATTTCATGGGGGAAACATAGTCCAGAAGCTCCGGCGTCACCCGGTACTGGGCGACCGACGGATCCAGCCTCTCCGCCGGTTCGGCGGACATCACGCTGGTCAGGGCAAGCCCCGCGTTCAGCGCCTCCTCCAGCAGTTTTCTTCCTTGCCCCAGGCAGGAGCGGGTTTCCCGCCGATATTCCCGGTCCGCCGCAAGGCGCCGGTATTCCCCGATCACCGGGTTTTTCCGGCTGGTGATGATTGTCATCCTCTGCCACTCCAAACCGGCCGCTCAGGCCGTCCTTATTCTCCGGTATTCAGGATCACCTGCAGGGCGTTTACCGCCGCCTGGGTCATGGCCTTGCTGCCCTTTCCGCTCACGGTCCAGTCGGAAAGGGAGGCATAATACGCATAGCCCCCCAGGTTCCGCAGAAGCGGCTTATCCCCCACATAGATCCGCAGACCGCTGGGATCGTCGGTGCTGATCCCATAGTTTTCCAGGGGCTGGAAGGTATCCTCCTTCCCGCAATACAGGGTGCTGCGGTCCTCATCCAGTAGGAAGAGGGTATACTCCGGCAGGGCCAGGTAGAGCAGAAGCCTCTGCTGATTCCCCTCCAGATTTTCCGGATCGGAAAGGTCGATGGTCTGGATATTGATCAGGACCTTGCCATCCCCGTTCACATCCTCGATCTTCTTCATCAGCGCCGTATGCAGCTCCGCGGCGTCCGTATCCGTCACAGGGCCGTTGGCTGCCACCACCAGGTTCAGATCGTATTTTTCCTTATGCAGGGCGTCCACGGTGAGCCATATGGCGATGATCGCCAGGGCGACGACCACCAGGGCGATCTTCCCATAGTGATACCAGAATACGTTGGTTAACCAATACAAAAAACCCTTGTTCGGCTTTTCCTCCATGTCCATGACCTCCTTTGCAGGGGGATATTTCCACAAATCTCAGTTTAGCACAGGGGTATACGGTTTTCAAGGCGGGTTTTCCCGAACCCTTGCGGCGCGCCCCACTCCTGTGATATATTTATTATGGTAAGCAAAGACAAACCAAAGGAGAATGCGCCATGATCCTGAAAACCACCAAAAGCGTTTGTCCTCATTGCCTCCGGGTGCTGGACGCCGTGCTGGAGGAGCGTGAAGACGGGATCTATATGAGAAAGGCTTGTCCGGAGCACGGCAGCTTTCAGGTGCTGGTCTGGGAAGGAGATGCCGAAAGCTGGCGGAAATGGGACACGGCCAATGCCCGGATCGACAAGCTGAAAAACGTCAAGGCCGAGGATAAGGGCTGTCCC
>JBGUZS010000205.1:0-9471 GCA_045223835.1 Oscillospiraceae bacterium | reverse complement strand
GTCGCTGACCTCATGGGCTTCGCTTCCGCGGTTTCCGCAGGGGCCGTGAAAGCTCGCTTTCATTCGGTCGCTCCTCCTCTTCCTCGCAAACTACAGTTCGCTCGGAGAAAGGGCCCGCCCAGCGGCGAGCTTGTCTAATATACCATCGACGCTATCCCTTGTCAAGCCCCATTTTTCCACATTTTCAACTTTTTTGTGCATATCTTCGCCAGCAGGAGCAGGGGCATCCCCAGGAAGGCGATCGCCAGGTTCACCGTCGGCACGACCCGATTCGACAAGCGGGCCAACGCCTCTCCATCCGGGGCGATCAGAAAGCTCAGTGCCAGCATGGTCAGGCCGCACAGGAGGACATAGCGGGAACGTTTCCCGGGGAATACGCCGCTCAGGGCTTCCGCCGCCGACGCCAAAGCCAGCGTGATACAGGCATAATCCGTCATCAGCCACACGGTCACCACCAGGGGTTCGATGCGCTGGATCACATGAAAAACGCTCAGATTTTTGACCATGACGAAAAAGGGATACGGCTGTCCCGCGGACAGCTCCGGCCCCAGGACGCCCAGGGTACAGACCAAGAGCAGCGCCGCGCTGAGCACCGCCGCAAGCATCCCCTTCAGACCCCGGGCAAGAGCCCGTTTGTCTTCCCGCACATAGCCCCGGAGGAAGGTGAAATACACCCAGGGACTCATCACATCCGCCGCGGGGAGGACAGACAGGACAAGTCTCCCCGGCTCCCGCAGCCGCAGGGGCCAGAGATAGGAGAGCTTCACGCTGGGCAGGGCCAGGAGATAGATGAGCAGCAAAGTCCCGGCAAACAGGAGCAGGATCACCGTGCAGCAGCGAAAGGCATAGCGAAGCCGGCCGGCGGCCGCCAGGATGCACAGCGCCAGAACGGGAGGAATAAAGAAAGCGGGACCTGCAGAGGGATAGACCGCAGAGATGAGCCGCTCCGCCCCGCTGCGCAGCAAAAAAGCGCCGTAGAATACAATCCACAGGGCGAGAAGCAGGGTCAGGGCTTTTCCCGGGAAATTCCCCAGGCTGCGCTGCAGAGCCTCGCCCAGGCCAATGCTCCCGCCCTCGAAGCGCAGCAGGAAATGCATGGCCGTCCCCAGTCCCGCCAGGGGGAGCAGGGCCAGGAGCGGAGCGATCCAGCCGGAGGAGCCGGCGATTCCCGCAGCGGCTCCCGGAAGCAGCCGGGAAACAGGGGAAAACAGGGCCAGGAAAACAGCGGCCAAATACTGGCGCAGGGTGACGATATCCTCTTTCATGGTTTTCCTCCGGCGTTCAGTCCATATCCCGGGTCCGGAGGAGCCGGCAGACCGCCTCCGCTTCCAGGGGCAGCTCCGGGAACCTTTCCGCCCAGGGCACCCGCATCCCATCGAAGGCCAGGGGATGACTTGCGCGCACCTGCTGACCGACGCCGCAGAAATCCGCACCCAAGGTCCGGGAACGCTCCAGCACCCGGCAAATACGCTCCAGCTCCAGTTCCTCAGCTCCTTCAGCCAGCCTCATCAGGCTCTCCCGGTCGAGGTCGTCCGCCGGGGAGCAATGCTCATCCAGGCTGCAGTCCAATTCCACCCGGACCCGAAGGGAGGCCAGCTCACCCTTCCGATACGCAGGCTGGTACCGGACCCGGCTGCGGATCAGCCGAAGGGCTGCCCATGCCCCCGTTCCATCCGGCACCTCCAGGATATCCTCTCCCCCCAGACCCATGAGAAGATTTGCTCCCCTGGCCAGGTCGGGATCTAAATACCCCGCCAGCCTGCCCTCCTTCAAAATGGCATACCCTTCGGCGGCCAGGGTGATCGGGTCCTCCCCGGAAAGGATGCCCTCCTGCCGCACCAGGGAGACGGCCGCCGCCAGGCAGCAATCCCGCTCCGCAAGCATTTCCGCCGTTTCCCCACAGGTGAACACATGGCTCTCGCTCATGAGCTGCACATCCTTCTCCAGAGAGGTGAGCAGATCCACCGCCCCGTCTCCCGACTTGCCTGCGTTGGATATGGCATCCTGGGCTGTGCCGCCCCGCACCACATAAAGGAACGTGTTCAGGCGCATTTCCGCGCTGCGCTCCATATGCTCCAGGTATTTGCCCACGCCCTGCTCCGCCGCCGCCTCGCCCAGAAGCAGGTGGGCCGTATGGCCGAAGAAGATATACTTCCGGGAGGTATAGTCCTGCAGCTGACGCATTGCCCGGCTGATGCTCGCCGAGGCGCTCCGCAGCACGACCGGTTCCTCCGGCCCGCCGGTGGAGGCGGTCACGGTGATCTCTCCCCTCTTCTCATCCATCCCCAGGGCCTGGATAAGCTCCATCTGGTCGATCTCCCGGTAATCGCTGTAGACCCAGCGGCCGCCGCACCCGGTCAGCAGGATCAGGGCCAGCGCCGGAGCCAAAAGGCGCCATATCCTCATTTCTGTCTCCTTTTGTCTGCAGGCTTCAGCCAGGGCAGGCGGTACTTTATCCGGGGCAGCGGCTGCCGCAGCACGACCCCAAGCACCTCCCGAAAGCTCCCGTCGCAGAAGGGAGAAAGATAAGCCGTGCCGAAGGGCTCCAGCGTACAGAGGTAGTAAAGGAGCAGGAGAACGCCCGTCACCATGCCAAAAAGCCCCAGGCCCACGGAGAGGATCACCATGGCGAAGCGGCAAAGGCGCAGCGCGGCGGCCATATCCTGGTTGGGCATGGTGTAGCCCGTGATCCCGGCGATAGCCACCACGATCACCACCACCGGGGAGATGACCTTCGCCTCCACGGCGCTCTGGCCGACGATCAGGGCGCCGATGATGCTCACGGACTGGCCGATGGTGGCGGGCAGACGCAGGCCTGCCTCCTGGAGCAGCTCAAAGGCCACCAGCATCCCCAGCGTCTCCCCCGCCGTGGAAAAGGGCACATCCTGCTTGGACTGGATGATGGAGAGCAGGAGCCTCGTGGGCACCATCTCCTGATGATACATGGTCACCGCCACATACAGGGCCGGCAGGAGCACGGAGAGGAAAAGGGCCAGGTACCGCAGGAGGGTCAGCACCGAGGCCACGGCGAAATGGGCGGCGGTATCCTCCGGCACGCGCAGCGTCTCCGCCAGGGTGGCGGGAAAGAGAAAGCCGAGGGGCAAGCCATCCACCAGCAGTCCCGCCCGGCCCTGGAGCAGCTCCATGGCGAAGCGGTCCGGCCGCTCCGTTGCCAGCATTTGGGGAAAGGGAGAGCTTTTTTCCAGAAGGTATTCCTCCAGGTCCCCCGAGTTCATCAGGCCGTCCAGATCCAGCCGCTCCAGACGGCTCTGGATCTCCTCCCCCAGCAAGGGGTCGGTGAGGCTTTCGATATACAGGATACCCACCCTGGTCCGGCTGCGCCGTCCCACCGTCAGCTCCCGGAGCTTCAGTTCGGGACATCTGAGCCTGCGGCGAAGCAGGGCGGTATTCTGGCGATAGATCTCCGTAAAGGCCTCCTTTGCCCCCTTGACGGTCTTCTCCGTCTCCGGCTGCTCCACCCCCCGGCCCAGGGAGGCCTTGGTCTCGAAGGTCAGGGCAAGGCCGGAGAACACCAAGGCGCAGCAGCCCTCCACCAGGTCCTCCGCCGTCTCCTCCAGGCTCCGGCGGATACGGAAGGAGTAGAACCAGGCCAAGGCCTCCCGGGCCAGAGCCGCCGCCTTCTCCGGTTCCGCTGCCGCGCCGAAGCGCTCCTCCTCCGTCAGGGGACGGATCACCGCCTCCCCCACCGCATCCCCGTTCACCAGACCATCCAGATAACACAGGGTCCCGGTGAGCCGCCCCTCCGCGCCCCCCAACCGCAGATCCAGGGCGCGAAAGTCCCCGCAGTCCCGAAACAGCGACCGCAGCGCCCCAGGCTCCGGCACGCCCGGATACTGCGGCTTTACCGGGGGATGCCAGCCCCGGGCCTCCCGCCTTTTTCCTCGAATGAATCTCATCATGGCGCTAGTATGCCCGGCTTTTTCCGCCCTAACCGGGCGCGCAAAACCCTTGAATTCTTTTGTATAATCGGGTATACTGAATACTCACCTTTGAGTCGAAGGGAGGGCGGAACATGGCTTCACTCGCAGACACCTTCAGCATGCTGCTGAAGCAGAAAAAGTATACTGCCATCCGGGACGTTCTGGTCACCATGAACGGGGCGGACATCGAATCCATCTTCGAGGATCTTCCCGCAGAGACCCTGCCCTTTTTCTTCCGCCTTCTTCCCAAGGAGCTGGCGGCGGAGACCTTTGTGGAGATGGACCCGGAGGAGCAGGAAATGCTCATCAAGGGCTTCTCGGACAGCGAACTCAAGGAAGTGGTGAACGAGCTCTATGCCGACGACGCCGCCGATCTGGTGGAGGAGATGCCCGCCAATGTGGTAAAGCGCATCCTGCAGCAGGCCGATCCGGACCTGCGGGCCACCATCAACGAGCTGCTGAAATACCCGGAGGACAGCGCCGGCAGCATCATGACCACGGAGATGGTCACCCTCCGCCCCGCCATGACCGTTGGGGAGGCCATCAAGCGCATCCGCCGGGTAGGCTTTGACAAGGAAACCGTTTACAACTGCTATATCACGGACGACGCCCGGCACCTCATCGGCACCATCACCATCCGCACGCTCATTCTGGCGGAGGAGGACAGCCTGGTGCGGGACCTGATGAACACCAACGTGATCTCCGTCACCACCCTGGAGGACCAGGAGGCCACGGCGGAAGCCCTGGCCAAATATGACTTCACCGCCCTGCCGGTGGTGGACGGCGAGAACCGGCTGGTGGGCATCGTCACGGTTGACGACGCCATCGACGTCATTAAGGAAGAGGCCACGGAGGATATTGAGAGGATGGCGGCCATCCTGCCTTCGGACAAGCCCTATCTCCGCACCGCCGTGACAGACATCTGGTCCAAGCGCATCCCCTGGCTGCTGCTCCTGATGGTCTCCGCTACCTTTACCAGCATGATCCTCAGCTCCTTTGAGACGGCGCTGGCGGCCCAGGGTGCGCTGCTCCTGTTCATCCCTATGCTCATGGATACCGGCGGCAACTCCGGCAGCCAGGCCTCCGTCACCGTGATCCGCGGCCTCTCTCTGGGGGAGGTGGAGCCGGCGGATGTGCTTTCGGTCATCTGGAAGGAGACCCGGGTCTCTCTCCTCTGCGGCGTATCTCTGGCCGTCGTCTGCTTCGGGAAGGTGATCCTGGTGGACCGGCTTCTCATGCATAATCCGGAGGTCACCGTCTCCGTGGCGCTGGTGGTCTGCTTCACCATGATCCTCACCATCCTGGCGGCAAAGCTCATCGGCTGCAGCCTGCCCCTTCTGGCCAAGCGGATCGGCCTCGACCCGGCGGTGTGCGCCAGCCCCTTCATCACCACCATCGTGGATGCGCTGAGCCTGCTGATCTACTTTGCCATCGCCTCCGCCATGCTCCATCTATGAGGAACGGGATGCGGAAACCGGAAATGGTCCTGTTCGATTACGGCAACACCCTGGTCTACGAGCCCGCCTTCGACCGGGAGGCCGGCTTCCGGGCAGTGCTGACCTGCTGCACCGAAAATCCCCGGGGGATCGGCGCAGCCGCTCTGGCCGACGCCTATGCCTCCGCGCTGGAGCGGCTCATGGCCGCCTCCCGGGCAGCGGGAGCGGACCTGATGGATATGTGCGCAAAGCGCCTCATTTACGAGGGCTTCGATCTGACCTTCTCTCTGGATCTCATCCGCCTTGAGCGGGTATTCTGGGATGCCGCGGGACCGGGAAAGCCCATGCCGGGGATCCGTTCCCTTCTTGGGGAGCTGAAGGCCAGAGGCATCCGCACCGCCGTGCTCAGCAACATGAACTTCCGGGAGGAAAACCTGAAGGAGCGGATCGGCCGTCTCCTGCCGGAGCACGATTTTTCCTTTATTCTCTGCTCCTGCGAATACGGCACCCGGAAGCCTGCGCCGGAATTCTTCCGCCTGGCCCTCCGAAAGGCGGGGCTGGAGGCGAAACAGGTCTGGTACTGCGGAGACAATCCCCGGGCTGATATCCTCGGCGCGCATGAATCGGGCCTGTTCCCGGTATACTATGTCTGCCCGGAGCTCCCCTGCCCCTACCGGTCTGCGGCGGACGAGCTGGAGCCGGATTTCCCCCATCTGCGCCTTTCCCGCTGGGCGGAGCTTCTTCCCGCCATCGATTCCTGCGAATAAAGAAGGACGGCAGAGCGTTTCGCTCCGCCGCCTGTTCATTTCAGTCCCGTTTGAACCGCTCCCGGATGGCCTTGTCCCCTGCCCGGACAGTTTCCGCGGGGACGCCCGCCGCCGCCAGCAGGGCATACTCCATATGGATGCCCGTATCCGGGGGGACGCCGTAGGCTCCCGCATCAGACCCGGCGGCGATAAGGACGCCCATCTCCGCTGCCCTTCGCAGCATATTCCCCTGGCTGCGGACATTCGCCTCCGCTACACCGGGGCCGAACCCTTCCCTTCCGGCGAAACCCGCGGTGGCCGCCAGGGTGGGGACCCACACGGCTCCGGTCTGGGCCAGGTAACGGAGGCAGTCCTCATCCCCGAAATACCCGTGCTCCACGCTGTCCAGCCCGGCCTCCAGGGCAATCCGGATCCGCTCCGCCCCGTTCACATGGGCCATGACCCGGAAGCCCTCCCCATGGGCGATATGGATCAGCTCCCCGATCTCCCCCGGCTCCAGGCCGCCGCCTATGAGACCGCCCGGGGTCTGGAAATCCATGATGCCGGAGATCATGAGCTTGATGAAATCCGCCCGCTCCGCCTTCGCCCGCTCCACCAGGGCGCGGAATTCTCCCGCTCCCTGGAAGGCATGGCCCACGATCCAACCGTACTGCTTCCGTTTATGGGTGGCAAAAACGCAGGTGCGGTACTCGATCCCGTACTCCCCGGCCACCTCCCGGGCATAGGCGGAGGCCCCCAGGATATCGCCTCCATCCCGGTAATACACCACCCCGGCGGCCCGCAAAGCCGCAAGGCGCTCCCGGATGAGGGCCTTATCCGGCTCAGGACGGTGCCGGGCCATGGCGTTCTTATAGTTGGTCCCATCCATGAAAATGTGACCATGGCATTCATAGTATTCCCTTGCTTCCACGCTGCTCGCTTCCTTACAGGACGGTGGAGAAGCCTCCGTCCACCTTGATATCCGCGCCGTTTACGTAGTCGCTGGCGGCGCTGGCCAGAAACACCACCGTACCCATCATGTCCCCCAGAGTGCCCCAGCGGCCCTGGGCGATGCGGTCCGTGATATGCTGAACGAACGCAGGGTCCTGGGCAATGTTCTTGATGACGTCCGTCTGGATGAAACCCGGGCAGATGGCGTTGCACTGGATATTGTACTTCCCCAGCTCATTGGCAAAGCTGCGGGTGATGCCGATGACCCCGTGCTTCGCCGTGACGTAGGCGGGACACTTGGCGTCCGCCGTATAGCTCAGGGCAGACCCCACGTTGATGATCTTCCCGCGGCCCTGCTTCGCCATGATCTTCGCCGTCTCATGGCCCAGGTAGTACACGGCCTCCAGGTTCACCCGGATCACCCGGTCCCAGCCCTCGTCCGGAAACTCCAGGAAATCCGCAAAGCAGTTGGTCCCCGCATTGTTCACCAGGATATCGATCTTCCCGTAGGCCTCCAGGCATTTGCCGGGGATGGCCTTCAGGTAGGCCATATCCAGCAGGTCCCCCTGGAAGAACTCCACCCGTCTGCCGGATTCCTCAATGAGGCGGCGGATATCCTCCGTATCCCCTGAACGATAGGGGATGAACAGGTCCGCTCCCGCCCGGGCAAAGGCCAGGGCATAGCCCATCCCCAGGCCTTTATTCGCGCCGGTGACGATGGCCGTCTTTCCCTTCAGGCTGAACAGGTCCATGGAAAACCCGCTGATCTGCTCGATGCTGGTCATATGCCGCTCCTTTCTCCGCTGCGCCGAAATCGTTTTTTCCATGCATCCAACTATAAACCAAGAAGCCGCCGGAGGCAAGCCCCGGCGAATTTTCCAAGGAGGTAGGATAGATGAAGACCTTTACCCGCATTCTCTGCCTGCTGCTGTGCCTGGTCCTCACCGCCGGGCTCTTCCCCGCCGCCGGGTCGGAACCGGTATATGTCGCCCTGGGGGACAGCATCGCGGATGGTTACCGCCTGGACGGCTACACCGCCCCCGGCTCCGCTCCGGCGGGGAGCTTTCCCGTCCTTCTGGCGGAGGCCATGGGCGCCCGGCTGATCCCCCTGGCGGTGAGCGGCATGGATACGGACGGGCTCCTGCAGGCTCTGGATACCCGGACCTACCGGGAGGCGGTGGCAGAGGCGGATACCATCACCCTCACCATCGGCTCCAACGATCTGCTCCATCCCGCCATCCACCGGCTCACCTCCCTGGGGCAGTCCGTGGCGGAGGGGAACCTGAGCAGTCTGCTGACGGATCTGGCCGGGGCGGGGGATATCCTCACCTCCCAGGAAGCCCAGGAGGAATATGCCCGGCATGTCGCCCGCTTCAAGGAGAACTGGGAAGCCATCATCGCCCGCATCCGGGCCCTGAACCCCTCGGCGGACATCTATGTCACAGACTTCTATAACCCCTACAGCATGCTGGAGTACACCCTGGGCTTTTTCTCCCTCCATGTGGGCAGCGTGGCCCAGACTTACCTGGACCAGATGAACGCCTGGCTGGAGGAGAGCCCCAGCGCCGGGGAGTACCGGATCGCGGATATCCGGGACGTGAGCACCAATGTGTGCTTCTCCCCCCGCTCCCTTTCCGGCTTTGACCTGGACCCCCATCCCGACCCCGCAGGTCACGCCCTGATCTTCCGGCGGCTCCTGACGGTTCGGCAGACGGCGGAGGCGGAGGCCCGGTACCCGGATTTCCCCCGGGCGGCCTGGGCCAGGGAGGCCATCGGCGGCGTCACTGCCCTGGGCCTCATGCAGGGCATGGAGGACGGCCGCTTTGACCCGGAGGGGCTGCTGACCGTAGCCCAGGTCCTTGCCCTGGCCGCCCGGCTGCACAGCATCCGCCATGGCGGCACGGCTGAGTTCGATCAGAGCTACGGCAGCCGCTGGTACGACGTATACTACAAGTACTGCACGGAAAACGGCGTCATCGGCAAAAAGGATTTCCGGGATCTGACCCTCCCCGCCACCCGGGCCGAGGCCGCCCGGGTGCTTGCCCATACGGTGGAGACGGAGGACCTGCCCGCCCTCCGGGACACGGCAAAGATCCCGGATGTGGCCCAGGGGGACTACGCCGCCGGGGAGATCTATCTCCTGTACCGGGCGGGGGTGCTGAACGGCATGAACGAGGCGGGAGATTTCTATCCCCAGATCAACCTCCGCCGTTCCGAGGCGGCGGCCATCCTCCTCCGCCTGGCGGAACCGGATATGCGGATCCGATAAAGCAAGTCATCATTACCGGGAGGTGCGGCGGCTGCCGCGCCTGAGCGTGTCGACAAACCCAGTTTTGTCATCGCGAGGAGCAAAGCGACGTGGCGATCCGTTCTCTCGTCCCCTTGGTCATGTTAAAA
>JBGUZS010000204.1:0-6759 GCA_045223835.1 Oscillospiraceae bacterium | reverse complement strand
ATCGACGTGGTGGTGCCCCTGGGGAGCCTGAAGCCGGTGCTGCTCTGGGGCGGCCTCATGTTCGTGGCCGCCGTGGTGACCCGCGCCCTGAACGTGACCGCCAACCGGGAGGCCATCGAAAACGCCCACCGGGTGAGCTACGATGTGCGGCAGGCTCTGTTCCGGAAGATCGCCTATCTGGACGGGAACACCTTCGACGGCTTCGGCCTGCCCTCCCTCATCTCCCGCATGACCTCGGACAGCTACAACGTCCAGTCCTCGGTGCAGCAGCTCCAGGCCCTGTGCATCCGGGCACCCATGATGCTCCTGGGAGGCCTGGCGGTCACCCTGCTCATGGATCCCGGCCTGGCCATGATCCTGGTGGTGATGCTCCCCTTCCTGATCCTGGTGGTGCTGACGGTCTCCGCCCGGGGCATTCCCCTGTTCGCCGCGGTCCAGACCAGGCTGGATACCCTGGTGCGGATCATGCGGGAGAACATCACCGGCATCCGGGTGGTGAAGGCCCTGTCCAAGACCGGGTACGAGATGCGCCGCTTCGCCGACGCCAACGGGGAGATGACGGATACGGACATCAAGGCCAGCACCGTCATGGCCATCCCCGGCCCCTTCATGCAGTTCTGCCTGAATATCGGCCTGACCCTGGTGGTGCTCTTCGGCGCCCGGCGGGTGAACGGGGGCACCCTGGAGCCCGGGGTCATCCTGGCCTTCCTCACCTATTTCAATATGATCACCCAGGGGGTGATGGGCCTCTCCCGCATCTTCATGACCATGAGCAAGGCCAGCGCCTCCGCCAACCGCATCGACGAGGTGCTCCGGGCGGAATCGGACCAGAGGGTCCTGGCTCCGGAGGAGGGGCTGGTCCCCGCCGGACCGGGCTGCATCCGCTTCGAGGACGTGGGCTTCCGCTACGGGGAGGACAGCCTCGGCGGCCGCGGCGGCGGAAAGGCGGAGGGAGAGGCCTTCGCGGGGGGCCGCCGGGAAAAGGCTCTGGACGGCATCTCCTTCTCCTTGGAGAAGGGGGAGAGCCTGGGGATCATCGGTCCCACGGGCTGCGGCAAATCCACCGTGATCTCCCTGCTCCTGCGCTTCTATGACGCGGAGGAGGGCGGCGTCTTCCTGGACGGGCGGGATATCCGGACCTACGATCGGGACGAGCTGCGCCGCCGCTTCGGGGTCTGCTTCCAGAACGACATGATCTTCCAGGATACCCTCCGGGCCAACGTGGACTTCGGCCGGGGCCTGGAGGACGGGGAGGTGCAGAGCGCGGTGCGGGACGCCATGGCGCAGGAATATGTGGACGCCCTGCCGGAGGGGCTGGACTACCGGGCGGATATCAAGGGGGCGAACCTCTCCGGCGGCCAGAAGCAGCGGCTGCTGGTGGCCCGGGCCCTGGCGGGAAGGCCGGATATCCTCATCCTGGACGACAGCTCCAGCGCCCTGGACTACAAGACGGACGCGGCCATGCGCCGGGCCATCCATGAGCACTACGGGGACGTGACCCTCATCATGGTGGCCCAGCGGGTGAGCTCGGTTATGGGCATGTCCCGGATCCTGGTGATGGACGACGGGAAATGCATCGGCTACGGCACCCATCAGGAGCTGCTGGAGACCTGCCCGGTTTACCGGGAGACCTTCGATATCCAGATGGGCGACATGCAGTGAAGGGGGGCGTGACCTATGCCTGGACCCGGTGATCGGGGCGGAAAAAAAGAGAGACCGAAGGATACGAAGGGCACGCTGCTGCGGATCATCCGCTACCTCATGGACTACCGCTGGCTGGTGCTCCTCTTCCTGGCCTTCGCCTTCCTCAGCAACGTGGGCAACCTCCTGGGCCCCCGCTTCGCGGGGAAGGCCATCGGCGCGGCGGAGGCGGGGTTCCGCCAGGGGCCCGGCCACGTGGATATGGCCCTGGTGACCCGGTACGCCCTGCTGATGCTGGGCTGCTACGTTGGGGGGAACCTCATGAGCTTCCTGGTGGGCATCGGCATGATGCGGGTGGGCCGCCGGGTAGCCCGGAATATGCGCCGGGACGTGTTCAACAAGCTCATGGCCCTGCCCGTGGGCTACTTTGACCGGCATCAGGCCGGGGACATCATCAGCCGGGTGAGCTACGATATCGACGTGGTCTCCACCTCCCTTTCCACGGACGTGATCCAGATCATCACCTCCCTGGTGACGGTGGTGGGCAGCTTCATCATGATGTGCGCCATCTCCCTTCCCCTGGTGCTGTGCATGGCCGCCACCATCCCCATCTCCATCCTCTTCACCCGGTACATGGGGAAAAAGACCCGGTCGCTGTACTCCAAGCGCAGCGCCGCCTACGGGGAGATGAACGGCTTCGCGGAGGAGATGTTCACCGGCCAGAAGACCATCCTGGCCTACGCCCAGGAGGAGCGGGTCTGCGCCGACTTCAGCCGCATCAACCGGAAGGCGGCGGAGGCCTACCGGGACGCGGACGGCATGGGGGTGCGCATGGGCCCCACCATCGGCATGATCTCCAACTTCGGCCTGGCGGCCATCGGCATGGGGGGCGCCATCCTGTACATGACGGGGGTCGTGGGCCTGGAGCAGATCTCCTCCTTCGTCCTGTACTCCCGGAAATTCTCCGGCCCCATCAATGAAATCTCCAACATCATCAACGAGATCTTCTCCGCCCTGGCGGCCTCGGAGCGGGTATTCCGGCTGCTGGATGAGCCGGAGGAGGTGAAGGATCTCTACGGGGCCGCTGAGCTGGCGGACTGCCGGGGCCATGTGCGGGCCGAGGAGGTGAGCTTCGGCTATCTCCCGGGAAAGACGGTCCTCCACCGTCTGGAACTGGAGGCGAAGCCGGGCCAAACCATCGCCATCGTCGGCCCCACCGGGGCGGGAAAAACCACCGTCATCAATCTCCTCATGCGCTTCTACGACCCGGATTCCGGCAGCATCTGCGTGGACGGGCGGGATGAACGGGAGTATACCATGGATTCCCTCCGCCGGGCCTACGCCATGGTTCTGCAGGATACCTGGGTCTTCCGGGGCACCATCTTCGAGAACATCGCCTACGGCAAGGAGAACGCCGCCATGGAGGAGGTGGTGGCCGCAGCCAGGGCCGCCCATATCCACGGCTACATCATGCGTCTTCCCCAGGGCTACCGCACGGTGATCAGCGAGGACGGGGGCAACATCTCCAAGGGGCAGAAGCAGCTGCTCACCATCGCCCGGGCCATGCTGTACAACACCAATATGCTCATCCTGGACGAGGCCACCAGCAACGTGGATACCAACACGGAGCGGCAGGTGCAGAAGGCCATCCGCTCCCTCATGGCGGGAAAGACCAGCTTCGTCATCGCCCACCGCCTCTCCACCATCCGGAATGCGGACCGGATCCTGGTGGTGGACCACGGGGACGTGGTGGAGCAGGGCACCCACGAAAGCCTGATGGAGCAGAGGGGCTTCTACTACCGGCTCTACGCCAGCCAGTTCGAATAAGACTTCGCAGATTGTTGTTGCAATTCTGTTACAGCAAGGCTATACTCAATGCATAAGATCAACGCTGCAAGGAGGAAGGAAGCTTGCTGAACCCGAAAGAGAATTACCTGACCATGCTCCGGGGGGATATCCCGGAATATGTTCCCAGTATGTTCGAGCAGCGCTCCTGCCGCATCACCGAGGAGTGGCTCACCCCCGTCTACGCCCCGGATGGACCCATCGTCACCCCCCTGGGGGTCACCTATGTGGGCAGTCCGGAGCTGATGAACGGCGCCATGCCCAAGCCCGGCTGCATCATCCTGGAGGACATCACCAAATGGCGGGACGTGATCCATGCCCCGGACCTCCGCGGCTTCGACTGGGAGGACTACTATGGGAAGAAGCTGAAGGACCTGGACCGGCGGGAGAAATATCTGCCCGTGGTGGGGGGCGACTATTTCCTCACCCTCATCTCCTTCATGGGCTTCGAAAACGCCATGATCGCCCTGTACGAGGAGCCGGAGGAGGTCAAGGCCCTGCTGGAATACGTTTCCGAATTCTATCTGGAGGTCTTCAAGCAGCAGATCCGCTGGCTGAAGCCGGATACCATGACCCTGATGGATGACGACGCCGCCCTTCGGGCCCCCTTCTTCAGTGTGGCCATGTACGAGGAATTCTTCATGCCCTTCCATAAGAAGCACTGCGACCTGGCCCGGGAGAACGGCCTGCTCATCGAGCGGCACGACTGCGGCAGGAGCGAGCAGTTTGTGCCGGACTGGGTGGAGATGGGCGTCCGCTCCTGGATGCCGGCCCAGACCACCAACGATCTCAAAGCCATCAAGAGGCGCTTCGTGGGCAAGCTGGCCCTCTGCGGCGCCTGGGACAGCGCCCCCTGGAACAACTGCGATGATCTGGAGGCCATCCGCGCCGCCCTGATGGACTATGTGGATACCTTCGCCCCCGGCGGCGGCTTCACCTACAGCGCCATGGTGGGGGGCAAGCCGGAGGATCCCCTCACCCCCCAGCGCCGGGCGCTGGTGCGGGAGGTGTACGACACCTACGCCAGGGACTACTATAAGACGCACTGACATAAACCGGTTTTCTCTTGCCGGGGCGGCATACACCCCGGCAAGCTTTTATTTATTGCCATTTTTTTGCGCTAATATTGACTTTACTGCCAGGATAAGGTATACTTCCTTTGTTCAGTTATGACGTTTTTATTAAGCTCTGCCCCGATTTTTCGCATTCTCTGAACACAAAACAAGAAGAGGAAGGAGAGTACACATGAAACGCGCACTGACCCTGATCCTGGCCCTGCTGCTGGCGGTTTCCCTGTTCGCCGGCTGCGGCGGCGCCTCCACGCCCGCAACCCAGGCGCCTGCCACCCAGGCCCCGGCAACAAAGGCTCCGGCGACCCAGGCCCCGGCGACCCAGGCTCCCGCCGCCACGGAAGCCCCGCAGGAGACCGAAGCGCCCCCCGAGGAACCCGGTCTGCCCTTCGCGGTGGATGAAAACGGCATCGCCACGGAGCAGTACAACTGGCCCCTGCCCCTGACGGAAAACGACAAGCCCTTCACCTACTGGACCTGCTGCTGGACCCCCGAATACCTGCCGGAGGACGGCTTCGGCGCCACGGAGCTGCCCATGGAGGCCCAGAAGCGCACCGGCGTGCACGTGGAATACGTTCTGGCCCCCACCACCAGCCGGAACGAGGCCTTCTCCGTCATGCTGGCGGCGGACGACCTCTGCGACATGTGCTGCAACGCCTCCAGCTACTACCCTGGCACCGTGGTGGAGATGGTGGAGGACGGCTACTTCGTCAATGTTTACGACTACCGGGAGTACATGCCCAACTACCTGTGGCACGTCACCTATGAGTACCCGGAGGATACGGATACCCGCTCCCGGGTCTATTATTACAAGGACTTTGTCCCCATCGTGTACAGCCTCGCCATCAAGTTCGGCGAGATGATCGGCGGCTACACCATCCGGGAGGACCTGATGGATCAGGTGGGCATGAAGATCGACGATCTGATCTATTGGGAGGACTGGGAAAACGCCCTCATGGCCATCAAGGTGGCGGACAACAATATCGAATACCCCCTCTGGTTCGCCCGCACCCTGGAGCTGGGCAACTACTGGCAGTGGCATTCCTACGGCAGCATGACCGCCATCCCCACCACCGCCCTGCCCTCCGTCTACCTGAAGGACGGCCAGGTGCAGCTGGGCTGCACCACCCCCGAGGACCTGACCCTCATGCAGCAGATGAACAAGTGGTACGGCATGGGGCTCATCACCCCCAACTGGACCGCCTATTCCACCCCCAACGACTATGCCGAGGAAATGAACACGGACCAGGTGGCCTGCACCTATAACGGCGCCACCAACCTGCCCGAGGCGGACGGCCACTGCACCAACCCCAACTGCCGCTGGAAGGCCATGCAGAAGCCCGTGCTGGAGGAAGGGCAGATCTTCCATGTGGGCAAGAGCCGGGTCCGCACCGGCACCGGCAACTGCAGCTTCTCCGCCGCCTGCTACGACCTGCCCACCGCCATGAAATGGATCGACTACCGCTACAGCCCCGAGGGCTACGAGCTCTACACCTACGGTCCCGAGGGCATCATCTGCTACACGGATGAGAACGGCCAGCGGCACAACACCGACTGGGCCCTGAACAACCCCGACGGCAAGGCCCTCACCTGGCTGGCCTTCATCTACTCCATGGACGCCTTCGTGGATCCCGCCCTGGCGGATACGGAGACCAAGCTCTTCAACCCCGCCGGGGACAAGGCCCGGGTCGCCATCGCCTACTGGACGGACTGGCTGAACGCGCACTATGACGCCGCCGGCCTCTACCCCGTGGGCGCCAACCTCACCACCGAGCAGAGCGAGGAGATCTCCCAGTACCGCAATGAGCTGGCCACCTACATCGCCGAAAACTTCAGCATGTTCATGGACGGCACCAAGCCTTTCAGCGAATGGGACAACTACGTGGAGACCCTCCGTAGCATCGGTCTGGACGAGGTCACCCGGATCTATCAGGATGCCTACGAGGACTATCTGCAGCGGGAAGCTGCGTGAGCGGGGTTTTCCGGCAGATATACGCATGAACCCAATCGGGAGCGCCTCATCCGAGGCGCTCCTGTTTTTGTCTGCATCTCCGGTTTATTCTATCCGGGGCTATCTCCAGCGAGGGATGTTTTTCTGCCGTTGTCATCGTTTAGCTGCCTCCGGCGGCCCGGTTTCTCTCACGCGAGAGAAACCGGGGAAAGAGCGCGGCGGGGCTCCGCCCCTGCACCCCGGTGCGGCGGG
>JBGUZS010000203.1:0-3353 GCA_045223835.1 Oscillospiraceae bacterium | reverse complement strand
CGCCGCGGCGGAAACCGGGTCCCGCCCGGAGAAGTGCGGGCCCGCCGACGGGGAGATGCGCTTGAAATCCGGGATCACGGGGATCCTCCCCTCCGCCGCCGGGCGGCGGAGGGCTTCCAGAAAGGCGCTCACCCTTCCTGCTTCGGGAAGGCGTTGGAATGGGCCACCAGCGCCTCCAGCTTCGCCATGGCTCTGCCGCTTTCGATGATCTCCCGGGCCAGGGCGATGCCCTCGGGGAAGCTCCCGGCCTTATCCCCCACCATAAGGGCTCCCGCCGCATTGAGAACGATGGCGTTCTTCCGGTGGCCGGTGATCTCCCCGCTGAAGACTCCCCGGATCACGGCGGCGTTTTCCTCCGGCGTGCCGGTCTTGATGTCGTCCAGGGTGCAGCGCTCCAGGCCGAAGTCCTCCGGGGCGATCTCATAGCTGCGGACCTGGCCGTTTCTCAGCTCGTTGATCCGGGTCTTTCCCAGAAGGGAGATCTCATCCAGCCCGTCCAGACCGTGGACAAACATGGCCGTTGTATAGCCCAGCTCCTTCGCCACATAGGTGACGGTATCCAGGAGCTCCGGCTTATACACCCCCAGCAGGTGCCGGGGAGCGAAGGCGGGGTTGATCAGGGGCCCGATGATGGTATAGAAAATGGTCTTGATGCCCAGCTCCGCCTCCGGCGGCAGCACCTTGCACATGACGGGGTGGAACAGGGGCGCATAGATGAAGGCGACGCCGATATCCTCCATCAGCTTCTCCGCCTGGGCGGGGGTGAGCTCGATATTCACCCCCAGGGCCTCCAGCACGTCGGCGCTGCCGGAAAGGCTGGAGATGGAGCGGCTGCCATGCTTGGCGATGGGGATCCCCGCCGCAGCGGCCACCAGGGCGGTGGCGGTGGAGATATTGAAGGTGGAGAGGCCGCCGCCGGTGCCGCAGGTATCCATCAGCTCGGCGCTGACTTTGGGCCGCAGGGGAACGCAGTTGGCCCGCATGGCCTTGGCGAAGGCGGCCAGTTCCTCCAGGCTGGTGCCCTTCATCAGCAGGCCAACCTGGAAGCCCGCGATCTGCACATCGGTGATCTCATCCTTGTTGATGGCGGCGATCAGGTCGAATATCTCCTGCTCGCTCAGCTTCCGGCCGGTGGTGATCTTCGTCAGGATTTCCTTATACATGTTCGTTTCCTCCTCAATTCAAGTCTGCGATGGCCTGCTTCATGGCCCGCACATATTCCCCCACCTTCGGGGGGGCTTCCTTTCCGTATTGCTCCAGGATGCGCACGATGGCGCTGCCCACGATGACCCCGTCCGCCAGGGCGGCCATCTGCCGGGCCTGGTCCGGGGTGGAGATCCCGAAGCCGATGGCGCAGGGCGCCTCAGCGTTCTCCCGTATGGTCCGGATGATGGCGGCCAGGTCCGTGCTGATCTCCCTCCGCTCCCCGGTGACCCCCAGGCTGGAAACGACATAGAGGAACCCCTCCGCTTCCCGGGCGATCATGGCGATCCGGTCCGCCGAGGTGGGGGCGATCATGGAGATCAGGTCCACCCCGTGCTTCCGGCAGGGGGCGAGGAATTCCCCCTTTTCCTCATAGGGCAGGTCCGGCAGGATCAGCCCGTCGATCCCCGCCTCCCCGCAGGCGGAGAGGAAGCGCTCCGCCCCGTAGGAGAAGATCACATTGGCATAGGTCATGAATACCAGGGGAACGGTCACGTCCCGCCGCAGCTCCCGCACCAGGGAAAAAACCTTATCCGTGGTGATCCCGCCCCGTAGGGCCCGCAGGTTCGCCCCCTGGATGACCGGCCCCTCGGCGGTGGGATCGGAGAAGGGGATGCCCAGCTCGATGAGGTCCGCCCCGTTTTCCGCCGCCGCCCGCACCGCCGCCGCCGTGGTCTCCGTATCCGGATCCCCGCAGGTGAGGAACGGGATGAAGGCCTTGCCTTTATCGAATGCCTGACAGATCTTACTCATGGATATCCTCCCCTCTGTACCGGGCGATGGCGGCGCAGTCCTTATCGCCCCTGCCGGAAACGGTGATCACGATGATCCTGTCCCTGCCCATGGTCGGCGCCAGCTTCATGGCGTGGGCCACGGCATGGGCGGATTCGATGGCCGGGATGATCCCCTCCGTGCGGGAGAGGAGCTCGAAGGCCTCCACCGCCTCTTCATCCGTCACGGGCACATATTCCGCCCGGCCGATATCATGGAGATAAGCGTGCTCCGGCCCCACGCCGGGGTAATCCAGGCCGGCGGAGATGGAGTAGACCGGGGCGATCTGGCCGAACTCATCCTGGCAGAAATAGGACTTCATGCCGTGGAAGATGCCCAGCTTTCCCGTGGCGATGGTGGCGGCGGTCTCCGCCGTATCCACGCCCCTGCCCGCCGCCTCGCAGCCGATGAGGCGCACGCCCTTATCCCCGATGAAATGGTAGAAGCTGCCGATGGCGTTGGAGCCGCCCCCCACGCAGGCCAGCACCGCGTCCGGCAGGCGTCCCTCCTTCTCCAGCAGCTGGGCTTTGATCTCCCGGGAGATCACCGCCTGGAAATCCCGCACGATGGTGGGAAAGGGGTGGGGACCCATGACGGAGCCCAGGCAATAATGGGTATCGGCGATGCGCTTCGTCCATTCCCGCATGGCCTCGCTCACCGCGTCCTTCAGGGTGGCGGTGCCGGTGGTGACGGGGATCACCTCCGACCCCAGCAGCCGCATGCGGTAGACGTTCAGCGCCTGGCGGATCGTATCCTCCCGCCCCATGAACACCACGCATTCCATATCCATGAGGGCCGCCGCCGTGGCAGTGGCCACCCCATGCTGGCCGGCGCCGGTCTCCGCGATCAGCCGGGTCTTGCCCATCTTCTTGGCCAGGAGGGCCTGGCCCAGCACATTGTTGATCTTATGGGCTCCCGTATGGTTCAGGTCCTCCCGCTTCAGGTAGATCCTCGCGCCCCCCAGCCGCTCCGTCAGCCGCCGGGCAAAGTAGAGCCGGGAGGGCCGTCCGGCATATTCGTTCAGCAGCTCCGTCAGCTCCCGGTTGAAGGCGGGATCCTCCTTGTAGTAATTGTAGGCCCTTTCCAGTTCGATCACCGCGTTCATCAGCGTCTCCGGAATGTACTGGCCGCCATGGACGCCGAATCTTCCCGCCGGATTTGTCATGGTTCTTCTCCTTTCTCCGCCAACAAAAAACGCCCTTGACAGAATACACATCTGTCAAGGGCGAATAAACCTATCCGCGGTGCCACCTTGATTCACGGGCAGACCCGTGCGCTCAGCAGGATACCAACATATCCCCGGCAACTGACGTATGCCCCCACGTCGCAGCTTTCACTGCGCCCTCCGCGGACCATTATGACGGCTTGTTTCCCACCCG
>JBGUZS010000202.1:0-17007 GCA_045223835.1 Oscillospiraceae bacterium | reverse complement strand
CTGCTTTGACAGTGGTATCCGCAGTGACCTCGATGGAAGCGCCCGCGGCGTATTCCTTGCCGCCCACGTCCCAGGCCTTGAACTGCTCCCCCTCGGGGGCGGTGAAACCGCACACCGGCAGAGTATAGCTGCCGGAAACGTCCGTCACGTCTGCCATGCTCCCGCTGCCGCCATTCCCGTCAAAGCTGACGTTGTATGTGGGCGCGGGACCTCCTTTGACGGTGAGGGTAGCATAAGCGGAAGCCCCGTTCATCCAGTTTTTATCGTCGTTTTGTCCGGATGTTGCCAGCTTGACGGCTTTCACGCCGATCTGATAGCTTTTCGCAGGTGTACCCGCCGGTACCGTGATGGTCAGGATAACCAGATCCTGAGCTTTCTTGTTGGATGCCTTGTACCAGCTGATGACGCCGGTACTCAGGGAGTATTGTTCGTCTTCTTCCAGATAGACCGTAGAAGTGCCGCCTTCAATCGCACTCAGTTTCAGTGCGGAGTCAACGTCGGCCTCCATGTACATGCTGAACAGCTCAGCCTCTTTTGAGAGACTTACAGTGAGCTGAACCGTCTGTGCGTTGTCCGCATCATAATCGAGCTCAGCCTGATCCAGCTTTGCGCTGACGGTCACATCTTCGTTATACGCGCCGAGCGCAGGGACACACAAGCCGAAGCAGAGGATGATGCAGAGCAGCAAGGCAAGTGCCTTTTTCTTCATGGTGATACCTCCATTTTACCAATCGATTTTTGTTCCTTTTATCAGTTTTTGATTCAGCTTCGCTAAATCCAGGGTTTCCAAGGCAACGCCGTTTCCCGCACCCATGACCAAAGCTTCCAATTGGCCGACGCCGGAATTGATCAGAGCCCGGTTGGCGGTTGCCAGATCCAGTGTTTCCACAGAACCGTCGCCGTTATAATCACCTGTCAGCCGGATGATGACCTGACCTTGGATCGTGTGAAAAGTACGGGAATCCCCGGACCCTTCCGGGTTCAGCTTCACATAGGATCCATCGGGCAGGACCGCGATCACTGTGCAGGCTTGGGCGCAGGTCACGGTGATCTTCCCGGAGGCGGTCTGCGTTGCTGTTGCGGGGGAAGTGACGCTGATGTTGATGGCGGAGACGGTCGGACAATCCGTCATGTCATAAAGCGAGGTTTTCCCGTTCTTCCAACGGTCGTAAGCCACCAGAGCGTAAGCCGCCTGCTCCAGGGACATCTGTGTATTTGCGGCGGAACCGGAGTGATCGTGGGCGAAACTGCCCTCGCTGTCATAGTAGGCCAGAACCTTGCCCACCACGTCACCCAAAAGGGCATCGGCGGCGGCGTCCCGGTCCAGAGCGGCCAGGGCTACTACCACCTGCGCGGCGGCTTCCACGGAGTTATAGTCGTTGGCTTCCCGGGTCTTCAGGTACTGCAGACCTTTGTCCACGATGTCCTGAAGCTGCGCATAGGTGTGGGTCGTTTTCAGATCATTGAACTTCGTCTTGTTCCGCAAGTAGGGCGCCAGAGCCTGAAGGGCCATTGCCGTCATGTCGATATCCGGACCTGTATCCTTGCTGATCTCCCAGGCGCCGGAGGAGAGCTGGACGTTCAATATCTCATCCAGAAGAGCCTTTCGGGTCCCGTTCCCCAGGTCGTTATCCAAATAGTTCTGGGTATCCATGGCGATGAGGGCAAAGATCGTGCCGTTGTTGCCCTGCCTGGATGCCATGAGCTTTCCGTTCGGCTGTCTTTCCGTCAACGGGGTAACCAGGTCATAGACCCCGCTCCCCGTATTGAGCTTCGTCGCATCCTGCCCGATGGCGGAGAGGCCGATGATGGTCCGGGAATACTCGGTATACACCTTGGCACTCAGCACGCCCCTGCGTTCCTCCACCCGGGCGTTCAGGGCGTCCATATACCGCCCGTACCAGGCCTCGTCCACCCAGCCGCCCCGTGCCAGGGCCAGGACGGCCCATTCCCCGCCTGTGCTGTTGCTTTCCGGATCGGTGACTTCAAAATAGAGGTTTTCCAGCGCCGCCGCCAGGATGGGGGGATAATCCGCGCCCACGTATTTCGGGCGGGCGCCGGCCCGGGCCGGCGCCCGCAGAGCGAGCGCCAGCGCCAGGCAGAGAAATAAGCTGATGATCCTTCTTTTCATGTTCTTAATCCCAGGTCAGTTTGCCACCGTTATCGATAAAGATGCGGTTCAGGACGGCCAGGTTCTGGGTCTCCATCGGCCCGCCGTTCTCCGCGCCCATGATCAGGGCCTTCATCGGGTCGATATCCACCTTGTTCAGCAGATCCCGGTTGGCGATGGCCAGGTCGTTGGTGCCGAATTCGCCGTCCCCATTGTAATCGCCCTTCACGGCCACATAGAACACCGTGCCCTCGGCATAGCCGGGGAAGGTGAAATCCCAGGCGCCGCCGTTCTGCACGGGGGCGTCCAGCCGTACGCAGGTCCCGTCGGCGTTCTTCGCGACGACGGTGCAGGGGCTTGCGGCGGTGACATGCAGGACCGCCGCGCCGCTTTCGTCCACCTCCGCGGTCACCTCCGCCACGGGGCTGCCGGTATCTTCACCGGAAATAATGACCGTCGGCTCGGGTTGCGGCTCCTCGATGACCAGCCCCTTCAGAGCTTCCAGGGCTGCGTCGATGGCCGCCTGGGTCGCCTCCGCGTCGGTGAGGACCGCCAGAGCGGCGTTATACGCGTCGTTGGCCTTCAGGACCGCGTCGCTGTGGTCCCTGCGGAGCTCCGCCACCTTCCAGGTGAGGGCGCTCTTATTGCCCGCCGGGATCAGGGGCTGCGCGCCCCAGTTTGTGTTGTCCGCCCCCAGATCCGCGCCGTAGCCCACCAGGGTGAACTGCCACCGGACGACCTCGCCCTCCGACAGCATCCAGCCGCTGGCTCCCAGGCCGGGGAATTCGGGCTTTTCCGTCCCGTCCTTCGCGCCGACGGAGTACATCCAGCCCGCGGTATCCAGATAGTCGAATTCGCTCAGGTATTTGCCGTTTTTGTCGCTGTCCCACACGTCCAGTTCTTCCGCTTCGACATAAGCCTGGATCGTCGGGCTGATCCGATAGCCCGTCTGCTCCGGGAAGTACACGTCCGAGAGGTAGAAGTTCCCCTTCACGCTGCCGCTGCTGGCCCAGGGATAGAGGTCGCTGCGGCTCTCCAGCTCCGGCGTCTTCTCGATCAGCCCGTCGGCGGCGACCTCCGGATACTTTGCCGCCGCGTTGGCGTTCAGCAAGTCCGTGATCACCACGCTCACCGGGGTGCCCTTTGGTACAGTCACCAGGGTGGGCTCCAGGAGGTAGCCCAAGCCCAGGGTATCCGCGTCCATGGAAACGGCCACGGTGATCTCTCCGGTGTCCGGCTTGGGCTCGATGGCCTGCATGGCGGTGACGGCGGCGTTCAGAGCGGCGGTGACGGCCTCTTTTGTCTCCGCTGCGTTGATCTTGGAGACGCCGTTGGTATAGGCGGTCATCAGCGCGATCCAGTTGTCGCTGGTATAATCATTCTGGGAATACTTGTTATACTGCTTTTCCAGGTCCTTCAGGGCTTTCGTCTTGGCCGCGGCCAGTTCCTCCGCCTCGCTGCCCTTTTCCTCCCATTTGGCATAGAGGGTGATGTCTTTCCCGGGCATATAGCCCTCAGCCCATTTCACGGTATATTCCGGATCGTGGTACCAGCCCGCGAAGTTGAATCCATCCCGCTCCGGCTCCGCCGGGGCGGTGACGGGGCTCATGATCTCCCCGGTGACAGGGTCGACGGCGCTGCCCCCCTCCCCGGTCTCAAAGGTGATGGTGCTGGTCCCGTATTGGGCGTAGATGGCCCCGTCGTCCCCCAGGAAGAGGGTGAGCTTATCCCAGGGGTTCACGATGTACCGGATGCAGTCCGGCCGGTATTTGGTGCTGGGATCGTCGTCCTCCAGAGTGGGGTCGTCGAAGGCGCCCACGATCTGGTGCTGCCAGGCGCCGTTCACGAATTTGAAGAGGCTGCTGCCGTAAAAGCCAGCCGTGGACTGGTTCTCATAGAGCCTGCCCATGGTGATGGCATAGAGGGTCCCGTCGGCGCCCACGCCCACGTATCTGCTGCCGCCCTGAACCGGATCCGCCAGGGCGTTCAGATCCATTTTTGTTTCGGCTGCGCCCGTCCCGCTCGCCGCAGCCTGCCACACGCTGCCCACAATGTTCTGGTTGGTGACGCGGGCCTTGGGCGAATAGGAATCCGTGAGGATCAGCTCCGCTCCGGTTTCGGCGCTGCGACCGGCGGTGATGTACCGGGTCTCGGTGATCCCGTCCAGTTTCGTCCAGGTCCCGTTTTCGTAGAAATAGAGCCCGTCGGCGCTCCCGGCATAGGCCGTGTCCTGATCCGCCCTCCAGAAGGAGTTGAAGCCGTAGCTGTGGGCCTCCCAGGCGGTCCCGGTCCAGTGGGCGTCCTGGAGCCATACGTCGTCGGCACCCATCACCAGGCCCACCCGGAGGGAGTTGTTCACGGAGTCGACACCGATGCTGTGGCCCTCCGGGTCGCTGCTGGTCCACGCCCCATTTGACCAGGTATAGACCTTGTAATCGTCGGTCTGACCTCCGACCTCCGCTTGCGCCGCCTGAACAGCCGTCAGGTTCCCCGCTGCGTCCGTCCCCAGTGCGACGATATCCCCCGTCAGGTCCCCCAGCAGGGCAAAGGCCCCGCCGGAGCTCGCCGCCACCCCGTTGTTGGTGGCCAGGTACAGGGTCAGGGCCCCGGTGACGGGGTCCGCGTATGCCGCGGCGTCGTATACCGCCGGGCCCTGATCCCCGGCGGTGTCATAGCTCAGCCCGTTGCCGGGCACGTCCAGGTAGGTCAGGGCCGTGGTCCCGGAGGGGTTCACGGTCACGTCAAAGGTGCGGGTGACCGCCGCCCCGTCCCCCAGTTGGGCCGTCAGGGTCATCTGAGTAATTTTCCCGGGCATCGGGTCCATCGTCAGCAGGATCTGTTCTATTCCCGGCGCATGATAGTGCTCGATCGGAAGATCATAGGAAACCAATAACGTTCCGCCGGTGCCCTCTCCGGCATACAGGGCAAAATGGAAATCCGCGTTGTCGATGTCGGAGGGTACATAGACGGAAACGTTGCAGCCCACCCGCTGCCCGGCGAAGATGTTTCCCGAAGCGACGCTGCCGCTGCCGCCGGCCCCCGTGTTCAGGCGCGTCGGTCCGAGAGTGGTGCTTTTGAAATGTATCGTTGCCGACTCAAAGAACGCAGTATACGCCGCATCATGTGTTACTTCCCAGGTTATGGTACTGCCATCTTCGCTGAAATACTTTGTTTCTGTGCCATTTTCTACAATGTAAGCCAGCTGATAGCCAGGTGCCGGTTCTGCCTTGAGTTTCCACAGTTTACCCGCCTCAGTTGTGGCAATTGGTTCAAGCCCATCTTCATCTGAGATCGTTCCCATATCCTCCATTGCAGCATCAATGCTTACGACAGGGATATACGTCTGAGGATTCCCGCCATTATCAGTGAAGATTGCCTTAATATTCCATGCAACGCCATATGTGTTACTTTTTTTCCCAATTGATACAGACAATATAATATTATCAACAAACGTATCGTCACTGATGTTTGTGTAACTGGCATAATCCGCTTGTTCTATGACAACCGTAGTGTCATCGATTTTCTGACTTATCGTGGTTACCGTAATATCACCGTATTCCCAGTGATCGAATTTCAGTGTGCTTGGGATAGATGCCGCAAGAATACCAACGCGCAGGATTTCCTTTGAGCCCGTAGGTACATTTATCGTACCAGAATACTCTGAAAACGTCAGAGAACTTAAACTATATTGAATTTCTACGCCGGATGCATTATCAGAAGTAGATATGTTCGCAGAGCCATCGGCAGCTAAAGAAGTCATGGGTAGAAATGTTATTATCAGCAGACAAACAAGGAAAAAAGAAAGCCGTCTCATCAATGTGTTCATTAATTTCACCTCACCATTGCGCAGCCGGAATACTGCACAAGCAGTATTCCGGCTGCATCATGAAACCCTGTTAATGGATGATGTAAATCATATCTGCGTCATTGCCGAATACCAGGTATCCATTACATGCCGCCATTCCCTGTAGCGAATAATACCCAGTTGGTGTTTGCCATACGAAATCGCTCTCGTCATAATCAGACAAATCTACACAATAGCAGTATCCGGCGCTTTGCTGGGCATTTGTCGCATAATAAAGATAATCGAGGCTACGCGCAGCGTCGTAATAAACGATCACTGATGCCTGAATCGGACCGAGATCGGTAATCGTGTAGGCTTTTGTAAAGGCCGACTGATTAATGATGTCGATACCGCCTGCCGTGAAGCCATTATAAAATCCGACATAGATCTTTCCGCTTGCCGAAATAGCAGGAGCCGAAGTGGAACTATTTCCTGACAAGGTGATATGATCCACGTTGCTGCTCGTGAGGGTACCGCCGATGGAGGCGATGGGCACCCGCCAGACATAGCTGGCGGTGCTGGGGCCCTGGCTGGTGAAGTAGAGATAGGTGCTGTCCTTGGAGATGGCGGAGCGGACGTTCCCCGCCTCTGTGACCCCCAGGGTATTCAGATCATAATAGCCGCCGGAAGTGGTCGAATTAAAGCTGCCCACCTCCCGGTAATAGAGATAGGTGTGCTTCACGCCGCTGGCGGTAAAGGCGTCGCTGCCGAAGACCACATAGTTTTTCCCTCCAGCAGTGACCACCGTTGCCCCGGCCCAGTAGAAGTTGCCGATGGACGTGGTGCCGTTTTTGGGAGTAAAGGCAGTGAGCGTACCGGAGGTGATGTTGTACTCGTAATAGGACCGGGAACCGACATAGGTACCGAAATAGAGGTATTCATTGGTGCCGGTGGAATAATAGGTAAGCGGGGTGTTGAGCTGACCGCTGATATCCCCGGTGCCGGGGAGGGGCTGAACATTGGGGGCGGACAGACTGAGATTGGTCACCTCAAAGAGGTAGATGCCCTGCTGATAGAAGCTGGCGTAGTCGATATCCACCGAGTCTCCCGCGTTGCCTCCGATGGTGACCGTGTACTTGATCTTGTAACTGCCGGTGGTGAGGTTGGCATTCTCCGCGGAAGTCAGGTTTTTATTCAGGTAATAGTAGTAATCCCCGTTGTATCCGTTGAGGATCGGCCGGAACTCCGCCGTGGATTCCCCGGTGCTGAAATTGTAGCTGCAGAGGGCGGTCTCAACATTGGTCGCGGTGTTGATTGCGGATACAGCAATGGTCGCCGTGACGGAGGTGGAGGCAGAGGCGCCCAGGCGGATGCCCAGGGCCGGGCGGTGGCTCTTGCCGCCGGTGATGGCCACAGCGTCCGAGGTCAGGGTGACGGTCTGGTTGCCGCTCACGGTCACATAACCGTCGTTCTGCGTGGCGTTGGTACTGATGTTCCAGTTGGGGATGACGCTGCCGCTCTTCGCCAGCTCATTGTTGGCCAGCATCTGGGCCAGGCCGTTGCTGCCCACATAGAGGGTATTCCCCACCATCACCGGCGTGCAAAGCTGGAAGCCTGCCGCCTGGGTGAGCTGGACATTCCAGACGATGCGCTTTTCGGGAACGTACACTCCGTTTTCCATGAAGCTGGAGTTGGGGGAGCTGCAGTCGATCTTCGCCAGTCTCCCGCCGCCGGTGCTGCCGCTGATGGTGCCGCCGTTGTAGATCACGTAGGCGTAGGTGACGCCGTTTTCCGTCCGCATGATGGGCTCGGTGTCTACGCCGGACATGAGGCTGGCGCCGTTGTAGGGAAGCTGCAGGGAATCAATCACGGTGGTGGGTACTGCGCTGGTGGGCGCGCCATCGGTGATGCGCCCGTCGCGGTTGTCGTCGCCCTGATGGGTGGGCCATGCGGCCAGCGCGCTCATGCTCATGAGCAGCGCCAGCGCCAGGACGATGGCCAGGACCTTGCTGAGCTTCTTGGTCTTACTCATTGTACCTTTCTCCTTTTGTTATTTATTTTTGCCTCCGGGGGATTCGCCGCAGCCGGCATTGCTGCGGTATAGCATCCGTCCATTCCCCTTGTCTCTTCTTGCTTCCGAAATACGCAGGGCACTATTTGATCAAAAACTCAAGCACGTGGTCGTGCACTGATCTCAGCCGTTGTCTGCGATCCCCTCTGCGTAAAGGGACGCCGGGTCCGGACTTCCGCGGTTTCGGTCGTCTTTCACACCGCCGCGCATCCCTGCAAATGCCGCGCATTTTGCCGCAATTTTCGGGAGTACTTCGGTTTTTCCCGACCTGTATCACAACCGACCTGGTCTCAGAAAAGGCCAAGCCGACCGGATCTCAGAAAAACATCACTCTGATCCATTCACACAAACACCGATACCCGTTCCAACGCTCCCGCCCGCCGCGACGAAGACCGCGTTATCCGTCCCTTGACCCGCTCTCGTCGATGCAAGCTCCGTATCCTTTGCTTCCGCGCAAGTGCGAAAGCTCACTCGCTCCGCTGCATCTCCCCTTCCGGCAAAACCTCCCGGTCTTGCCGGAGATGACGATCCCGGCAGGTTTCCCCAGGGCAATATCATCTCTCGGTGCCGGTATTCAATTGTCGGCGCGATTCGCCGTATCTGAGCGGGATTACCCCGCGAGTAATCGTCCTTGCTTGTAAAACTCTGCGTCCTGTGGTACACTACTTCCAGCAATGGGAAAGGAGTTGTCAATTATGGAATACTTCGTCCGCTTGGACTGGGATCCTGAAGCTGCCGTCTGGGTAGCCACCAGCGACGATATCCGCGGTCTGGTCCTTGAATCCGGATCAATCGACGCATTGATCGAACGGGTCCGCTACGCTGCGCCGGAACTCCTTGCGCTGAATCATCAGGAGGCCGGGAATATCCTGAATTTCCGCCTTGAACGTCGGGAAAGGCTTTTTGCATAATGGCAGAGTACGAACATCTTGTCCGCGATCTGCTTCGGGAAAACGGGTGCCGTTTTGTTCGGCACGGAAAAGGCGATCATGACATTTGGTTCAGTCCGATCACTAATCGCAACTTCACCGTCGATTCAAAGATCAAATCCCGTCATACGGCTAATGCGATCATGAAACAAAGCGGCATCGATCATCGCTTTCCTTGAAAACAAATGGAATGTTCACATGGGGACGGCCTTCGATCCACTGGGACGATGGACCGTCCCTTTTTATGCAAGCGATCCTCATTTTGGGGGCTCATTTCGGTCTTTCCCCGGCGGGTGTCCGGTCCGCCGGGTCAGGCCATTTGGGGGAGTTTCGTTCCATGGGGGTAAGCGGACCCACGGAACACGCCCTTTCTCATTTCTGTCTGCTGTGAGGTAACCGCTGGATAAGTTGGGATCGGTGCTGCTCTCCCCTCCCATGACCCGGACGGCTGTCCGATACCGTCCGGGCTGGGAAAGGAGTGCGCAAGAGAATAGAATGGAGGTAATCCCAAGAATGGGTCACAATGGCTTTTGCGTCATGGCTGCGCGGTGATCTGTGTGATCCCGGTTCATGCTGCGGCGCTGCTTTGCCTCTTTTATTGCCCGCCGCTCTCTTTGAAAATCTGCCTCGATCTTCTGCTTCAGGTGCTCACGGGCAAGATGGCCCTTCTTTCCGTTCGCGGGTTTATAGCCAAGGTTCCTGGCCAGCAGGTCCCAGTTCCCTAATCGCTTTTTCAGGTATTCCCCGCCGGGAAGCTCCAGGGGATGAGGCATGCGGTGCAATTCCCTGGCCTTTCTGTGAACATAGGCGATCAGCTCAGCGTCCGTATCCCCGCCATGCACCTTGATGAAGTCCTGTTCCTGACACTCCAGATATGCGGTGATACGCTTGTGGATCTGCCTTTCACGCCAGGCGTCAACATCCATGTTTCTTGCCTGGTTCAAGTTGATCCGTTTCGGCTTATTCGACATACCATTCCCCTTCCCTTCCGGAATGGCAGTCAGGAGTACGCCGACTACCGGGCGAAAAAACGCCGCCGTTCCTTTTCTTCGAAACAGCGGCGACAAACTATGTCACAGAGGAGATGACGCCCACTGTTCCAAAACCGCAGATCCATGTGAGACCGGATTTCCCATGAGATCTGTTAGCAGTGCAATTCTTCTGACTCGCGTTCCGGGATCTGCTCCCTCGTCCCGCTCCTACCTTCTCATGCAAGACGCACAATGGCTGGCTTTCACCACACGGGTCTTCCCCGTTTCGGAGGGTCCTCACGCATACAGCACCGTTCGTGCGGGGCCGGCCCGCTCCCGGGCTTCCCCATTCCTCTTTCACCGCGGCCTGAGCTTTGGTAAGGACTTTACAGTTACGCGGCTACACTGCTGCGGTATCCTGATTCAGTTTTCCAAAGTTCTCGAAGGAGCCGGAACAGAGCAAGGCTGCCCGTTCCCCCTTTTCAGCCTGTCAGACCATCCTTCTTCAAGGGCCGGATCTTCGGCGTGATCGGCACGCAGATCAGATTTTCCCCATTCAGGTAGAATTCGTAGGGGACCCTGGTCGAGTCCAGGAAGTAATCCGAATCCGGCAGCCATTTATTCAGCGCGTAATACCAGGTGACCTGAACGTTCTCGCAAATGACGGTGGTCGTGGCATTCTTTTCCGGCCGTTCCTCCTGGGGCGGCACTTCATCCGCCTTGAATACCGGGTCTTCCGCCAGGAATACGGCAAACAACCCGCCGGGAACATCCTTCTTCCCTAACAGGTCGGGTACGTACTGGACTTGTTCCACACCGGGTCCGAAGATGTAATAATACTTGCCATCGATTTCGGTCCAGGTGCCGATCATCTCGGATCCGCCGCCGATACGCTCCCATTCCCGCTCGGAAACATGGGGAAACTCTTGAATGATCCAGTATGCGCCGTTGTTTTCCCAGTCGTTCAGTCTCTCGGTCTCAAACAGATAGCCAACGATGGTAAACGCGGAACGTTCCGTAATCTCCGGCTCCGGCATCAGTTCCATGCCCCTGGTCTTGGCAAATCTCCAGGGGGTAATGCCGTAAATCGCCCGAAAAGCATCTGCGCAGCCGGTTTTTGAGCCAAAGCCGCTGTTATCCAGCGCATCGTCTACACTGAAACCTTCTCGCAGGCGCCGCGCGACCATATGTACCCTGCGCATATTGGTATACTCGCGCACGCTGTATCCGCCGATCTCTTTAAAGAACCTTCGCAGTGATCCGTATGAGCAGTTGTAGAGCTCAGCCAATTTTTGCGGCGTGATTTCTTCGCACAGATGGGTCTCAATGTAGCGCTTGCACGCTTTCACGGTGGCGTGCATGTCTTGTTCTGTGGTCTCTCGCATAGGCATAGGCTTATCCCTCGATCATAATTATAGCCTTACCTCCGGTTTGGGGGGTTGCTCAACTTTAGTCGCCAGTTGCTCAACTTTAGTCGCCAGTTGCTCATCTTTAACCGCTTGTTGCGCAACTGCATGTCGGAAGCAGAAAACCGGGCATCCCTGTCCTGCACATGTGCAAAACAGCAATACCCGGTTATTGTATACAGCCAGAAACGCGCACAGTCAGATTGCCTGTGCGGATCTCTGTTGAAGGCCGGTAAGTCTTCTGACTCGCGATAGGACAGCATATGCCGTCTGCGGGATACTCCTTCCCTTCCCACATGCCACCATCAGGCATGCAGTGGTAGCCTTTCGGCTCACATCCGTCGGATGCTTCGGGGATCCCTCACGCTCACAGCGCCGGGTACGCGGGGCTTCTCACCCCATTCCGTCTACGTCCACCCCTGGCCATCAGGCTGTACGGGGCGGGCGACCATTACCTTCGGTATGAAATTGTTCATACGATATCGGACAAAAAGGTTTCATGCCGATACCGCCTGATTCCTCCACTGTCCTATAATGTAATGAGAACCCGATATTTGGACACGATATAAAAAATTTTTTTGCCGCGGAGTAAAAATCCGTTCAGGTGCGAAGAATAGAAACAACGCTAATCCTGTGCCGGGGGCGTTCGTATATTATCCCGGTTTATGGCCTTATCGGGATTTCCCTTGCAGTGTCTGGTCCTTCTGGCTGCATGTGACAAGGATCCTGACGGCAAATCTTATATCGCAGCGGGCAGGAACTCCGACACGCCTTCCACCAGCCTGCGCTTTTGGCTCAGCGAAGGGTGTACATACAGTTGGAGCGTCGTTTTCACGTTCGAGTGCCCCAGTACTTCACTCAGCGTCTTCGGGTCAAAACCTTCATCAATGGAACGGGTCGCGAAGGCATGCCGCAGGCCATGGAAAGAAATATGCTGCAGGCCATGAAGCTCCAGGTATCTCTTGAACCGTTTCTGCAGTGTTCTCGGCTCCATGGGCTTTTCTGTTCCAGTGAGGATGAACGCATCGTCCGGCGCATTGCCACGAAGACGGGCAAGAAGCATGAGAATGCCGTTCAAGATTGGGATTGGTCGAAGCGCAGCTTCCGTTTTCGGAGGTTGAACAACGAGCTTTGTATGATCCCCATCCTTGATCCGAATTGCCGTGCGATTGATTCTCAGCACGCTTTCGGAGAATTGAATATCGGACCATTTGAGCCCGCACAATTCTCCTAGTCTTGGGCCGCAGCAAAGTGCCAGCAGATAGGCGACGCCCGAAAGATCCGGTTCTGCCATGATGCATCGGGCAAGCGTCTCACATTCTGCTGCGCACAGCGTTGCAACCTTCGGCTGCCGGACTGTGGGACCTTTTACATCAAAAAGCGTGATGTCCCGGATCGCATACTTTTTGCCCGCCAGACGAATAGCCGAGCGCAGTATGCTCATGATCCCACTCACCGTCGAAGGAGCCAGGCCCCCCTTTCCGTCGAGCCTCCCACGCTCCAGCAATTCCTTCACAAAGGCAGAGACCATTTCCGCCGACAGGCTGCTTAGCCGGATACTCCCCAGGCGCGGTATGATCTGGCTTTCAATCAGCGCCAGATAATGCTGATAGGAAGATGTCTTGCTCTCCGTAGAGCGAAGCGACAGCCACATCGCTATGAGTGCTTTTACCGTCAGGCTGCAATTGGGCTTAGTTCGGTACTGCTCGCCTTTCTTTCGTTCCAGGGAATCCCGCACTTCGCGATAGCTTTTCCCGTATATTGATGCGTACCGAGCCTGACCATCGACCTTTCTGCCGACAATATAACGCCCTTCCCAGCGGCCATCTTTCCGTTTATAGATTTTCTCGCCTTTTCTGGCCATGTGAAAACCTCCTGTTTCAGACCAAAATCATAACGACAAATCCTGTGGTTCTTCGGTATTGACGCTTCATTAATGCTAAATAATGGGCATCGCCGACTTGCATTTCTGCAGGCCGGCGACTTATTTCGACTTGGGTTTCCGGAATCTGTCAAGATCATTGACTTTAGCCCTGATTTTGCTATACTTATGGAGACAAATCATGCGGCATCGAGTAATGATCCTGTTGCCATAAACCGGGATATTATACGAATCCATTCCGTGCTTGTGTGTCCGAAGCTCGGAAAACGGATACTCGGTTTCGCTGTGTTTTGTCGGAAAACTGCGAGGTAAGCGTTATCAATCGCATATCTATATGGGGGAGTTTTATCCAAAGGTAAGCCATTGCTCACCGACCGCTCTCTGCAACGCATCAGCGTATGCTTTCGCCGCTTTGTCCGCTGCATTGTCCGGCTGCTGACAAGGTGGAAGCCGAGAGAAAAGAGGTCGTGAGCGCATGGTTGTTTTGTTGTGCGCATTTTCCTCTTTTCCCGTTTTCGACGCCAAATCGTTGTCTGATTCAGCGCATGTTTATATCTCGCAATCATCATGCGCTTAGGCACTCTACGATAAATGAAACCAACTCGCACATGATGATTTTGCCATGTTTCCCGGTTGCCCCGTAGGGGCGAGGGAAACGGCGATCAAGGTCATTGCTTGAAGGCAGAGCCTTCATAGCAACGACTGAAATGCAAAAGCAATATCACCGGAGGTGCTGTCCTTTGGATAATCGAAATAAACCAACCGCTGAACAACTGAACGAAATGCTCACGTCGCTGTTTCAGGAATACGCGGATTATTTGCTGGACTATGCGCAAAACTACGGCTGTAGCCCGGACTTGGCCGAGGACATGGTGCAGGAGACCTTTACCGTTGCGGTCCAGAAAGCGGAAAACCTGTATTACGCGGTCAGTCAACGGGGATGGCTCATCCTGACACTGCGGAATACGATCAGCAATTATCAGCGGAACATCATGTACGCACAGCGGTTACTCAAAAAACTGGAGCTGCAGCTTCAGGATGTAAAACCCGAACCTCTATCCCCCTCGCTCCTGTATGAGGGGCTGATCGATCAAAAGGACCTGGATCTTCTGATCCGTTACTGGTCCTATGGCGAATCGGTCAAAAGCATCGCAAAATCTCTGGGCATTTCGGAAGACGCCTGCAGAAAGCGGCTCTACCGGGCGAAGGAACGTTTGAAGGACGCATTGGAACAAGAGGCCAAAGACCTCGAAGAAAAATCTTAGTTTTTTTCTTATTGGGTGTCCAAATTGACCCCCCTCGTTACATTACAGGACGAAAGGGGGTGAATAGGCTGATGGAAAAGGATATCGAGACGATGAAACAATATGATGATTATACCGTTGAAGAATTACGGGCAGCTCTGCAGCGCTACTTTTTGTTCTCTGAGCTCGATGACGAGGCAGTAGATGAAATGGAGCAGATCCTGGCCGTTCTGAGAAAAAAAGCACCCTTCACACATTTGCACACCAATGAGGAAATGTGGGAAGAGTTCAAGACAACACACGCCGATGATTTCGCCGCGCTCGGTATCCGAAATGATACGGAAACCGAGGAGGTGGTGGAACAAAAGCCGGAAGCGGATGAAACGGTGATACGTTCTGAGTCGACGCCTGTTCGTAAACCCATACGGCAGATCCGGGGGCTCCTGCGCGTCGGTCTGATCGCAGCCGCACTCATCGTCCTTTTGGCCGGGATAACGGTTGCCGCCGGCGCAATGGGGTATAACCTTTGGGGCTGGATCCCGAAGTGGACGGACGAGGATGTGCGGTTCGTGGCTGAGACGCCGGTACAGACACCTGGGGAGGATGAACTGCATGGAATTCCCACGGTGCTAGCTTCAATGGGTATCACGGAACCGCTGTACCCAACATGGCTGCCAGAGGATTTCATGCGGGTGGAATCCAAGACGGTCGAAGAGCCCTTTATCTTACACGAGAGATTCCAAGGGAATGATAGAACGCTCAATATTTCCATTTCAACTACTACTGATTTGGAGACAGCAGTCTATCAAAAGGAAGATAGTCTCGCAGAAGATTATCTGGCAGGAGGAACCATACATTACATTTTTACCAATACAAACAATGTGATGGCGGTTTGGAATACGGAAAGCTATTCAGTTGTAATCGCTGGCAACATTTCACAAGAAGAAATGGAGAAAATCATTGATTCTGTATATTGAGGTGACATGAGAAAATGAGAAAGAAATTCTTCCGCATTATTGCTCTCATCATCGTTCTGACGCTACTGCTTTCAACTGCAGCATTTGCTGCTGTTAACGCAAGTGCATACATCAATGTAACCAATGCCTGGATCACCCGGAATGGCAACACGGTTAAGGTGAACTTCTATATTATCGGAACGGATGCCATGGACCAAATTGGGGTCAAATACATCTACCTCTATGAGAAAACTGGGAATACGTGGTACTGGGTCAAGACCTTCAGCTATACAGATCCTCTTTATCCAAACATGATGGACACCAACACTAGCGCTCACGCTACATATGTCACATATTCCGGTTCCGCTTCAAAAAGCTATTATGCGGACTGCCGTTTCTACGCAGAAAAAGACGGCGGCAGCGATACCATTCAACAGGACACCCCCACATCTTATGGTACTACTCCTTAAGCTTGTTCTGATTTGAGATATCTCTCCCCGACCGAGCTTTTGCTCGGTCGGGGATTCTTTATGATGGGGTATTTCGTTCTCTCTCCTGCTGACTCTATCGTCTTCCCTTTATTCAACAGAGCGATACGTCCGACGCTCGAATCTGTTGAAGGCAGGAGGTATGCCAGATGGACAATGGAGGATGGGAGGTGCAGGCTGCGGGATACCATACATCCTGCAGAAAGAAGCACCCTGGATGGAGAGCCGGAAAACCGGTACCGCGCTTGATGAGCGGATTACATGGCAGAACACAGCGCGTCCTATCCCCAACCTGAACTACATAGAAAACTTGTTGTACCCGCCCCATGCATGGGGATCACGGCTGCCGCATTTAGTCGTTATCCTCGCAAAGCATCTATATGCCCTAACTGCTTACCGTCGCCCGATGCCGGTCAAGGAGTATATCCTTTACCCAAGCTGCTTCGGCACGGAAAGCGAATACTTCCTCTGTCCCCGCTGCGATATCACCATGGAGCGGGAATACCAATCCTATTGTGACCGCTGCGGTCAGCGTCTTGGCTGGAGATCCATCGACAAAGCGAAAGAACGCCGCAATACATTCTGAACACGCAGCACAAGGCCGGGAGATTTGAAATCCCTCGTCCTTGTAATCGTTTATGGGAACTAAAGCAGTGACGCAAACAGTTTTTTGAAGTTTTGTCGAAGAATGTCCAAAAATGCTTAGCTCATTACATTATAGAGATGAATGGATAAATAAAGAGGTGAAGACAACATAGTGGGTTCTAAGTTCGTGCAGCCTTATGTATGGTTGCAAGCTTGTCGGTCTCCCCCCCCAATATACTCCGATTATAATGATAGTTATTCCCATAAGGCAACAAATAAACATACTCACAAACACAAAGAAGGAGTAAACAAAAATGGCTATTATCCCTCCGTTTTTTATGGAAGCAGTCGTATCATTGGGTGTTGTAACTCCTGATGGAACAAAGTTTTGGATTGCTACTGGCTTTCTTGTTGGCAGAAAAGAAAAAAGCGACCCCAGCCGCTCAACTGTTTACGTTATAACAAACAAGCACGTTGTCAGCGATAAAGACTCGTTACTAGTACGTTTTAACCATTTTGGAACAGCGGGTGTTAGTGACGTGTCTTTGATTCTTAAAGATAAGAACGGAGTCAAAAACTAC
>JBGUZS010000201.1:0-5822 GCA_045223835.1 Oscillospiraceae bacterium | reverse complement strand
CTCCCTTTCGGCGAAACCGCCGGGGTGCTCCTTGACCCGGCCGGTGGGCACGAACCCATTTCGCCGGTACAGCCGCTCCGCCCCGGTGTTGTTCTCCAGGATCCAGAGGGTGGGGGAGCCGGTACACTGCCCCATGGTGTGCTGAAGAAGCACGGTTCCGTATCCCTTGTTCCGCTCATCCGGCAGGATATACAGATCTGCGATCAAATCTCCCGTCACCGTGACCAGGCCGATGGGCTTATTTCCCCGGAGCAGGAGAAAAATCCGGCTGCCGGAAGCCGCTTTGTCCGCCAGGTAGCGGTACTGCCGCTCCGGCGTGTGGGCCGCGACGAAATCCGGAGAGCAGAAAGACCTGTGGGAATCCTGCCAGGAGACGGAATGGACCACCGCCGCCTGCCGCAAATCGGCTTCTTCCCGGACAGATACGATGCGCAGCTCCTCCATATTCCCGCCTCCTTCCGGGGAATATAACACAGAAATTTACCCTTGACAAGCCTCGTATAACAAAGTATAGTAAGCATAGATATACAAGGTATAAGAGGTGAGAAGATGAACACCAACCGGAGCATGGCCTGGCTGCGGGAGGCGGTGGGGGGCGTCAAGTATCCCCCGGACCGGCGGAAGGTGGAGAAGGAGCTGTACAGCCACATCATGCAGCGGAACCGGGATTTCCTCAAGGAAGGCTGCACGGAGCGGGAGGCGGACGAAAAGGCCTGCGTAGTCATGGGTGACCCGGTGGAGGTCCGCCGGGATCTGGCCGCCATCCACCGCCCGTTTTGGGGGTATGCCGCGTTCATCCTGCGCATTCTGGTGATCGGCGTGTTTCTTTGGGCTTTGATCTCCGCTCTGCGCAGCAGCCCCCGCATCGTCTACGCCCTTGGCCCGCTCGTGGATGAAAACCGCTTCACCGTTTCCGGGGAATGGCGGTCTCAGGATTCCCGGATCCGATGCGGGGACTATACCATCCGCCTGAAGCAAACGGCTTACGGCAAGGAGAAGGAGACCGGGGAAAGCTGCCTGTTGCTGGAGCTCAGGACATTCACCGCCGATCCCTTCCTCGGTCCGCCCTGGTTCATCGTCCAACCGGTATTGGAGGATAGCCGGGGTCTGGTCTATCCGGTGGAGCAGTCAGGCAGCAGCCGGGACCTGGTATTCACTGGCCGACGGCTGTTGTTCGTGTATATGCAGCCGGGAGCGGATTGGGCGGTGCTCACCATACAGGGTCCGGATGGGCCGGAACGGATGACGGTCCGGTTGGAGGAGGGAAGAGCATGAGAGGAAGCTATTGGCGTTTTTCCCGACCTCTGCGCTGCGCCGGGTATCTCTGTCTGCTCCTGATCCTGGCCTGGGTCCTGCGTCTGGCAAACGGCATCCCTCCGGCAGGCCCGAAAACCGCGATCCGGCGTGCGGAGCGGGCCGCTTTGCGCAAACCGGGAGAGATCACGGAGGTTTTCGAAGAGGGAAGCGGGTATTCCGCCGCCGTGACCTGGCTTGACGGGGAGCTGTACACCTATTTCCTCGTGCCGCACTGTGCAAAAGGAGAAAAAACCCACCGGTATGAACAAGGCGTGGTATTCCGGAATACGGATGGAGATTCCACCTTCTGGTGTACCACGCCCACTATGGGCGGGTATACCGTCAAGAATGGGGATTTCATCCTGCAGAGCGTCTTTTATGTGTTGGTCAAGCAGCCGGACCCCGCCGTGGTCTCCGGAAAACTGACCGTCAGGGGAGAAATGGAGGGGGCGTTCCGCACCTGGGTCAGCGAAGCGAAACGGGATGATCCCCGTTACCTGGTTTTTCGTCTGGAACAGACCGAAGGGGGCAATAAGATCCGGGAGATCTTCGATGCATTGAGCAACGGATCTTACTATCGGTCTCCGGTGACCGCCGAGGCGGAGGCCGCATTTTTTGATGCAGAAGGAAATGAAATGGACAGAGTATCGTTCAGCATGGTCCAGGGCTCGTTCAGCGTACCTGACCTGGAACCGATCGTTGTGGAAGGGAGTTATAGCTATGGCGCGTGAACAGGAACCCGGCGGGATGGATATGCTCATCCTGCACCTTCTGGCGGAGCGGGATATGTACGGCTATGAGATGGTGACGGAGCTGGCCGGCCGGTCCAGCGAGGTATTCCAGATGAAGGAGGGGACCCTGTACCCCCTTCTGCACCGACTGGAGAAGGAGGGCTCCGTCTCCGCCTACGAGGAGAAAAAGGAGGGGCGGGTGAGGCGGTACTACCGCCTCACCCGAAAAGGCGGAGAAAAGCTGAGAGAGCGGACTGAAGCCTGGGAACGGTATGCCGGAGCCGTGAACGCGGTCCTGTGCGGGACGCCGGGGTAATTTGCCCCGTCCCGCCACAGCGATCTGTCTCCCCTGAAAGGGGAGATGCCCCAGTGCGCACACTGGGGCAGAGAGGTTCTGGCAGAGCTGTCGCCGTGCGCAGGGAAGGATATAACGACCAGATATAACCTCTCCGGCATCCGGCTTGCGTGAAATGCCGGATGCCACCTCCCCTTTCAGGGGAGGCTGAATAAGGATGCAGCAGCAGAATGCCCGCTGCATCCGCGGTGAACTGCGCCCTTTTTTCCCAAGAAACCGGGAGAATTGTTAAAAAACTGATGAGAAAGGAAGCGAATTCAACATGAAATCCTCCCTTTGGATCAAGACACTGTTTCGGAGTCCGGTACGGACCATCGTGACCTGGGTGCTGCTCCTGGCGGCGGCCTTCCAGTTCACCCTGAGCCTCTCGGACTATGTATCTACGCGCAGAGGCTTGCATGAGGCGAAGGAAAGTATGAAGGGCGTTCTCAGCATTGAGCATTCCCCGGCCCTGGACCCCAACGCCCCGGGAAACAACGCGGGTACAAATCTCTTCCTGATGTATGACCCCACCGGTCCGGGTACGGGGATAGAGCAGTACGACAATGCCCGGTACCACGCCACCCCCATCACCGACGCGGAGCTGGCGGCGATGGAGCAGTCCATCCTGCCGAGCTTGGCGGGGATCGAGGTGCGGACCATGACCGCCGGGATATCGGACTATATCCGCAAGGAGGGAATATCCAGTTCCGGCTCCAGTCTGTATTACAAGGACCGCCTGGTGCTGGAGGCCACGGTTGCGGCTGTGGATCAGGCGACGGACATGGTGTTTTGGCTGGTCTCACCGGGGCAGGGCAGCACCTGCGATAAGGAGGCAAGCTGTGTCCTGACCCTGGAGGATATCAAACTCCTGGCCGGTGAGTCTGCACCCCTGGAAATGCGGGGAGGAAAGGAGATATTCGTGATCGCCGCATCGGAGGCTTACCGGGACAGGCCTTCCCTCTGGATGTATCTGAACTGCGTCTTCTTCAGAAACCGCCTTTACGCGGAGGACCTGACCGGTCTGGAGGTGGGGAGAAGGTATGTTTTTGTGGTACGCACGATCTCGGGCAATGCCTGGAACAGCCAGGATACCGACTCCATAAGACCCATATTGTCCTTCGGTGACGATACCCTGCTGGACTGGTGGCCCTACTTCACCGATATCACCGACCTGCCGGAGGACTATTTGGAGGGGGAGGACTTCGCTGCCCTCCGGGAGCTCATCCAGGTAACCAACGACGACTGGCATACCCTGGACGTGGTGTATGCCGGGGATATGTCCGTCATCCGCCGGGCGACGGACCTGCGTCTGACGCCGGTACAGGGCAGGTTCCTGGAGCCGGAGGACAGGGAGACGCCGGTATGCGTGGTAAATGAGGACTTTGCCGCGGCCAACGGCCTCAGCCTTGGGGATACGCTTCGGCTGAAGCTGGGGGACTACCCCATGGAGCAGCATGTGAGCCTGGGGGCCGTGGCCTCCACCCGGGGGCGCTATGCGGATAACTGGACGGAGCAGGAGTTCACCATCATCGGCACCTGGCGGGACGTGAACCAGGGCAATTACCTCACGGAGGACTACATCTGGGCCTATTCCGATTCCACCGTTTTTGTGCCCTCCTCCTACACACCGGAGGGGGCGACGAAGCGGACGGCGTATTATCCCGGGGATATCACCCTGCTGATCGACGCCGACGCCATGGGGGATTTCGTGGAGAATACGCTTCCGGCCCTGCAGGAGGCGGGATGGATCACCTACTGGAACGACCGGGGATGGCCCCAGATGGAGGAGGAGCTGAACCAGGTGAGCCAGACCTCCCTGTATAAGCTCCTGGCCTTCGGCGCGGCAACCCTGCTGGTCATCGCCCTCACCGTGTATCTCTTCGTTGCCCGCCGCAGCCGGGATTATGCCATCCTTCGGGCCATGGGCATGGATCGGAGGCATAGCGACCGCAGCCTGCTCATCCCCCTTCTGTGCCTTACCCTGGCAGCGGTGATCCCCGGTGTGGCTGCCGCCCTCATTTGGTATGGACGGAGCGGGGCGGTCACCCTGATGCCGGCGATTAGTGTGGTGATCCTTCCTGCCGTGACCATGCTGGCGGCCCTGGTGCTGGTGACGCGGATGGGCAGGATTTCCCCTCTGCTCCTGATCCAGGCGGGGGTGAAGAAATGAACGCTTCCCTGAGGTATACCCTGCGGCATGCCCGCAGAGCCGTCGTGAAATCTCTTCTGGCGATCCTGCTGGCTCTCCTTCTTGCCGCGGCGGTAGGGCGGCTGGACGCCCTGCGTCGGCACTACGACGCCCTGTGTCACAGCGTGGAGGTGAAGGGCGTGGTGAGCGGCGGTCTGTCCGTATACCGGGCGGAGAAGCTGGGGGAAGCGGAGGAGATCAAGTATTCCTATCTGGAATATCTCCGGCAGGGAGCCGAGTTCATGCTTTCCGACGATTCATTCCATAGCTGTATCCTCTGCTTTTCCTCGGATTATACCGTGAACGCCGGGGCGGAGGCGGAGTGGCTGGAGGGCTGGGATCAGGAACGGTTTCAGGCGGCTACGGGCAAGGTCTGTCTGATCACGGAAACCCTGGCGGCGGAGCTGGAGATCGCTCCCGGCGACCGGATCCGGATCTCGGGGGACGATTATCTGAATAAGCTGCGGATGGGAAATCCGGGGGCGACCATGGAAGAGCTGATGGAGGCCTATAAGCGGAACCGTTCTCCCACCACCGTGGTAGGTCTTGTTCCGAATGATAGCTTCCCGTCCCGCCTGTGGCTGCCCATCCACGGCATGGGGGTTTACTCCGAGACCTTCCCGGACCTGAAGGTGGAATACGCCTTCTATACCCTGCGGGATTATGAGGATATTCAGGCTTTCCGGGAGCGGTTTCTCGCAGAGACAGCCAGGGAGAAGGGAAACCCCTCTCTCTACCTGGATACGGCGGAGGCGGACCGGGTACATCGCATGGCGAATCTGCTGAACACCCTGTACCCCATCGCGGTGGGTATCGCCCTGCTGCTGGGCGCCGTCCTCCCCGGCCTCATGGTACTCCAGAACAGCCGGGAGACTGCCATCCTCCGGGTGCTGGGTATGAGCCGAAGAAGAGTGTGCGCTATGCTGACCGGGGAACAGGTCCTGCTGTGTATCCTGGGCCTCATCCTGGGCGTGGCGGCAGCCTTCTTCCTGGGAGCCGGGTGGGAACTGACCTACCCCGGACTCCACTTGGCCGCCTGTCTCATGGGCAGTATCATTTTCGCCTGGGTCAGCACCGGGAAGGACCTGCTTTCCCTGCTCCAGGCAAAGGAATAATCACGATTAAAGGAGGCAACACAATGAACGCCCTTACGCTTGAAAACGTATCCTATACCTATCCCCGGGGGACTTCCCCGGTGGTGAAAAACGCGAGCTTCGGCTTTGAAGCCGGGACCATCTACGCGGTGGTGGGTCCCAGCGGGAGCGGAAAG
>JBGUZS010000200.1:0-2680 GCA_045223835.1 Oscillospiraceae bacterium | reverse complement strand
GATCCCAAAGGTATGTTTGGACTACAAATCACCCGTTGAGGTGCTTGCAGAGTACCGGAGCAAGACCATCTGAACCGCGCCGAATTTAAGGAAGAAGGCGTCGCCTCCGGCTCCTCCTTCTTCCTCAAATTCAATCCCATAATCTACGTCTTATTTTTTTCGAGAAATGTGTCACCCATCATTGACGACTCTACATCTTTGGAGGAGACGATCCGAGGAACGGACTTGCGTTTTCTCTCCGGCAGTGGTAAACTGTCATCCGGAAAAAGGGAGTAGCTCACGGCCTTTGGCCGGGGCAGCGGCGTCAGGACGGCGTTTCGGCGCCCGCTGCTGCCATGAGCAGTTCGGTTTTCCTTTGGGAGAACGGCTGGATTATGGGTGAGACTTTTGCCAGAAATGGTGGAAGTCTCGCCTTTTTTCAGGCTGAAAAGGAGAGGAGAGGAAGAGCCTATGCAGCGATATCTGGAAAGCGCCGATTCGGTGCTGGAGGAGCTCCGGACGTCACGAAACGGTTTGACTTCAGAAGAGGCGGCAAAGCGGCTGGAGCAAAACGGCCGAAACAAGCTGGCTCAGCCGCCCAGAGACAGTTGGCTGAAAAGATTTCTTCAATCCCTGGCGGATCCGATGATCATTATGCTGCTGTGTGCCGCAGCGGTATCTGCCGCAACGACGGTATACCAGAATGTCGTGCGTCATCAGCATGAATCCTATGCCGACCTGTTCATCATTCTTTTTGTGGTAGTGGTGAACACGGTGCTGAGCATGGTGCAGGAAAGCAAGGCTGAACAGGCCATCGAATCCCTGATGGAGATGACCGCCGCCACTTCGAGAGTTCTGCGGAACGGGGAGACACAAGTCGTCAAAAGCGAGGAACTGGTATTGGGCGATGTCGTTCTGCTGGAAGCAGGCGACTCGGTCCCCGCAGACTGCAGAGTTCTGGAAAGCTACAGCATGAAGGTGGAGGAAGCGGCGCTGACCGGGGAAAGCGTCGCGGTAAACAAAATGGCGGATATCCTGATGCTGAAAGAAGGCCAGAAGGACGTGCCGCTGGGAGACCGGAAAAACATGCTGTACAGCGGCAGCACCGTAGCCTATGGCAGAGGAAGCGCGGTGGTTACCGCCGTGGGCATGGATACGGAGATGGGCAAGATTGCAGACGCCCTGAACCTGGCTACAGAGGAAAAGACGCCCCTGCAGAAGCGTCTCTCCGAGCTGAGCGTCACCCTGACGAAGCTGGTGCTGGGGATCTGCGTTTTCGTATTCCTCTTTGGCGTGATCCGGGATACAGTGCTTATCCCCAGCGGGGTCCCGGTTTTTGAATCGGTGCTGAATACCTTCATCATCGCGGTGGCTCTGGCGGTGGCTGCGATTCCGGAAGGACTTCCCGCAGTGACGACGATTATTCTTTCCATCGGCGTTACGGCCATGGCGAAACGGCAGGCGCTGATCCGCAGATTGACTGCCGTTGAGACCTTGGGATGCACCCAGGTGATCTGTTCGGATAAGACGGGTACGCTGACCCAGAATAAAATGACCGTGGTGGACAGCTTCACGGAGGACCCCATCCTCCTGGCCAAGGCCATGGCCCTTTGCAACGATGCCAGACGCTGTCTGGGCATGCACGAGGCAGAGGGCGAACCGACGGAATGCGCCTTGGTGAATCATGCGCATGACCTTCGCCTGTATAAGGACGAGCTGGATATCCGCTGCCCGCGGACAGGAGAAGCGCCCTTTGATTCCATGCGGAAGATGATGAGCACCCTGCATGGTGAAGAGGGAAAGACGTATCAGTATACAAAAGGCGCCTGTGAAATGATCCTGGATCGCTGCACCGGTTTTTTGCGGGACGGAAAAATCCAGCCCATGACCGAGGAATACCGTCAGACCGTAAAGTCGCGGAACAAGGAGTTTGCGGACAGAGCTCTGCGGGTCCTTGCTGCGGCATACCGAGTATGGGATATAAAGCCGGATTCCGAGGATGCGGATTATCTGGAGCGGGATATGGTCTTCCTCGGAATGGTGGGCATGATCGATCCCTGTCGCCCGGAGGTTTATGCGGCGGTTCAGGAATGCAGACAGGCCGGGATCCGGCCGGTTATGATCACCGGAGACCACAAGGATACCGCCGTCGCCATTGCCAAGGATCTGGGGATCCTGACGGAGGGGACGGAGGCCATCGAGGGCGCGGCGCTCGAGGAGCTGACCGACGAAGAATTGATGGAAGCCGTTCCCCGGTACAGCGTTTATGCGAGAGTGCAGCCTGAGCACAAATCCCGGATCGTCCGGGCCTGGAAGAGCCGGGGAAAGGTTGTGGCCATGACCGGCGACGGGGTGAACGACGCGCCTTCCATCAAGGCTGCGGATATCGGGATCGGCATGGGGATCACCGGTACTGCCGTCACCAAGGGCGTCAGCGATATGGTCCTTGCGGACGACAATTTCGCAACCATCGTGAATGCGGTCGAGGAAGGCAGAAAGATCTACGATAATGTGCGCAAAGTTGTGCAGTTTCAGCTTACTACCAACCTGGCTGAGATCGTGGCCATTTTCGTTTCCTCCATGCTGGGCTTCCGCCTTTTGAGCGCCGCCCATATCCTGTGGATCAATCTGGTCACCGATTCTGCGCCGGGATTGGCTCTGGGGATGGAGCCGGCGGAGGAAGGTTTGATGAGGCGGAAGC
>JBGUZS010000199.1:0-2460 GCA_045223835.1 Oscillospiraceae bacterium | reverse complement strand
AGATCCTTCGGACTCGCCGCGGCGTCAAAGCTGTGGCGCAGGTTTTCCGGCCCGCTGTGCACGGCAAAGTGCTTGGCGCAGGCCGCGGCCTTCATGGTCGCGCCGTTGCCCTGGAGCCCGCGCACGTAGGCCCGGCCCATGCGCGAGGTCAGACAGGGATCCTCGCCGTAGGTCTCATGACCGCGGCCCCAGCGCGGGTCGCGGAAGATGTTGATGTTGGGGGACCAGAAGGTCAGGCCATGATAAATGTCGCGGTCCCCTTTTGCGGAGAGGGCGTTGTACTTGGCCCGCCCTTCGGTCGCAGCGACGTCGCCGAGCTTTTCCAGCAAAACGTCGTCAAACGTGGCGGCCAGGCCGATCGCCTGGGGGAAGCTTGTCGCCGTGCCGCCCCGCGCCACGCCGTGCAGCGCCTCGTTCCACCAGTTGTAAGCGGGCACGCCCAGCCGCTCGATTGCCGGAGAGCAATAGCGGAGCTGGCTGGTCTTCTCCTCCAGTGTCATTTGGGCTACAAGGGCCTCTGCCTTTTTTCTTGCCAGTTTCCGGTCCATGGGCAAAACCTCTCTGTCATGATAATAGGGGGGATCCCGCGCCGTTTGCTGCAGAGCACGATCCCCCTTTTGTTCTTATCGAATTGTCCGTTTTCCGGGCAAGCCGGAGGGCTCAGCCCTTGACCGCGCCGGCGATGAAGCTGTCCTGAATCCTCTTGCTCATGAAGATGTAGAAGATCAGCGTCGGAATCGTTGCGAGGGACAGCGCCGCGCCGATGGGTCCCCAGTCCGTCGTATATTGTCCGGACAGGGACTGTACGCCGACCGGCAGGGTCCTCCACTTGTCCGAATTGATGAAGATGTTCGCAAACATCAGCTCATTCCAGCACTGAAGGAAGGTATAGATGCCGACCGTGGAGACGGCGGGTTTCATCAGCGGGACGATCACCCGGAAGAAGGTTCCCCAAGTGCCGCATCCATCCAGCATGGCAGCCTCGTCCAGGTCATAGGGGATATCGCCCATGAAGCCTGTGCAGACCAGAATGCCCATGGCCAGAGAGAAGGCCGAGTAGGGAATGATCAGCGCCCAGAGCGTATCAAGCAGTTTGATCTTGGCCAGCGTCGTGTACAGCGGCACGATGGAAGCGTGGATGGGGATGGTCAGGCCGAGCATGAAGAACCCGTTCATGCGCTTGCGTCCCTTCCAGCGCAGACGCGTCATCGCGTAGGTGGCCATGACCGAGGCCGCCAGCGTGATGAAGATGGTCGCAATGGCAACGACCAGGCTGTTCAGGAAGTACCGGGGCATGTTGCCCGTGTGGAGCGCTCTGGTGTAGTTGCTCCAGACCCACTCTCTCGGAAGGCCTGCGACATTCTCACCGAAAATCTCGGCGTTGGTTTTCAGGGAGAAGGTCAGCATCCAGTAGACCGGGAAAATGCTGATCAACGCCCAGAGGATCAGCAGGAAGTAAATCAGTGTTCTTTTTCCTTTGCTGTCAAAGATGGTTTTCACTTCACTTCTCCTCCTTGAAGACAGCATTGATCACCAGCGCGAAGAAGAAGCACAGGGCGATCAGCATGACGGCAATGGCGGAACCCATACCGTAGCGGTTTCGCAGGAAAAGCATGCTGATCATCAAGGTGCTCGGCACTTCTGTCACATGGCTCGGTCCTCCGTTCGTCAAAACATAAATCAGGTCGAAGGATTTCAGAGAGCCCGTGATTGCAAAGATCACGCTGACGCGCAGGATGGGCCGAATATAGGGGATGATAATGTAACGGCTGGCCTGGGCGGGCGTACAGCCGTCCAGCATGGCCGCCTCGGTCAGTTCCATCGGGACCCCCTTGATGCCCGCGTACATCAGGAGCATGTGGTATCCGACATACTGCCACAGGATGGGCACAAACGCCGCGCGCAGGGCGTATTTTTTATCTCCCAGCCAGATATGCGTCCATTTTTCCAGGCCGATCGAGCGAAGAAAAACGTTCAGGACGCCATAGTCGGGATTGTATATTTTCAACCACAGCTGACCGATGACAACCGTGGAAATCAGCACCGGCATAAAGTAGATGGACAGCAGGGCAGTCCGGCCCTTGATGGGGCGGGCCAGCCGCAGCGCCAGCCACAGGGCGAAGGGCAGCTGGATGAAGCAGGAGAGCAGCGCCAGCAGGAAGGCGTTCTTGAGCGCTCTGGAGATGTTGATGGATTTGCTGGTGAAGAGCTCAACATAGTTCTTTAGTCCGATGAATTCCGGCGTTGTAAAACCGTTCCATTCCGTCAGGCTGTAATAGAAAGACATGATGATCGGGGCGATCAGCACGGCGACAAACAGGCACAGCGCGGGCAAAAGGAACAGAAAAATGTTCAGCTTGTACTGGAGCGTTTTTTTCATCGTCTGTTTCTCCCTTGCTTATGAGGAAACAGGGACGGTTCCCAATGCCGGGAACCGTCCCCGTTCACATGTTAATCAAT
>JBGUZS010000198.1:0-5532 GCA_045223835.1 Oscillospiraceae bacterium | reverse complement strand
TCTTTTCATGACTCTTTCCTTCTTTCTGTGATCTTCCCCAGCATAGCACGGGTCCGGCAACGGAGCAAGGCGGCCCTTTTCCTCCGGCAGGCCTGCCCGCGTCACAGGGCGAAAAACTGCAGCACGGCTTTGGTCGCCAGGCTCATATGGAGGGGATTCTGAAACCGATGATCCGCCCCTTCCACGGGGATGAACTCAATCAGATTATCCTCCGCGAAAGCCTTCCCGTCGGCAAAGGGCACCACCTCGTCGGCTGTGCCATGGAGGATCAGCAGGTCTTCCGCCCAGTCCAGAAAATCCCGGCGGCGGATATCGTTTTCCTTCAGGGCGTCCAGAAAGGCCCTGGTGATGGTGACCTTCCGGTCGAAGCCCGCCTGCACGTCCTTTCCCTTCATGATCCGCTCGTACTCGTCATTTCTCATGATATCCCGGGTCATCACGCCGTACATATCCACCGCCGGGCAGCGGAGGGCGATCTTTTCAAAGGGGCTGCCCTGTTCGGAGATGTACTTCAGCACCAGATATCCGCCGAAGCTGGCGGCATAGGCATAGAGCTGCTGCGCGCCGAAGCGCGTCTTCGTCTCCCGGATCACCAGATCCAGGTAGACGCCGCAATCCTCCAGGGTCAGTTTTTTCTTCACGTCGTCCCCGTGCGCCGGCCAGTTGAATACGACAAGGATCACGTCCTTGTGCTTGGAGAGGAGCTTATCGGCAAAGGTCTCCGCCGCCCGGTTGTCCTTATGCCCGGCGAAGCCCGTGCAGAAGATCACGGCCCGCTTCGCCGTACCCGGCCCTTGATGATACAGCTTGCAGCGGATATTGTGCCCCTGGGCGTTGAGCTCGAAATACTTGTGCATGGCCGTTCCCTTCCTTCTGCGGTCTGGCCGCATCATAGCACAGATCCCGGAGCCGGACAAGCCGATCCGAGCAAAAAGGACGCACCGCATTTCTGCGGCGCGTCCCGTCCGGTTTTATGCGGGTCGTGCTCGGTGCTCAGCCGATAAAGGCCTCCTCAGGCAGGCTGTCGGCCCGGAAGAGCAGGGTGCGGGCATACCACTGATCCTTGTTCTTGCTGTAGGCCGCGCAGACGATGCCCTTATCCAGGGCTTCCACGGGCACCGTGAAGGTGAAAGCGCCGTCCCCATCCACACCGTTGGGGATGAAGTCGCTGTCCGCCGCAGCGGCAATCTTGTCCGTGGCGTCCATGTACATCCAGGTGTAGCTCTTTCCGCCCATGGTCAGAACAGCGGTCATCTCGCCGTCCTTCACGGTAAGCTGGGCCTCGGCGATCCGGAACATGGAGGAGCTGGATTTCACCTTCACCTCATAAGTCCCGTCCTTCAGCATAGCGCCGGTAACCGGGGTCATACCCTCTTCCTCCACCTCGCTGACCGTGGTCATCTCGGTGGCGTCGGCAATATCGCGGGTCGGGAGATCAAGCTGCTCGGTGCCCTCGATAGCGGCCTTCATGTGATCCACCAGCAGCTGCTGGATGGGCTCCATGGAGCCCAGACCGCGCAGAATGGGTTCGGCCTCGATGGCGGCGGCGGCGAACAGGCTGACCCAGCTCTCCTCGTCCTCCGGATCGGCCATGTCATTGTTGGCATGGTCGCCGGCCACGATCATCAGGGGCTCCAGGTAGACCTTGGTGTAACCGGCTTCCTTGACCGCATCCACCACGTCCTGCAGCGTGGGCTCCGCCTCAACGGTGCCGATGTAGTAGTTGGCGTATCCCGCCTCGGTGAGGAGGGTCTGCAGCTTGGCGTATACGGCGTTGGACTTATGCTCGGTGCCGTGACCCATGAAGCAAATGGCGGTACCCTCTTCCTTGGCCTGCTCTGCCGTGGCCTCAGTGATGGCCTGGATGACGGCCTGGAAGTCCGCTTCGCTGGTGAGAATGGGCTGGCCGATGACGATCTTCTCGAACCGGTCCTTGTAGGCCATCACGGCTTCCACCACATCGTCATACTCATAGCCGGCCATCAGATGGGTAGGCTGGACATACAGCTCCTTGACGCCATTCTCCACGGCACGGTCAAGGGCACGGGCGATATTGTCGATGACCTCGCCGTCCCGGCGGGCAACATGGTTGATCACGATGTCGGCGGTGAAGCCGCGGCGCACGCTGTACTCGGGGAAAGCCTTTTCCATGGCGGCCTCAATGGCGCCGATGGTCTCCACCCGGCTCGTGTTGAAGCTGGTGCCGAAGGAAACCACCAGGAGCTCCTTCTCCCCGATGCCGTCCTGGTTGCGGGGATTATCCAGGCTGGCATCGCCGGTGTCATAGTCCTCGTCCAGAGCCTCTGCGGCTTTGGCCTTCAAATGGTCCACCAGCAGCTGCTGGATGGGCTCGAACGCGCCCAGGCCCCGCAGGACGGGAACCGCCTCGATGCCGGCGGCGGCAAACAGGCTGAGCCAGCTCTCCTCGTCCTCCGGATCGGCCATATCATTGTGGGCATGGTCGCCGGCTACGATCATCAGGGGCTGCAAAATGGCGCGGGTATAACCGGCTTCCTTGACCGCGTCCACCACATCCTGCAGAGTGGGCTCCGCCTCGACGGTTCCGATGAAGTAATCCTTGTAGCCCGCCTCGGTCAGCTTCGCCTGGATATCGGCGTAAACATGGTTGGACTTGGCTTCGGTGCCGTGGCCCATGAAGCAGACGGCGGTATTGCCGTCCAGATACTCCGCAGTGGCCTCGGTGATGGTCTTGATGACCACCTCATAGTCCTCGTCGCTCGTGAGGATGGGATCGCCCAGAACAATGTTCTCGAATTTGCCCTCGTAAGCCTTCAGCTCTTCCTTCAGGTCGTTGTACTCGAAACCGTCCATCAGGTGGGTGGGCTGGACCAGCAGGTAGGAGACGCCGTTTTCCACAGCCCGATCCAGAGCCTGCTTTACGTTGTCGATCTTCACATCGTCCCGCTTGTACACATGGTTGATGATGATGTCGGCGGTAAAGCCCCGACGGACATCATAGCCCGGGAAGGCCTTCTCCATGGCGGCCTCGATGGCGCCGATGGTCTCCCGGCGGCTGTCATTGAAGCTGGTGCCGAAGGAAACCACCAACACTTCCGTGGCGCCCATGCCATCCTGGTTGCGGGGGTTATCCAGGCTGGCGTCGCCGGTTTCCCAGTCCTCGTCCTCGTCCTGCTCATCCACCAGCATGGTCTTGGTGGCTTCGTCATAGTGGACATAGAAATGCAGGACCTTGCCCAGCTCCCGGAGCTGGAAATAGTTGCTGCCTCCGATATTGTAGGCAGTCAGAGCGGAGCACTCCTCCCCGTCGATGAGCAGGGTCTGGGGGGAGATCCGGGCCTTGGCGCTCATGTCCTCCCCGGTCTTCAGCTCCGTGCCGTCCTTGGTGGTGTAAGCTTGACCCGTGGTGATGACCATGGCATTGGCTGCCTTGTCATAGTCCACGTTGAACTGGCTCGTTGTCCCGTCCAGGAGCTCAGCCAGATCGCGCAGCTTAAAGTAGTTGTAGCCGTCGATGTTGTACTTCTGGCAGTCCACAGGCTGACCGTTGACTGTCAGGTTCTGCTTGCTGAGTACGGTTTTTGCCGCCAACGCAGGCGCGCCCAGCGCCAGCGCAAGCACGACGACCAGCAGCAGCGCCAGAAGGTTTTTTGCGGTGGATCGTTTCATTGGCTTCATTTCCTTTCGTTATTTCATGCAAAAAAGCTGCGGGTGCATAATACACCCACAGCCGTTTTACTGCGTGTTCATACGCCGGTCCCATAGTCCGTAGGCCGGCTTTTCTCAGCTTGAGCAGGTCTTCTGACTTGCGCCTGATGGTCGAACCTGCATCCCCTTCCCGGTTTCCCAGTGGTCAGCTTGCGCTGGATGATGCAGGCTCTCGGCGCTTACAGCGGCGGTCCCGTCCGGGATTCTCACCCGGTTCCCATATTCTCCGCTCCGCCGGACAGGTCCGGCGGACGGCACTCAAAGCCCAGATGAAATTTTCAAAAGAAGAGTAGCATTTCCGGCGGTGTTTGTCAACCGATGGACACCCGGAGATGCCCGCCTGAATCGTGACAACTCGGGGACGCGGCTTGACACTACACCCGGCCGGAGGGCTTCTCCGTAGGGGGTTCACCTGGCTCCTGAGGCCCGGGAAGCTTGCAAACACATGGATTCTCTGGTATCATGATTCTGCGGGATGGCGGTCATGGTCTCAGCAGGGATCTTTCCGTAATCCCGCTTCCCGAGGCCCGTGGGCAACCCGCCGATGCGCATTTCGACTGTCTGACACGAGAGGAGGAAGCAAAGATGGACCTTGAAATCATCTCCACAGTTCTTGCCGTTGCACGCACAAAGAGCTTCAGCGCAGCGGCATACGTCATCCCCTGCGCGCAGTCATCCGTCTCCCGAAGGGTGAGCGCCGCGGAATCCGAGTTGGGGATCCAGCTTTTTGAGCGGCCGATGGATTCGACCGACAATCTGCTTCACCTCACTCCCGCCGGGGAACGGGCAATCCCCATCATGGAAAAAATCATGGATGATTACCGGGAACTGTTCTCCGTAGCCTCCGATAAAAACGCATCCCAACGGACCATCCATATAGGATTCTGCAGCAGGCTCATGCTGCCGCCCATGGCGTACAGCATGATGAAAACGGACTTATTCGAATACCATCCGAATCTTGTCTTGGATATGATCATCGACACCACAGAGAATCTTCTCGTGCATTTGAAAAGCAGACGTCTGGACGCGGTGATTTTTGCCTGTTTGTCCATCAATCCCGATGCAATCCCCCTGTCCGACCAGTTCGATTTTTCCCTGCTGGGAGAAGGGCAGCAATATGTTGTCGTTTCGGAGCAGCATCCCCTGGCGGGAAAGGGAGCGGTCCGGCTGGAGTCCCTGAAGGATGAAACCTTCTACATCTGCAGTGACCCGCCGGAAAACACCAGCGGCATTGATTTCGTCGACGACGACCGGTTCATGAAGCTGGCAAAGGAGGTATTTGGCATATCCCTCACCCGGCAGGCTCTGTCCACAAAAATGCTGGATGTGCGCTATAATCTCGCCCGGTGCAGCAAGGGCGTGTTCCTCTCCTTCACGCCCCCCGTTTGGCGCAGAAATCCGGGTATCGCTTATCTGGAAATTGAGGAGCTGAAGGACTGGCCCTTGAAGTTCTATATGATTTCCCCCAAGGCAAAAAAGAATGCCGAGCTGGACGTCTTCTCCCGTTTCATGACCAATTCCCTCCAGAACAAGTCCACCATATCCACGCCGATATCCTGAACAGACGCCCATAAAAGATGCGCTGCAGAATGCAATATCCGTCCCGTCTTTCCGCGCCGGCACATACCGGCGCGGAAAGCCTTCCTCCCTGCGGGGAAAGGCTTGCGCGGCCCCGTTAGGCCTCGCAAGGACGGGTCCGGTGCATGCTGCAGCGCGTCCCCTTTTGGTCGATCTTCTCCGGCACCGCCCATCAGAGCGGTGCACCTGGTAAGATGAAAGTAGACACTGAAAAGTGCCTACTTTCATTTTTATGTTGTAGAATAGGAGAAAGGAAGGGGAGAAACG
>JBGUZS010000197.1:0-6058 GCA_045223835.1 Oscillospiraceae bacterium | reverse complement strand
ACAACCTCGATCTCCGCTCCGGCCTCCCTGGCGCCTTCCGCCGCATCCCGGACAAGCGTACCGGTGTTCCATCCGGAACGGGGGCTTCCATTGACCGCTATGATCTTTGGCATATGTGTTCCTCCTTTCAGTAATTCAGTTCATCCAGCGTCAGGATCTCAAATCCCTCCGCTTTGCCCTTCAATTTGATGGTGCTTCCGAGGGAGGTGACCTTGGCCCGATCCCCCAGCGCATCCGCCACGGCGCGGGAGATGAAGATCTTCCCGCCCGGCGCATTGGATTCCAAACGAGAGGCGGTATTGACCGTATCCCCTATGGCGGTATAGTCCATCCGCTTCGGCGCGCCGATATTCCCAACGACAGCGGGACCCACATTGACGCCTATGCCAAAATCCACCCGTCTGCCAAACCGCTCCTGCAGTTCATCCCCCAGGGCTTTGGAGCCGACCACCATATCCATTGCCGCGCAACAGGCCAGAAACACCGGATCCTCCTGGGGGATCGGCGCATTCCAGAACGCCATGGTGCAGTCCCCCACGAATTTATCCAGCATCCCATGATGCCGCATGATGCATTCCGTCGTCAAGGTCAGGTAGCGGTTGATGATTTCTACCACAGTCTGGGGATCCAATGATTCGCTCATGGTGGTAAATCCGCGGATATCCACAAAGAGCACCGCGATATCATACATTTTTCCGCCCAGCTCCAGGGCGTCTCCGCCCCGCTCCAGCAGTTCCCGCATCACCGCCGGATCCACATAGCGGCCGAAGGTGTCCGTTACCCGGCGTTTTTCCTTCTGGGTACGGATGTAGTTCAGCGCCACCGTGGCCACAAACAGAACCGTCGCGAACAGCGGCACCCAGAGCACATGCAGGATCAGGCCCCTGCGGTAAAGGAGCGCGCAGATGAGGATCCAGAGACCGGAGACCGCGAGCCAAACGAGGACCGCCGGCAGCACCCTGCGGTCCCAGAAATAGTACAGCAGACCGGCGCAAAGCAGGAAAAGGATGATCAGCTGCACGATATCCTCCGCTTCCCGAGGATAAAACCCGTTCCGATAGGCTTCGATCTGATTCGCCTGGATCTCGATGCCGTACATTGGGGCGGCATGGTCGATGGCCGTGCGGTATTCATCCTGCATTCCTGCGGCATAGGGCCCGATGAGAACGATCTTTCCGGCGAAATCTGCCGGATCCGCAAATCCATCCAGGAAATCGATCACCGATATGTTTTCATAGTAACTCCCGCCTCTGGCGGTGTATGGCAGGTAGAAAAAGCCGTTGTCCACCGTCTCCGGCAGCGGATTCGGCTCCGTTCCGCTGAACTCGCACCATCGCTCGTAGATCACCCGGGCAAAGGAGTAGACCCGTTCCCCTCCCGGGGCGTCCACATAGAGCAGCGCATGCCGGATGATCCCATCGGAGTCGGCCATGGCGTTGATATGCCCGCTGCCGGTCCTCTCAGCCAGCTCCGGATAGGGAGAATCCCAGTACAGGACGGACCGTTCATCCAGATAGAATGCGTCGCCCTCGTCCACGATGCTGCTTCCGAAGGTGGCGGCCGCAGCGACGACGACATTTCCCTCTTCTCCGGCGATTTCCGCAAAATACATGTCCGCGTCCGGGTCGGCGCTCTCTCCCACATACAGGACGTCGATCCCGATCACCGCGGGTTTTTGCTCCGGATCGGAATTCAGACAGGCCACCACGTCCGCCATGATATCCCGCGGCCAGGGCATGGGACCCAGCTCTTCCACGGCGCGCCCATCCATGCCGATCACCACGATCTCCCCGTCCGTCATACCCGGGCGCTGATAAAGGAAGTCAGATATGCTGCCGTCTATCCCGGCGAGGAAGCCTGACCGGGCAATCAGGCACAGGATCGCCGCAGCCAGCAAAGATACACTGAGCTTCAGCCAGACCGTCTTTTTCATACCTACCCTCCAAGGCTTGTATATTATGGGTAATCGTTGATCGGATCGGAACTCCCGGGGTCACAGCCGAATGATCTCCCCCTCCCGGGCAAAAGCGCAGTCGGTGCAGGCAAGGCTTAACTCAGCAGCGGAGGCGTCCAGAAAGGCGTCTGTATGGGTGGGGTCATGATGGACAATGCGGGTTTGCTTTGCCTCCGCCGCCCGGGCAAGCATGGCGGCGGCTGTCCAGGTGCTGTGTCCATAGGCGGCATGGGCGGGCCATTCTTCCTCGCTGTACTGTCCGTCGCAAAGGAAAAGGTCGCACCCTCTGGCGAACTCGGTTAAGGCGGCCCGGTTCTTTTCCGTTATGGTGCAGTCCGTTGCGATCACGATCCGCTTTCCGCCGCCGGTCAGCCGATAGATCGTGACGCCGCCGGGATGCTCCCCTTCCATGGACTCAACAAGCACTCCGTTGAGCCGCAGGGAGACCGGCAGTGTGCTGCAGGTCAGTACGCCGGGCAGTCTCTCCGCCCTCACCGGCCATAGGGGCGGGGCAAACAGCGCTTTTACCTGATCCCCGGCGTCCATGCCGCCGCGGACAGCAGCATACAGATGCAGGGCTGCTTCTTTGCGGAAAAGATATGGACACATGGGCAGCCCTATCAGATGATCCAGATGCGGATGAGTAAGGAGCATCGTCATCTCCGGACGATGCATCAGCTCTTGAGGAAGGTTCAGGATACCGTTTCCTGCGTCCACCAGGATCGTCTCCCCTTCCAATTCGATCAGACAGCAGGTTGTTGCGCAGCCGTAACGCCGATAGGCCTCACCGCTCACCGGGATCGAGCCGCGCACGCCCAGAAGAGTAACTCTGTTTTCCATATCATCACCCCCGTCAACGGTCAGATGGAAGGCAGCCACGTACAATTCTTCAGAATAAAAGTACCCTATATCCTCAGCCATGTCAACCGGAACTTGACTGCAGGGCGTCTGCGCCCCTTCCCCTATCCGTTGTATTCCCGCTGCACCTATGGTATACTCAATATGGGATCTGAAGCGGCGTTAACCGAAAGGAGGGTAACTCCATGCTGGAACTGAAAAAGGTTACCCTTCGCCTGAAACGAGAGGACCGGATCCTTGCGGATCACTTCTCTTTTACGCTGACGAAAGGCGATAAGGCGGTGCTTATCGGGGAAGAAGGAAACGGAAAATCCACACTGCTGAAATACATCGATGATCCCCGGTCCGTGGAGGAGTACTGCGAAGGGGAAGGGACCGTGGTTTCCCATGGGCGGTTGGGTTATCTGCCCCAGAGCATGGACGAGGGGCTTTCCCACCTGACGCTGAAAGAGTTCTTTGAACCCTTTGCGCACTTTCACCACATGGATATTCTCAACCAGCTGGGAATACAGCCCGCCTTTCTCCTTTCTTCCCAGCCTCTGCGCGCTCTCTCCGGCGGAGAAAAGGTCAAGGCGCAGCTCTGCCGGATCCTGATGCAGGAACCGGATGTTCTGCTTCTGGATGAACCGACGAACGATCTGGATTTGGATACGCTGCTCTGGCTGGAGCGTTTTTTGCGGGATACCCGCCTTCCTGTTCTGTATGTCTCCCATGATGAGGCCTTGATCGAAAACACCGCCAACGTGATCATCCATATGGAGCAGCTTATCCGGAAGACCCGATGCCGCATCACCGTCTCCCGGGAAACCTATCGGGAATACCTGGACCGCCGGCAGCGGCAGATGGACCGCCAAGGGCAGGTGGCCCAGAAGCAGCGGGACGATTATCGCCGGCAGCAGCAGCGCTGGCAGCAGATCTACGACCGGGTGGATCATGAACAGCGCAGCCTTTCCCGGCAGGACCCCCATAGCGGCAGACTGCTGAAAAAGAAAATGCACGCCGTGATTTCCACCGGCAAACGTCTGGAACGGGAAAAGGAGGGATTTCTGGAGTTTCCGGAGACGGAGGAAGCGATCCTCACCCGTTTCGACGAGGATATTCGGATCCCTTCGGGCAAAACGGTGCTGGATTGGTCCTTGGATCGTCTTCAGGTCGGGGATCGGATCCTGTCCAGGGATCTGCGCCTGTTTCTCGCCGGAAGCGGCGCCATTGGCATCGTCGGCCGCAACGGCGCGGGGAAAACCACCCTTCTTCGCCGTCTTTGGGAGGAGCTGAGCCAAAGGAGGGATATCGCCGCCGCATATATGCCCCAGGATTATCGGGAGATCCTGGATTATGCCCAAACTCCGGTGGAGCATCTGGCTGCAAACTATACCAAGGATGAAATCACAAGAGCCAGGACCTGCCTCGGCAGCATGCGCTTCACCCACGAGGAGATGCTCTCTCCCATCGGCAAACTCAGCGGCGGTCAGCGAGCCAAGCTGCTGTTTCTGGACATGGTCCTGAGGCGGGCAAATGTGCTGCTGCTGGACGAACCTACGCGGAATTTCAGTCCCCTTTCGGCGCCGGTGGTGCGCCGTGCCATCAAAGAATTCGGCGGAGCCGTAATCAGCGTTTCTCATGACCGAAAATATCTGTCGGAGGTGTGCAATAAGGTTTACGTGCTTCAGCCGGAAGGCCTTTTCCCTGCGGAGCTGGATTGAACCTGCCCGGCGGCAGAGTTTAGCACTCTCCGTATTCGAGTGCTAAATTTACAGTCTGTTCACATTGTATCGCAGAATCGTTCATAACTATGGGGTACTCTATAGGCGTTCCGATGGAACGAACGAAAGAGCAATGAAACGGTGATTACAGACAGGAGGGTTTGATCATGTCTCTTATTCCTTATCGCAGAAACACAGGCAGCATTTCCAACTACTTTGATCCCTTCCGCATGATGGCGGATATGGAGCGGGAGTTTTTCGGCGGTCAGCGGAGCGGTTCCTTCAGCACCGATATCCGGGAAACCGACTCGGAGTATGTGCTTGAGGCCGACCTGCCCGGCTTCAACAAAGAGGACATTCATGTGGATATCTCCCAGGATACCCTGACGATCAGCGCGGAACGCCATTCTCAGCATGAGGACAAGGAGCAGAAGGGCAGCTATATCCGCTGCGAGCGTTCCTACGGCAGCTATGAGCGGAGCTTCAGCTTGGAGGGTGTGGATACGGATGCAATCAAGGCGTCCTTCGCCAACGGCGTACTGACCCTCACCATGCCGAAGCGGGTCGAGCCCAAGGTCGTCGGCAGGCGGCTGGAGATCGAAGGATAATGAAGGAGAGCCGGACTTTGCCCGGCTCTCCCCCCCTATACCGGCCTCTCGCCGGGAAAACCTGAAACTAGGATGTGCAGTATCATGACAGATGCGTCCCAGGTCAATTCTCTTACCACCCTTGAACAGGCCATGAAAACCCGTGCCGTTGATCTGACGGTACAGCAGTGGTTCCATGAACAGACGAAGCCATACCAGGAGCTGATGGCGTATTACCGCTGCGCCATGATGGAGGTTGAAACCAAATTCCGGGTGCTGAACGAGGCGTTTTCCCTGCAGTATGACTCCAACCCCATCGAAACCATCAAAACGCGGCTCAAGAAGCCGGAAAACATCATTGACAAGCTCCTGCGGTATAATCTGCCGGTGACGTTGGAGAGCATCGAGAACTACATAAATGACGTAGCCGGCGTCCGGGTCATCTGCGCCTTTCCCTCGGAGATCGATATGCTGGCCGAGGCTCTCCTTCGTCAGGACGACGTGAAGCTGGTCCAGAAGAAAGATTATATCCGCAATCCCAAGGAATCCGGATATCGGAGCCTCCATCTGATCGTGGCCGTTCCCATCTTTCTGCATGATAAAAAGCGGATGATGAAGGTGGAGGTCCAGTTCCGCACCCTGGCGATGGACTGGTGGGCCAGCCTGGAGCATAAGATCCGGTACAAAAAGGATCATCCCCTGACGGAGGGGCAGAATGATTCCCTGCTGGCCTGCTCTGAGATCGCCGCGGAGCTGGACCGCCGAATGGAAGAACTGAACGAAGGATTAAGCCGGTGATCCGAGCCGGCATGATGATAGATGGAGCCCGCATGCGTGTTCGCATGCGGGCTCAGACTGTATACAAACCCGAAAATGGAACGAAAACGGGAAGGAAGATAGCGCGAAAGAAACCCAGGAGGGGTGTCTTTCGCGTTCAATCAGAAGTTTTTCGAACA
>JBGUZS010000196.1:0-3678 GCA_045223835.1 Oscillospiraceae bacterium | reverse complement strand
TATAGCTCCTTTCCGGCAATCTCAAACGTTTCCGAACGATCTCAACCAAAAGATACCGCTTTTTCTTTCGCCCGTCAAGTATCTTTTGTCCACGAAAGTTGATTGTTTTAACGATATTACTCATTTTCTAAAACTTTCCGGAGCATTTTCGGATTATTTTCAGGTATTTCCCGGATATTTTCAGAATTCGTGTAAATCATTTCCTCCACCGAGCATCTCAACCGGTTATTCAGGTTGAACTAACTGTATTTCGCTATAAAAATTCCATCGTTTTCGTTATTTTACACAAAAATTTGCTTGCTTTTTTTGTGAGGGTGAGTTACAATGTTTTCGTGAATTGTACGGAAATTTTCGTTACAAAGGAGGAGCGTATGAAAAACGTCACCATCAAGGACGTGGCCAAAGCCGCCGGCGTCTCCTACTCCACCGTCTCCCGCGCGCTGACAGGCAGCCCCGAGATCAGCGAAGAAACCCGAAGCCGGATCCTGCAGCTTAGCAAAGATATGAACTACACGGCCAACACCGTGGCCCGGGCCATGGTGATGAAGACCACCAAGCTCCTTGGTCTGATCCTCACCAGTGTGAATAACCCCTTCATGTCGGAGCTTGCTTATCATATCGACCGGCAGGCCCGCGCCAGAGGCTACAACATTATCCTTTGCAACTCTTCCCGGGATTCTGAGCAGGAGCGGGAGCTCTTCGAACTGATGATGGGCCGCCAGGTCGACGGCATCCTCCTTCTCCCCTCCGGGATCGAGAGCTACAACAAGCTCCATCCCTATCTCAGTCGCATCCCCACCGTGTTCATCGGGGAGAACCTGCGTGAGGTGCCGGAGAGCTATGTATCTGTAGATAACTACCGGGGTACCCAGATCGGTGTGGAATATCTGTATAAGCTTGGCCACCGCGATATTCTGTATTTCGGGCGGCGCCGGGGCAGCACGACTCACCAGCTGCGCGCAGAGGGCTATGCCGCCGCCTGTGAGCATTTCGGCCTCACCCCGCGTTATTGCAACAACACCTTTTCATTTTCCTCTGTGAAATACGGCTACCAGCTGGCCAAGCAGCTTTTTTCCCGGGAGCGGCATTTCTCCGCCATCTTCGCCGCTACAGACACCAACGCTCTTGGCATCATGCAGGCGGCGGAGGAGATCGGCCTGCGCATCCCGCAGGATCTGTCCCTCCTCGGCTTTGATAACATCCGGGACAGCAGCCTGCCCAGGATCAAGCTGACCACCATTGAGCAGCCGATGAAGATGCTGGCCTCCGTGGCGGTAGACACTCTGCTTGACAAGATCCAGAACGATCAGGCCGGCTATTCCCACCGGATCCTCTCACCCGCATTGATTGAGCGTTCCTCCTGCGCTCCCTACACCCCGGCAGCAAAAAATAAGCCGGAAAGAAAAACCGAATAAACCGCACGGGCCGAAAGCAGCGGCAAGCCGCTGCTTTCGGCCTTGTTGTTATCGTATAGGGCTGTTGCTGGCGCTGATGACGTCTTCCCGGGATTCCATGAAAGCCTTCATCTCCGCGTACTCGATCTCTTTGCGGCGACGTACAGTCAGATCATACTCGGTGGTGCCGTCGCGGCGGCGGTCGACCTTGCTCTCCGTGACCTGGGCCTGCCAGAGCTCCATCTGATTCATCAGCGCGCCGTTGAAGTCATAGCCGTTTTTGACGATAAAGTGCAGGTGATTGGTGGCATACGCGTCGCCCCCGATGGCGTGGCGATGCAGCACGACCAGCAGCAGCAGGTTCACCAGAGCCGCCAGAATGCCCATCACATACATCCCCGCGCCGACGGTCAGGCCGACGACCGCCGAAAACCAAAGCACCGCGGCGGTAGTGAGCCCGCGGACCGTGTTGCCGCTTTTGAAGATGACGCCCGCGCCGAGAAAGCCGATCCCGCTGACGACCTGGGCGGCCAGACGCGCCGGATCGGAGGTTCGGGAACCGTCCAGGATCCCTCCCAGATCCGCGAAGCCGTATTTGGACACGATCATGCACAGGGCCGCTCCGCAGCAGACCACGATGTGCGTGCGTACGCCCGCCTCCTTGAAGCGTTTGCTCCTCTCAATGCCGATGAGCATGCCGAGGATACAGGACACGGCCAGCCTGCAGCAGCAATCCAGCAAGGGGCTGGTCGCAATCTCAAAAGACGAAAAAAAAGCGGAATGCATAAGCTCCTCCCTCCATCAGGGCGCTCTCAAGCCGAGCCTGCGGCGCCCAGGCTGAACATCTGGTTCTCCTTGTCCATCAGCTCTCGCAGGATGGGAAAAACCTGATAAATATCCTCGATCACATAGTCCGGCTCGAACTCCCGGCGCACGCCGGCGTCCTTTTCCCCGGTCAGCTTGGAGCAGATCTGGATGGAGCAGGCAAAGCCCGCCCGCTTGGAGCCGATGATGTCCCGGGAGATGGTATCCCCCACATAAACGCAGTTTTCCGGCTTCACCCGAAGCTGCCGGGTGGAGACCTCGAAGATATCCGGCAGAGGCTTGCGCATGCCGGTGACGGAGGAGAGCGTCACGTCCTGGAACAAGTCCCGGATGCCGTATTCCTCCAGGCTGTCAAAGACCTGGTACATGGCGGCAGTGTTGCTGATGACGCCAAGCTTCAGTCCCAGATCCCGCAGGCCCTCCAGCATCTCCCGCACCCGGGGACGCAGGCTGCGGTGATAGTGGGTCAGCTCCCACATGTGGGCGATGGGCTCGCAGAGGGGCTCCAGGATCTCCCGGGGAAAGTTGAAGTCTGCCAGGGCATAGTCCCGCCAGATGAGGATGGGCTTGAGCTCCACGTCACAGCTGTCCCGGAAAGCGCCGTAGCGCTTCCAGCCCTCGTCCACGCGGCGCTTGAGCTCCGTCAGATCCACCTCAGGATCCAGCCCGCCCTCACGCAGCATCCGGTCCAGCTTTTCGATAGCGGCCCACTCCGAGCGTTCATCCACATAGATGTCCTCCAGCGTTCCGCCCATATCAAACATCACCGAAGTGATCATATTCTCTCCTCCCCTACACTCCCCCGCTTCTCAGGAGCGGCGGACGTATTTTTTCCACGCAGGTTCGTCCGTCTGCGCGGGAGTCTCGGGCCGGTAATCCCGGCGATACAGCAGATAGAACAGCGCCAGGCCCAGACCCACAGGGATCAGGACGAACCACAGGGCAAAGCGCAGAAACAGCTTCATGGCCTCTGCGTCCTGCAGAACCAAAGCCATAGTGATGATGGCCGCCGCCGTGTACAGCAGCAGCCAGAGATAAGTGCCCAGCATCAGTCGCTTATCCTTCAGAAGGCGATGCAGTACGAATCCAACCAGCAGAACGGCCGCGCTGACGCTGAGGGAACTGGTAAGGTTTCCCAAAACAAGTGGCCAGCTCTCCGTCAGCGGGGCGAGCCAGTCCACAATATAGGTAAAGGCAAGCAGATGCAAGGCGATGAAAACCGCGCTCAGACAAAAGGTGTAGATCAGAAAACCGCTCTTGGGCTTTCCGTTCTCGGTGAACAGGAAGCTCTGCCAGAAATGTTTGCTCCGTTCCTCCCACTTCTTCTGTCGTGCCCGGCGACGGTCTTCCCGCTCCAGGCCTCCGGTATGCCCGTTCAGATCCTTGTTAAAGCTCATAGCGTTTAAAGGGGGCTGCGGAGCGGGAAAACCGCTCCGCAGCCGGGTTCAGCCAGCGTCAC
>JBGUZS010000195.1:0-3195 GCA_045223835.1 Oscillospiraceae bacterium | reverse complement strand
GCCGATCTCCGGGTTCAGGGCGCAGGCGAAGAGACCCCGCATGATGAGGCTGGAGAAGCAGGTGAAGCAGCGCATGCAGTGGGTGATATCCTCCTCCCGCCCCTCCCGGGCCTTCCGGGGCAGGTCGGGGTCGCAGATGAGGCCCCGGGCCAGCTCCACCACGTCCGCCTGACCGGAGGCCAGGATCTCCTCCATCATGGCGGGGTCGGAGAGGGCGCCCACCGTGGCTACGGGGGTCTTCACATGCTTTTTGATCTCCGCCGCATATTTCACGTTCACCCCGTCGGGCAGGAACATGTTGGGATGGGTGACGGTGAAGACCTCCGCCACCTCATGGCTCCCGGCGGAGACGTGGATCAGGTCCACCTTCCCGTCCAGGGCCTCCGCGATGCGGACGCCGTAGTCCGTATCGTAGCCCCCCTCATAGCACTCGGATCCGCTGATGCGGATCTCGATGGGGAAATCGGGTCCCACCGCCTCCCGCACCGCGGCGATGATGGCCAGGGGAAAGCGCATGCGCTTTTCGAAGGTGCCGCCCCATTCGTCCGTCCGGGTATTCTGGCTGGGATGCATGAACTGGTGCATGAGCCACCCATGGCCCCCATGGAGGGTGATCATGCCGAAGCCGCACTGCTTGGCGAAGCGGGCGGCCTCCGCATGCTTGCGGATGGTATACCGGATCATCTCCTCGTCCATGGCATAGGCGTGGACCGGATGGCCGAAGCTGCCCTCCGTATCGCACTCCACCGGGCCGTAGACCTTGTGCCCCTGGTTATAGGAGATCCGGGCGCTGCTGCCCCCATGGGAGATCTCGATGGCGGCCACCGCCCCATGCCGCCGGATGGAGCCGGAGAGCTTGTTCAGATGGGGCTTGCCGGAGATATCGTCCAGGCAGATATGGCTGCCGTTAGACTGGGCGTGCTCGCCGTCCGCCACGGCGTCTCCGATGCATACGCTGGCCGCGCCGCCCTGGGCCTTCCGCTCATAGTAGCAGATGAGCTCGTTGATGGGGTGATTGCCATAATGGGTGTGCTGGCCTCCGGTGGGGGAGGCAAAGATCCGGTTCCGGAACTGGGTGCCCGCCAGGGTAATGGGGGTAAAGAGGCGGGGATAGGGACACTGATACATGGCACGCCCTCCTTGTTTTGTTTTTTCCCATTATAAGCCGGAAGGGGGAAGGTTGCAAGCCTTCCCCCTTTCCTCCCGCCGGGGCGGAAGGCCCCGGCGCCTGAGTTCACGCGATCCCGCCGGCGGCGCTGGCCTGGATCCGGTCCATCCGCGCATAGCTCCCGCCCAGGGCCACCAGCTCCGCATGGGTGCCGCACTCCGTCACCCGGCCGTCCTCGATCACCAGGATCATATCCGCGTTGCGGATGGTGGACAGGCGGTGGGCGATGGCCACGATGGTCCGCTGCCCGGCGATCCCGGCGATGGCGGTCTGGATCTGCCGCTCCGTCTCCACGTCCACGGAGGCGGTGGCCTCGTCCAGGATGATGATGGGGCTTTTCCGCAGGATGGCCCGGGCGATGGCCACCCGCTGCTTCTGGCCGCCGGAGAGGCGCAGGCCCCGCTCTCCCACCTGGGTCTCGTAGCCCTGGGGCATAGCCAGGATATCCTCATGGATATTGGCGGCAACGGCGGCGGCCCGGATCTCCTCATCCGTCGCCTCGGGCACGGCATAGCCGATGTTCTCCGCAATGGTGCCGTTGAAGAGGAAGGTATCCTGGAGCACGGGGGAGATGCAGCGCCGGAGGCTCTCGATGGTCACATCCCGGATATCCTTCCCGTCGATGAGGATGCTCCCGCTCTGGGGCTCATAGAACCGGGAGATGAGCTGGGTAAGGGTGGTCTTTCCCACCCCCGTGGGCCCCACCAGGGCCAGCATCTTCCCCGGCTCGCACCGGAAGGATACGTCCTTCAGCACTGGCAGGCCGTCGATATACGAGAAGTCCACATGCCGGAACTCGATGCTGCCCTGCACGTTCTTCAGCTCCGAAGCGCCGGGCTTGTCCACGATCTCCAGGGGAGCGTCCAGAATGGCCATGACGCGCTCCGCCCCCGCCAGGGCCTGCTGCATGCTCTCCAGCAGGTTTGCCAGACCGGAGACCGGGGCGTAAAACAGGCTCAGATACAGGACGAAGGCCACCACGTCCTCCACCTTCAGCCCCTCCCGGTAGGCCAGGAGGCCGCCGAAGGCCACCACCAGGATGGTGCCAAGGGAGGAGATGAACTCCACGGAGGGATGGAAAATGGCGCTGATGTTCAGGGCGGTGAGCTGGGCCCGAACGGTTTCGAAGTTCTTCTCGTTCACCCGCTCCGTCTCATAGTCCTCCCGGCCGAAGGACTGGATCTCGTGAAGGCCGGAGAGATTATCCTGGAGCTTGCCGTTCAGCTCGCCGGTCTTCTTCTGGGAGAGGCGGAAATAGGGCCGCACCTTTTTGGAAAAGATCACCCCGGACAGGAGGATCAGGGGAATGGGGGCGCAGGTGATCAGCGCCAGCTTCCAGTTGATGGTGAGCAGGACGATGAGCACCCCCAGGAAGGTCACCAGGTTGGTGGCGGTCTCCGGGATGATGTGGGCATAAAGCAGCTCAAAATCCCGGGTGTCGTTCACCACCCGGCTCATGAGGTCGCCGGTCTGCTTATCGTGAAAATAGCCCAGATGCATCCGCTCCAGCTTATCGTAGGTGCGGGTGCGCATATCCCCCACCAGGTTCCAGGCCGCCTTGTGGGCCAGGTAGTTGCTCATGTACCGAAACGCCACCCGCAGCAGATACAGAGCCGCCAGAATGGCGGTGAGCCCCCAGATGCGGCTGAGCGCCGACTCGTCCACCCCCCGGGCAACGATGCCCGTCATGGCGGAAAGCGCCCTGGGGGCCGCCAGATTCACCCCCGTGAGGCAGAAGGTGGAGAGAATCGCGATGAGATACAGGGTCCTGTACCGGATCGCCTCCCGACTGAGTCTCCATAACAGTTTCATGGCTTCTCCTCTCTTTCCGAGCATGTTTTTTTGAGTATAGCATACAACACACCTGCTGACAACCCACTGTCTCGCCCCTTATTGCATTTCCAATCAATGTTATGTTGGCATCCCATCAATTTTGTGTTCTTTGATATGGTACAAATGATAGGTGACAAATAAAAGAGGAAATTCAACTCGAACATGGTAAGATGTAGTTGCTACACAACAACTGC
>JBGUZS010000194.1:0-5567 GCA_045223835.1 Oscillospiraceae bacterium | reverse complement strand
CGGGATACGGTTGAAATGCTGTATCGCAAGGGACTGCCCATGGCGCCCAAGGCGTTTTCCATGGGGGTGAGGATCGAGCATCTGCAGAGGGATTTGGATCGGATGCAGTACGGAGCCTGCGCCGGCATGAAGAGCCTGGGTGCAGCTCCGTATAAATTAGCCGCGCATTTGCCGGATGGATGCGGCGTGTATACGTTCTGCATGTGTCCGGGTGGATACGTGGTCGCCGCCGCTTCGGAGGAAGGCGGCGTCGTCACCAATGGGATGAGTTATTCCGGAAGAGCAGGCACAAATGGGAATTCTGCGCTGCTGGCGTCCCTGATTCCTGAAAAATTCCCGTATTCCGGCCCGCTGGGAGGTATGCTCTGGCAAAGGGAGCTGGAGCAAAAAGCCTTCGAAGCGGCTGGAAACAACTACTTCGCTCCGGCTCAGCTCCTTCGGGATTTCTCCTGCGGTATGCGTTCATCAGGACCGGAAAAGGTCAGGCCAACCTATCAGCCTGGAGTGCAGTGGTGCGATCTGCATGATCTCCTGCCGGAGGCGATCACGGATCCGATCTGCAGAGCTCTGCCCGTTCTGGACCGCAGGCTGCCCGGTTTCGCCGATCCGCAGGCGGTGCTCACAGGACCGGAAACGCGCTCTTCCTCTCCGGTTAGGCTCTTGAGAGGGCCAGATTTCCAATCCATCGGACTAAAGGGGCTTTATCCCTGCGGGGAGGGGGCCGGCTGGGCGGGCGGCATCGTTTCGGCTGCCGTTGATGCACTGCGCTGCTGCGAAGCGTATTTGAACACTCTACGATGAATAAAACGCTATTCAATCAGGCTGTTCTCCCCGGTGAGAACAGCCTGATTGAATCTTATACCGGATTTGAGATCCCATATGAGCAATAAATCGTATCAAAAATTATATAATAGGATTGACAAATAACATAATCCGGAGTATACTGTGCGCAGTCGGAAGGAGGGAGGAAAGGAATGAAGAAAACCCTTTATAGTCTTCTGCTGGATGATGGCGTGGTTAGAGAAATCGATCGCCTTGCCCATAGAAACGGATTGAGCCGAAGTTCGCTCGTCAATCAGATCCTGGCGGAGTACGTGGATATGACCACTCCGGAAAGGAGGATCGGCGATGTATTTCGGGCGATGGAAGATCTTTTGCGTCCGGATACTGAGTTGGTACCGTTCTTTGCGCCGAATGCCATGACCATGTCTCTGAAAAGCGCTTTGGATTACAAGTATCGCCCCACAGTCAAATACGCGGTTGAATTGCAGCCGGATGGAGGCAGCTCCATAGGAGAACTTGCGGTGATCTTTCGTACGCAGTCCGCTTCGCTGCTGGAAGCCATGGATCGATTCTTCCGGTTGTGGAAGAGGACAGAGGATCTGTATCTGGCCCCAAGGCTGGGCAGAGAGATCCAGTGCGCACTATATGAAAACCGTTATGTCCGAAAGCTGGCAGCTCCGGTCAGAAACTGCACGGTTGATGAACTTGCGGAGGTAATTTCCAGCTATGTCCGCCTGTTCGACCGCTTGATGAAAGGATACCTGGCGGGCAGACTGAGCGCAGCGGATGTTGCTAATCAATATCAGGCTGAAATGAGTCTCCGTGAAATCCTGATTTAAGGGGGTCTGCATGATGAATGCGAACAATTATACACAGAAAACGATAGAAACCCTTCAGACCGCAAAACGTATGGCTGAAGAAAACCATAATGGGTATATCACGCCGGAGCATATCCTGTATGGCCTTGTAGACCAGGATGGCGGACTCATCCCTTCGCTTCTGGGCAAAATGGGCATAAACTGTGACACTCTTCTTGGGGAGCTGGATACCGAAATCAGCAAACTGCCCCAGGTTGGGGGAAGCGATCAGAACGTTTACCTTTCTCCGGAGACCGATCGCGTCATCCGCTCTGCGGAGCAGGCAGCAAAGAGCCTGGGAGACGAGTATTTGAGCGTGGAGCACCTGATGCTGGGATTGTTTGCCGCTCCGACGGCGTCGATCCGGCGGATATTTGAGAGCCATGGGCTTAGAAAAGCGGCTTTCTCCGAGGCCTTGAGCAAGGTAAAATCCAGTCCGGTGACCAGCGATAATCCGGAAAGCACCTATGACGCTCTGAGCAAATATGGAACCGATTTGGTAAAGCGGGCAAGGGAAAAAGAACTGGATCCGGTGATTGGCAGAGATATGGAGATCCGCAATGTGATCCGTATCCTGTCCAGAAAAACGAAGAACAATCCCGTGCTGATCGGCGAACCAGGCGTAGGCAAAACCGCCATTGCAGAAGGGTTGGCCCAGCGTATCGTTCGGGGGGATGTGCCGGAAGGATTAAAGGACAAGACCATTTTCTCTTTGGATATGGGCGCACTCATCGCTGGGGCAAAATACCGCGGGGAATTTGAGGAGAGACTGAAAGCCGTCCTGGAGGAGATTCGTCAATCCGAAGGTGGGATCATCCTGTTTATAGACGAGCTTCACACCATTGTCGGCGCCGGAAAAACGGAAGGCAGCATGGATGCTGGAAATCTGTTGAAGCCCATGCTGGCCCGGGGTGAGCTGCATTGCATCGGAGCGACCACATTGGATGAATACCGAAAGTATATTGAAAAGGACGCGGCGCTTGAACGACGTTTCCAGCCCGTCCTGGTGGATGAGCCTACGGTAGAGGATACCATATCGATCCTGCGCGGACTGAAAGAACGATATGAGGTTTTCCATGGCGTGCGCATTCACGACAGCGCTCTTGTTGCCGCCGCAACGCTGTCTAATCGGTATATCACAGATCGTTTCCTGCCGGATAAGGCGATCGACCTGGTGGATGAAGCCTGCGCACAGATCCGGACGGAGATCGACTCCATGCCTTCTGAGCTGGACGACGTCCGGCGGAAAATCATGCAGCTGGAAATCGAGGAAATGGCGCTGAAGAAGGAGACAGATCAGCTGTCTCAGGACAGACTGGAAAAGCTGCGTGCAGAGCTGGCGGAGCAAAAGGACAAATTCAACGAAATGAAATCCCGCTGGGAAGCGGAGAAAAACAGCGTAGATGAGGTCAAAACCCTGAAAGGGGAAATCGAGAAGCTGAAGGGCGATATTGAAAACGCCCAGCTGAGGTATGAATATGAAACGGCTGCCAAGCTGAAATACTCCGATTTGCCGGCCCTGGAAAAACGCCTGGAAGAGGCGGAAAAGCGCAGCGAACAGCGAAAAGCGGGCACACTTGTGCATGATACCGTCACCGAAGAGGAGATCGCCGGGATCGTAGCCAGGTGGACCGGAATCCCGGTGAGCAAACTGATGGAAGGGGAGCGGGAAAAGCTGATCCATCTGGAGGATATTCTGCATAAACGCGTGATCGGACAGGATGAAGCCGTAACCAAGGTTTCCGAAGCCATTCTCCGGTCACGGGCGGGGATCGCGGATCCGAACCGACCGATCGGCAGTTTCCTGTTCCTGGGTCCTACGGGGGTCGGGAAGACCGAATTGGCCAAGGCGCTGGCAGCCAGTCTGTTTGACGATGAACACAGCATGGTGCGGATCGATATGACCGAATATATGGAGAAGTTCAGCGTCAGCCGCCTGATCGGCGCACCTCCGGGATATGTGGGATACGATGAAGGAGGGCAGCTCACCGAGGCGGTTCGCCGGAAGCCGTACAGCGTTGTCTTGTTTGACGAAGTGGAGAAGGCGCATCCGGACGTATTCAATATCCTGCTGCAGATTCTGGATGACGGACGGATCACCGATAGTCAGGGCCGTACGGTGGACTTTAAAAACACGATCATTATTCTGACCAGCAACTTGGGAAGCCAGTATCTGCTGGAGGGGATCCGTGCAGATGGAACGGTGTCCGATGCAGCCAGGGCCGGCGTTGAAGCGGAGCTGCGCAGAAGCTTCCGACCGGAATTCCTGAACCGATTGGATGAGATCCTGTTTTTCCATCCGCTGACGAAGAACGATCTTACACAGATCATCGAAATCCTGCTGAGCAGCCTGCAGCAGCGGTTGGCGGATAAAACGCTGAGGCTCGAACTGACTGAGGCCGCAAGAGAACTGGTGATCGATAAGGGCTTCGATCCTGCTTTCGGCGCAAGACCGCTGAAGCGGTATCTGCAAAGCAAGGTGGAGACACTGGCGGCGAAACAGATCCTCAAAGCCGATCTGGCTCCAGGCAGCACGATCAAGATAGATGCAGAAAACGGCGAGCTTGTCTGCAGATAAATGCAGAAGAGGCGTCCGGCTTTAAGTCGGGCGCCGCTTTTTGCGCAAAAAGCAAAAATGGGGGTGGGCAATCCCCTGCTGCTGTGATATACTTCCCGCGTGATCGGATCACGATCCGGGGAAGGGAGCTGTCAGAATTGGCTTTTCGCATCCTGCAAACAGAGGAACGTGCCCGCAGAGGAGAATTCGATACTGCGCATGGCGTCGTCCAGACTCCGGTTTTCATGAATGTGGCGACGAGGGCTGCCATCAAAGGGGGCATATCTGCCGAGGATCTGGAACGGGTGCGCTGCCAGGTGGCCCTGTGCAACACCTATCATCTGCATCTCCGGCCGGGTTCTGAAATCATCCGGGAAATGGGCGGACTTCATGGATTCATGACCTGGAATCATCCGATCCTGACAGACAGCGGCGGATTTCAGCTGTATTCTTTGGCTAAGCTTCGAAAGATCACCGAAGAGGGTGTTGCGTTCCGTTCCCATATCGATGGGCAGAAGTTTTTTATGTCCCCGGAGGAGAGTATCCGCATTCAGTCCAATCTTGGTTCAGATATTGCCATGGCTTTTGATGAGTGCGTAGAGATCCCTTCTCCCCATGATTATGTGGAATCCGCCTGCGAACGAACCTACCGCTGGCTTGTACGATGCCGGGAAGAATTGAATCGGCTGCAAAGCAGAGGGGGCACGGTCAATCCGGGGCAGATGCTTTTCGGGATCAACCAGGGCGCAGCCTTCCGGGATCTGCGTCTGAAGCATATGGAGAAGATTACCGAGCTGGACCTGCCCGGTTATGCGGTAGGCGGATTGGCGGTGGGGGAGACCACAGAGGAAATGTATGCGGTGCTGGATTATCTGACGCCGGCCATGCCGAAGAGCAAACCCAGATATCTGATGGGCGTCGGTACTCCGGAGAACATCGTGGAAGGGGTATATCGGGGCATCGACTTTTTTGACTGTGTCATGCCGGCCAGAAACGGAAGGCATGCGCGCTTGTTCACCTCTTTCGGAAGCATCAATTTAAAAAACGAAAAGTACATTCGGGACGAACGTCCCATTGAAGAGGGCTGCGATTGCCCGGTATGCAAGCGATACTCTCGGGCCTATCTGCGGCATCTGTTCAAGGCGGAGGAAATTCTTGCTCTTCGATTTGGCGTGCTGCATAATCTTTGGTATTATAACCACCTGCTGGAGGAGATTCGCTCTGCGATCGAGACGGGACAGTTTGCCCGGTTCCGGGAGGAATTCTATCGTAAACGGGAGAATGTGGACCAATAGTGATATGGTACAAATGATAGGTGACAAATAAAAGAGGAAATTCAACTCGAACATGGTAAGATGTAGTTGCTACAC
>JBGUZS010000193.1:0-6455 GCA_045223835.1 Oscillospiraceae bacterium | reverse complement strand
GGTCCTGCTTAGCGCGTCAAGGAACCATTACGATCGGGAAAAAGCGGTTGAGCTCCGTGAGGCCGCCAGACGCTCCATCGGTTCTGTCATGCCCGCCAAGTCTCTTGAGCTTCAGCATACCCTTCGCCTGATTCGCGAGTTGGATAAGGAGATCGATGAGATTGAAGCCGAGATCAAAGCGATTATCGACGACATGGCCCCGCCGATCCTCACCATCCCCGGCATCGGTTACCGCATGGGCGCAATGATCCTGGCCGAGATCGGAGATTTCTCCCGTTTCGATTCGCCCGACAAGCTGCTGGCCTATGCTGGGTTCTCTCCGTCTACCTACCAATCCGGCAGGTTCAACGCAACCGGCACACACGCGCACATGGAAAAGCGAGGATCACGTTATCTCCGCTATGCTCTTTTCAATGCTGCGCAATGTGTCTGTAAATGGGAACCTTCCTTCAACGCATATCTCAACAAAAAACGAGCAGAGGGCAAGCACTACTTTGTTGCCATCTCTCATGCCGTAAAGAAGCTGGTGCGATTGGTCTTTGCTTTGCAAACTTCTGGAAGAGCATTTCAGCCTGTGTAGATCATTGTTCCACTATTTAGAGCGCCCAACCGGACGCTCAGTTCAGGTGTATCTTTTTTTGTATCCAATCGGCTGCATCTTTTACCTTGACACTTCATAGTTAGTCTTTTTGTCGCACAAAAAGAAACCTGGCCGCCGGAGGCAGACTGCGATCATGAAGATCTTGAGGCCTATTGCAGACTGGGCCGCCGGCGGGGGAAGCAATCAGAAATTATCCCATTCGCAGTTTCGGTACTCGGGCGGCCGGTCCTCCTTTCCGCTCACCGGAGCGGATCCGGGCTGATTTACCCCAGCATCCCCGCCTGATGCCAGGCGATGAGCAGGTCCACCACGGCGCCGTAGCTCCTGACCCCCAGCTCCTGGCCGTAGCTCTTGAGCATGGTATCGTATACCTTTTCGGAAACCTGGGCGGCCTTGGTCTCGAACCGCGCCCAGTATTCGTTGTTGGCCCAAAGGTCCGCCTTGACGGGTTCCGGCAGGGCGGCGGCCAGCTCGAAGTACCGGTCCGCATCCGCCTTGTACAGGGCGTTGCAGAGATGGACGTAGCCGAAGAGCCAGCCGGAATAGACGTACAGGGGATCCCCACTCTCCAGGCAGGCCAGGACCGCCACAAAATTGGCCTCCTGCTCCGAGGCCACGCCCCGTTGGTGGGCCATCTCATGGGCGATGGTGGAAGGGATCAGGCAGGGGGGCGGGTCGATATTGATGTTGGCCTCCCCGGTGAAGGGGAAATAAAAGCCTGTATAGTTGAAGCGGCTCATGAGGGTGGAAAAGAAAGCCTTCTTGGGCTGCCGATCCTCCAGCTGCAGGAAGGGGAAGATGGCCTCCGCGCCCCGGTAGATCTCCGGCGACCGGGAGAAGATCTCCTCCAGGGAGGCGGCGAACCGCCCCTCCCCGTCCCGGGGCACCAGCTCCGCCGTTTCCCGAAGTCCCTCCGCGAAACGGGCGGTGGCGTCGTAAAGGCTGTCGATATCCGTGGGACGGCCCCAGAGACCGCTTTTTTCCCGGAAGCCCTCCGCCCGGTAGGATGCCCCCAGGAAGAGGCAGAGGAGAAGATACAGGGTGAGGAGCACCGCCAGCAGGAGGGAGACCCGCCGCCACAGGAGGAACAGCCGCCCGGAGCCGGCGCGGCAGACGCTCACGATGGTCCACGCCAGCCAGGCCAGCAGGATCAGGATCCCCAGGCAGCAGAGGGCTTCGGCGGCGGAGAAGGGGAACAGGGCGGCGGCCTTTCCCAGGCCCTGCCGCAGGACCAGGGTGCCCCCGGCCAGGGCGTTCATCACCGGGCGCACCCCCGCCATGGCGTGGAATACTCCGATCAGGACAAGCATAGCAATAATATAGATGTACCGCTTCTTCAGGCGTACCATGGCGTCCCCTCCCGTTTTTCCCCATTATAGTCCCTGGCTGCCGGCGCCGCAAGCGGGGAAAAACAGGCAGAAGGGAACAAAAATTCCGTCAATCGGGTGACGAAATCGTTACGATGACCCGGAAAAAGAAACAAAATGTTGACAAAAGAAACAAGACGGTGTATGATGTGCAAGCTTTATCCCTCGACAAAATTCGACAAACAAGGCAGGTGTAGCGTTTTGAAGCGCTTCGGATACCTTTTGACCCGGGTGATCAGCGCCGCTTTGGCCGTAACGCTGATGCTCGTGCCAGTCTCCGCCCTGGATCCGGAAATGAAGGTTATGATCAAGGGAGTACATATCAATGAGGACCCCGGCGCCGTCATGCAGGACAGCGTGACCTATGTTCCCCTGCGCAGCTTTATGGATTCCCTGGGCGTCGAGTACAGCATCACCTGGAATGAAGAGCGGCACAGAGCCACCGTTACCGCTCCCAACCTGTACCTCACCGTGAAGGAAGGCGCCCGATACCTCACCGCCAACGACCGCTGCCTCTATCTCTATGGCACCAGCTTCCTGTATCAGGACCGGCTCATGGTCCCCATCCGGCCTCTGGCCGTGGCCTGCGGCCTGGAGGTAAACTGGGACGAATATTCCGGAGAAGTCCAGGTGGAGGGAGAGTATTCTCCCATCCTCTGCGCGGATTATTTCTATGATGAGACCGAGCTGTACTGGCTCAGCCACATCATCTATGCCGAGGCCGGGATCGAAGAGTTGGAAGGCATGATCGGCGTGGGCAACGTGGTGCTGAACCGGAAAGCCCGGAAAGCCTGGCCCAACACGGTCTACGGCGTGGTTTTTGACGAACGCTGCGGGACCCAGTTCACCCCCGCCGCCACCGGGACCATCTACCAGGAGCCCAGCGCCCTGGCGGTAGTAGCGGCCAAGATCGCTCTGGAGGGCGTCACCGTGGTGGAGGACAGTCTCTATTTCGTGAACGCTTCCATTGCGGATAACGGCTGGTTCCGCCGGAACTGCACCTATGTGACAACCCTGGGCAGGCATACCTTCTATACCAGCGATACGGAGTAAGAATAAGAGGATAACGCCGGGGGCTGCCGCGCAAAAATGCGGCAGCCCCCGGTTTTTCAGCTGCTTATCCGGCGTCGGGCGGCAGGACTGCCGCGGTCCGGGGGAAGGCGGGCATGGTTGATGCAGCCTTTTCTCTTTCCGTATCCGGCGAAGGGGAGCGCGGCGCAGGGGGTCCCCACAGTGTCAAACCGCATACCTTGACAAATGATGAAGAACGTGTAAAATATACAAGGTTGTGCGTCCGGCGTCGGCGGGCCTTTGCCGCAGCCTTCCGGCTGTAACCTGTGGTTCCATCATCCCCCGGTTTCCGGGGGCTCGTTCAGCACGTCCCGGTAGACAGAAGCGAGCAGATCGTTGGTGATGGCATTGTAGTAAGTGGGATACAGGGTGGTAAAATAGATCCGGCAGGGCTCCGGGCGCAGCTCCGTTTCAATGGGCGCTGCATAATCCCGCACCTGACCGGCCAGCACCTCCGGCAGGGGGAGGATCCCCCAGCCCTCCCGCAGGAGGGCGAAGAGGTAGTCCAGATCGCTGCAGGCCTGGTCTGAGGCCCTGGGCGCCCCCGGCCACCAGAGGCACCGGTCCCAGCCGCCGGTATACAGCAGAAGAGGCTGCTCCAGCACCTGGATGGTCTCGGCCTTCCCCGAGGTCAGGGCGCTGTCCCGCCGGGCGAAAAGGCGCACCGGAGACTCCAGCAGAAGGGTCTGGTCCGAGGCCTTGCTGTCCTGAGGAGTGAAAGAGAGCACCGCGTCCGCCCGCCGGTCCGTAAGCATGGCGATGCAGTCCGAATCCAGACAGCCGCGGAACTGGAGGTCCATCTCCAGCCGGTGCTTTGCCGCATAGGCGGTGAGCCTGCGGGCATAGAGGCCGAATATCCCCAGGGACAGGAACAGCTGGATCTTGGGCCGGTAGGAGTGATCCATCTCCCTCATCTCCGCCAGGACCTTGTCGAACTCCGCCACCAGGGATACCGCCCGGGGATAGAAAAAGATCCCGGCCGGGGTCATCATGGCTCCGTTTTGGTTGCGGACAAAGAGCTCGGTGCCCAGCTCGTCTTCCAGCTGCGTGATGGTCTTGCTCACCGCCTGCCTGGAAATATATAAAGCGTTTGCCGCGCCCAGGAAACTTCTGGCGTTTGCCACCGCTAAAAATGTGCGAAGCTGCTTGATTTCCACGGCGAAACCTCCTCACTTTCAGCCAATTTACACAAAGCATAGCATAAACGGGGAAAGTGTGCAACTAATAGTTGCATCGGTGGAAGGAAATACTGCTTTTCTTGCCGCCCTCAAAGGAGTAATTTAATAGGGCATGAGGATGTATATGGGCGAAGTGCGCCCATCGGGCCCATGATCCATTGATCGGATTTCCATTTTTGGTTATAGAGATAACTTGTCAGGAGGAGGAAAACCAATGCCATTCACAGACAAGCCCCAGGTATTCAATGCGGCGATCAACGCCCTGTCCTTCGGAGAGGCCGGCCGCGAGATTACCCTCGGCGGAAGCAACGTCTATCCCCTTTATGCCTTCGATGCGCCTTTGGCCAATGCGCCCCGGGTGGGCGTTGAGGTGTCCGACCTGGGCTATGAGAAGGCTATCCCCGGTCTCGCCGCTTTTTATGCCGGCGCGGAGACCATCCCTGAGCAGGCTGCCCGGGCCGCCGCAATGCCCGGCGCGGAATTTGTCTGCCTGAAGCTGGACAGCGCCGATCCCAACGGGGAGAACGCCTCTTCGGAGGACTGCGTCGCCACCGTGAAGGCCGTTTACGAGGCCATCGACAAGCCCCTGGTGGTCATGGGCTGCAAGAACGTGGAGAAGGACACCGAGCTCCTGGTGAAGGTGGCCGAGGCCCTGCAGGGCAAGAACGTTCTGCTCATGTCCGCCCGGGAAGAGGATTACAAGACCCTGGGCGCCTCCGCCGTTCTGGCTTACGGTCAGAAGCTCTGCGGGGAGAGCGCCGTGGATATCAACCTGGCCAAGCAGCTGAATGTGCTCATGAGCCAGCTGGGCGTGCCCGCCGCCAGCACCGTGATGAACCTGGGCTCCGCCGCCGCCGGCTACGGCTTCGAGTACGTCGCCTCCACCATGGACCGGGTAAAGAGCGCAGCCCTCACCCAGAACGACGCCATGCTCCAGATGCCCGTGGTCACCCCCGTGGGCAGCGAGGCCTGGACCGTGAAGGAAGCCCTTCTGGAGGAGGCTGACGAGCCGGAATGGGGCTCCCGGGAGGAACGGGGCATCCAGATGGAGATCGTCACCGCCGCCGCCTGTCTGGCCAGCGGCAGCGACGCCGTCATCCTGCGTCACCCCGAGTCCGTGAAAACCATCTCCGAGATGATCTCGGCGCTGCTGTAAGGAGGGAGAACCATGGCACTGAAAGGTCTGGATATTTTCAAGCTCACCCCGAAGAAAAACTGCAAGGAATGCGGCAGCCCCACCTGCATGGCCTTCTCCATGAAGGTCGCCCAGGGCGCCGTAAGCATCGATAAATGCCCTTATATGTCCCAGGACGCCATCGACAAGCTCTCCGAGCAGACCGCGCCTCCCATGAAGACCATCAAGGTCGGGGAGTACTCCCTGGGCGGCGAGACCGTCATGTTCCGGCATGACAAGACCTTCGTCTCCCGCTGCCTCTACGCCGTCGCGGTGTGCGACGGGATGGAGGACGCCGAAGCCCGCCTCGCCAAGGTCCCCCAGGTGGACTATGAGCGCATCGGCGAGCGGATGCAGGTGGAAATGGTAGCCGTGGACCACTGCGGCGAGCAGCCCGGGGACAAGTACCTCGCCCTGGTGGAGAAGGCGAAGGCCCTGGGCCGTCCCCTGATCCTGGGAGTGGAGGACGCCGACCTGGCTGCCAAGGCCGTGGCCGCCGCCAAGGAGCTGCCCCTGGTGCTGAACGGCGCCAACGAGACGAATTACGAGGCCATGAACAAGATCGCTGCGGACGCCGGCATCGTGCTGGGCGTGTCCGCCGCCTCCCTGGACGCCCTCTATGATACCGTGGCCAAGCTGGAGGGCCTGGGCAACAAGAACCTGATCCTGGACGTGGGCGCCGCCTCTATCAAGGACGCCTTCGCAGCCGCCGTGAAGATCCGCCGGGCCGCCCTGAAGAACAACGACCGGACCTTCGGCTATCCCACCTATGTGAACGTGGCCGAGCTCGCCCCGGGCAACAGCCATCTGCAGGGCGCCCTGGCCTCCCTGTTCACCACCCGGTACGGCTCCGTCATCGCCATGGACGAGATGGACTATGCCAAGGCCCTGCCTCTGTACGGCCTGCGGCAGAACCTGTTCACCGACCCCCAGAAGCCCATGCGGGTCACCCCGGGCATCTACCCCCTGAACGGGGCGGACGAGAACGCCATCTGCGCCACCACCGTGGACTTCGCCCTGACCTACTTCGTGGTCTCCGGCGAGCTGGAGCGCAGCGGCGTGCC
>JBGUZS010000192.1:0-5489 GCA_045223835.1 Oscillospiraceae bacterium | reverse complement strand
AGTAATCGTCCCTGCGCCGGTGTGGCGAAGGGCACCCTGAAAGCAAACGACTATTGCCAAGCAGATTCAAAGTCGGCAAGCTGACGTCCCGCACCCGCTTCTTCCCCGCCGCGTCTTTGCACCGGGGTGCGGATGCTTCGATCCGCACAGCAAAAAACGGGCCGCCTCGACGAGGCGGCCCATGCGGGTTCAGGTCTGATCCGGAGGGAATTCTTCCCAGGGCGGCTCCTCCGGGCGGAAGCTGGATTTCGGGGCCATGCACAGGGGGCAGGTCCAGTTCTCCGGAAGGTCGGCAAAGGGCGTTCCGGCCAGCTCTTCGTCGTACACCTCGCCGCACAGGGGACAGACCAGCTTCATGATCCTCCCCCCTTTTCCTCCACGGGGGCCGGGGCCGAGCTGAGAATGACCCGGTTCGGGCCGGTCTGGCACACCTCCAGCTGATCCCCGGAGGACAGGGGCCGGGACTCGTTGGGCAGGAACAGCCGCTCCGGAGAGACATAGACCGTATCCTCCCGGCGTCTGCCGTTCACATAGACCACGCTGTAGGGGGTGAAGCCGGAGCCGTCGATCTCCACCATGGTCTCTCCCACGACCACCCGCGTGACCCGGATCTCCTCCAGCCCCATCTTCATCTCCGTCCGCCGATAGGGACTCTCCCCGCCGTAGGCGAGCTTATCCCCGTACAGCAGGTCGTATTCCAGCATCTCCAGTCCGTCCTGATACCCCTCCAGGCCCATATGCTCCAGGTGGTAGTCCGTGACCACGCCGCCTCCGATCCCCGCCGCGTCCAGGAGGTGGGCCGTCAGCTGATAGGCCTGCAGGTCCCGGTCCTCGCCCCCCACGCCCACGCCGTAGTTGCTCCAGATGAAATACTGGGTCTGGAAGAGGGTGCCGCAGACCAGGTCCTCCGGGGAGAGGTCCAGCACCGGCAGATGATCCCCGTAGGCGATGACCATGGTCTCCTCGGGATAGTCGGCCAGGGCGGCGATCAGATCCCCCAGGAAGGCGTCGGTCCCCTGGAGCTGTTTGGCGAAGTACAGGAACTGTTCGGAAGCATCCCCTTCAAAAACCTCGTTGCCCTTGAAGCGGATATCGTCCACCTCGCTGTCCTCCGGGTACTTCCCGTGGCACTGGACGGTGACCGCAAAGACGAAATCCAGGGAATCCGTCTGCTCCATGGCCTCCAGGATGTATTTCGTCAGGACCTGGTCCTTGGGCCAGCCCTTCTCCGTGACCTGGACGCCGTTCATGTACTCCACGGAGGTGAAATCATCGAAGCCCAGATTGGGATAGACCTCGTTCCGGCCGTAGAAGGAGCCGGTGTAGTCATGGATCGCGTGGGTCCCATAGCCCAGCTCCTTGAGATAATAGGCGATGCTCTCGCAGGTACTCTCCCGGAGCAGGGATTCATAGGGGTACTCGCTGATGCCGAAGAAATCCAGGCTCATCCCGGTGAGGACCTCGAATTCCGCGTTCACGGTCCCCGCCCCCAGGGTGGGCATGCGCAGGTAGCCGGAGGCGCAGGAATCCCGCAGCCGGGTAAAGTTGGGGATGGGATCCTCCGCCAGCTCCACCCCCCGGATCAGGGCCGGGTCGAAGAAGGATTCCAGCTGGATCAGGATGATATTCGGCTTCTTCTCCGCCTCCACCGTCCCGTCCAGGTCCAGGGCGTCCACCTTGTCCTTGGAGTAGTTCTCCGGCCGGCTCACGCCGCTTTTGAAGATGCTGGTCATGAAGCAGTAGGGAAAGCCCCGCTGCTCATAGGCCGCGTTGATGCTTTCATACTGGACGGAGAGCCGGATATGCTGCGTTCCGAAATAGCCGATGATGAACAGGGCCGCAGCCAGGGCCGCCACCGTGAGGATATCCCTCCTCAGGCATTCCGCCTTTCCGCTCCGGGGGGCATGGAGGAACAGCCAGGCCAGGAAGGCCAGGAAGAGCACCAGCCCCGCAACCATGGCAATAAGAGCCAGGGGGGAAAAATATACGTCCGCGATGGTGAGCCCGGAGGCCAGGAGGGAAAAATCCCGGGCGGAAAAGGGGATCGCCCGGAAGGCCAGGGTGGAAGAGTTCACGATCCCGAAAACGAGCCACATCAGGGTCACAAGGACGCTGTAAAACACCTTCCGCCGCAGCACCATGGCGAACATCAGGGTGGAAAAGATGATGGCCGCGTTCAGCAGGAACATATGGGGGCTCCGGACAATGAACAGGAAAGCGGTATAGAAGGGCCGGTGGCCCAGCAGCTCGATGATCAGCTCCATAAGGGCGGACAGCGCCGCCAGGGCGGGGATCGGCCGGGTCTCCAGCAGCCTCCGCCAGGCCTCCGCCCCCCGGGTGATCCTCCCGGACAGGCCGGATATCGGTTTGGTTTCCTCCTTGGTCGTCACCGCCGTCCCTCCCTTCCATCGGTCCCTGCGGCTTTCCGCAATTCTCGTCGGTTATTCGTCTCTGTCTCCTCCCCGGCGGAGCTCTCCCCGCAGGATCCAGGCGCCGCCACGCTGCTCCAGGTACAGAGCGTGCAGGGCGTCCCCCGCCTCCGGGCGCTCATCGAAGAGGTACCGGGACAGAGGATCGATGAGCATGCTCTCCACGATATTGCCCACGCCCCGGCCTCCGTTTTCCAGGTTCCCCAGGGCGGCGGTGAGCAGCTGCTCCCGCAGCTCCGGGGAGAGGGTGAGGGCGATGCCCTTGTCCCGGGCCGTCCGCTCCCGGATCTTCGTCAGCAGGGCGTCCAGGATCTGGGCCGCCGCGGGGGGACGGATATAGTCGAAAACGATGATGTTCTCCCCCATGCGGTTCAGCAGCTCCGGCCGGCCCAGCTCCAGCTTGAAATAGTCCTCAATATTCCGGCGGATCACCCGGCGCAGGGTATCGTAGTCCGTATCCGGGGTCACCAGGGCCTGCCTCCGGCCCCCCTCTCCCTCGCCGTAGAAGCCCAGGTTGCTGGTGAAGATGATCACGGTCTCGGTGAAGTATACCGTATTCCCCTGGCCGTCCGTCATCCGCCCGTCCTCCAGGATCTGGAGGAATTTGTCCAGGATGGAGGGGTGGGCCTTCTCGATCTCGTCGAACAGGAGTATGGAGAAGGGATGCTTCCGCACCGCGTTGGTGAGCTGGCCCCCCGCCTCGTACCCCACATAGCCCGGGGGCGCGCCCAGGAGCCGCTGGTCGGAGTGGCTCTGGCGGTACTCGCTCATGTCGAAGCGGATGCAGCGCTCCTCGTCCCCGAAAAGGGCCTCCGCCAGGGTCTTGGCGGTCTCGGTCTTCCCGGTACCCGTGGGTCCGGCGAAGAAGAGGACCCCCTTGGGCTTCGTCTGGGAGGAGCTCTGGAGGTTGCCCAGCCCCGTGGCCGCCCGCTTCACCACGTCCAGGGCGCGGCCCACGGCGTAATCCTGCCCCTTCACCCGGCGGCGGAAGGCCTCCTCCGCGGCCCGGAGACGGGCTTCATCCAGCCGGTCCCAGGGGTTCTCCCGGATGCCATATTTGTACAGGTCCACCACCCGGCAGAGGTCCCGGGGGGTGAGGCCCTCGTTGACGCAGAGGCTCCGGAGGCTCAGCAGCTCCGTCAGGCTCAGGCCCTCCGTGAGGCCGATGAAGCGGTCGGTGATCTTCTCCAGCTCCCCGGGATGCTCCTCCAGATAGGCCCGGTCCTGCTCCCAGGCGCCGGGGGTGAAGAAGCGCCGCAGCTCCGGCCCCGTCACCAGGGCGGCCCGCTCCTCCCGCCCGGGAGGCTCCACGGCGATGCTCTTCACATTGGGATTCTGGAGATAGAACCAGGGAGGCAGGTCGTTGACCTTGTTCACGATGAGGATCATCAGGTTTTTCAGCCGGTCGATCCCCGTGGCCACATCCCGGCTCTCCAGGGAGGCCTGGAGGAGGGTGGTAAAGCTCTCCGCGTCCCCCTGCTCCATCCGCTCCGGGGAGACGATGTACCGGGAGGCAAATTCCAGCACCACCGCCGCCGGCTCCTTATCCTGGGCCATGGCCCGGCGGATGAGGGTCGCCGCCCCTCCCCTGCCCCGGAAATCCCCGTACTGCAGGAGCTGATTCTCCGTCATGCCCAGGGTCCGGGCAAAGCCCCGCTTCGCCTCGGCGTCCCAGGGGTTGTCGAAGCCGTTCCGGTTATCGTAAAACAGGATGTTGTGGTACCCTCTCCCGCTGAGGAAATCCTGGAGCCAGGGGCCCAGGCGCACCGCCTCCCCGCCTCCGGAGAGGCGGTAGATATCCAGCACGTTCCCCTCCAGGATCAGCACGGGCTTGATGCGCCGGAAGATCTCCAGCTCCCGCTGCCACTTGGGAATCTGCTCGCTCATGGCCTTCCCTCCCATGCCCGGGCAGTATACCACATTTTTCGCCCCGGGGCAACGGCTCTTCGATCTTCCTTGACTTTCTCCCGACCCCGGGGGAAAATAGGATACGGATACGTGATCCGCGATAATTCAGGAAACGGAGGTTTTGGCATGGAAAACCGATACAGGAAGGAAATCGTCATTCTGCCCAGCGTATGCGACAGCGCCGCGCTTCTGGGCATACCCGATACCTTTGCGCTGTTCATGGATATCGCCTCCGAGCACGCCGCAGCCCTGGGCTGCGGCATCCGGGAGCTGGAGGAACGGGGCCTTTTCTGGCTGACGGTGCGCACCCGGGTGCGCTTCTTCCGCCGTCCCGGGATGATGGACCGGGCGACCCTCTCCACCTGGCCGGAGGCCCCGGGGCGGCTTCGGGCGGAGCGGGACTACCTTCTGGAGCAAAACGGGGAGGTCCTGGCCGCGGGGAAGACGGAGTGGGGCGTGCTGGACCAGGCCTCGGGAAAGCTGATCTCCCCCAGGGAGGTCTATCCCCCGGAGCTGACCTTCTTCCCGGAAGCGGTGTGGGCGGAGCCCTTCACCCGCCTGCCGGAGGAGCCCCTGGAGGAATACGCCCGGTATGCCGTCCGCTCCGTGGATATGGACCTGGGGGGCCATATGAACAACGTGGCTTATCTCCGGTCCCTGGCGGGGACCTTCCCCGACCCGGAATGGCAGGGGATGCGGATCCGGGAGCTGGAGATCGCCTACCGTACCTCCTGCCATGAGGGGGATACCCTGATCTGGCAGCGCCGGACCCTGCCCGACGGCGCCATGATCCTTCGTGCGGCGCTGGAGGACGGGAAGACCGCCGTCCAGGCCCGCCTGATCCCCGGCTGAGAAGCCCCGGCGGGGACAGGGTCCCTTATCCGTCACGGCGCAGCGGGGACGAAGGGCGAGAAAAGCGTTACGAACAACCGGACGCAGGGGCGATCAACACCCTGGCTTCCCCGGGGGGAAGCTGGCGCGGAGCGCCTGATGAGGGAATACAACGAACAGATATGCAGTTTTTCGCTGGCATGATCCATTCTCACAGGCCGCCTCGCCGGCGGAGCGTTTCTTTCCTCACGATGGGGATTGCCTCCGGCGGCCCGGTTTCTCTCACGCGAGAGAAACCGGGGAAAGAGCGCGGCAGGGGCG